>DDXO01000060.1 GCA_002347155.1 Caldifarciminota bacterium UBA2258
GCTGGATCACCTCCTTTCTACGAGTTTTGCACGAACCCGAGCACGCTTTTATCGGTTACATCCAACTTTGAAAGAATGAAGGCCGACAGGGCCTTCTTTCTTTTTTCCCCGGCGGCTTCTGGTTAGCGCGAGGAACCGAGCACGATGAAGCGACGCGGGATGCCGGACAGCGGCAGGAAGACGTCGTGCGAGCCGGCTACCCGCAGCCGGCTGCGTGCCAGCTGCCTCGATGCCTTGGATAGCTCAGCCGGGCAAGCACGGGTCTTGTACAGGACAACTGTGCCGGTCGGCTTGCGATGCGGGCCCGCATAACGGACCGCGTCCCGCAGCGGGCCGGACAGGCGGCTGAGCGTAACGTCGCACTCGAGCGGAGGAAGTGACTCGGCCCGTCGGCTCATCACTTCCACGTTGGCGAGTTCGAGCTCAGCGACCGCCGTTCCAAGAAAACCGCTTCGCTTCTGTGAAGCCTCGACGAGCAGCATCTTCAGGTCCGACCTGACGATTGCCAGCGGAATGCCGGGCAGGCCGGCGCCGCTGCCGATGTCACAGACCCGAGCGCCTTGCGGGATCAGACGCTGCGCCGCCAGTGAGTCGACCACGTGATAGGACAGGATCCGGCCGGTGTCGCGCCGGGAGACGAGATTGATGCGCTGGTTCCAGTCACGCAGCAGCTGGGTGTAGCGGACGAGCGAGTCGTACTGCGCCTGACTCAACTCGATATCGAGTTGCCGGCAGGCCGATTGCAGGGTTGCGAAGTCTGGGTCGGCGCTCATCGCGCGACTAGGCTTCGGGTGGGTCTTTTATGTAGACGTTGGTGTCCAGGTAGTTGTTGAAGTCAGTCCATTTGGCTTTCTTATTCTTCTCGACGACCTCACGGAAGATGGCGAGGCGCGAGTCCGCGTAGTCGAGGGAGAAGACCAGGAAGGCCTCGGCGAACTTGGGCGTCTTCGGAGAGCCGAACTCAAGCTCACCGTGATGGGCAAGGACGATGTGCCGGATCATCCGGGAGAGTTCGGCCGGGAAGTCCTTGATGCCGGCAATCTTGTCTTCAACCATCTTGGCTCCCATTACGAGGTGTCCCATCAGCCTGCCGTCGGGTGTGTGGTCGATGGCAACGTCGTAGACGTATTCCTTCACCTTGCCGACGTCGTGCAGGATGACTCCGGCCATCAGCAGGTCGCGGTCCAGTTCGGGGTAGAGGTCGGGAAGCGGCTGCGCCGCCCGGCACATCATCACCGTGTGTTCGAGCAGGCCGCCGAGGAAGGCATGGTGCACGCGCGCGCCGGCAGGCACCAGGCTGAACTCCGCCGCGAACTTCTCGTCGGTGAAGAACGAGTCGAGCAGGGCCCGGAGGTAGCGGTTTTTGACCGCGGCCACGTAGCCGCGCAGTTCGGTCAGGAGCTGCCCGCGGTCGTAGCGCGACGCGGCGATGAAGTCGTCCCGTGATATGTCGGCCGGTTCAGTCGGGTAGATAAGGCTGATGGTGAACTGCGGTTTGGCCTGGTAATCGCCCATCCGGCCCACAACGCGATAGAAGCCGCCGACCTCGACGCAGCGCAGGGCGTCGTCGATTCGGTCCCACATGATGGCCGGGACCGAACCGGTCTTGTCGCGGAGTTCGAGGCTCAAGAACGCGCCGCCGTCGCGACGTTCTTTTACGTCCCGGCGCGAGCAGTAGAAGATATCGTCAACCTGCGCTCCGGTCTTGATGTCTTTGATGAATTGCTTCTTCACGGCAGGCAGCAGTCGTTCGCGCTAGAGAGAAAACGCCAGCGAGATACGGTGGGCAACACCCAGTTCGACCATCGGAATGAAGCAGTAGTCGAGCTGATATCCGCGCCAGCGGAAGCCGAGACCTGTAGTCAGGCCAGCCAGGATGTCCTCACCACCGCCCGTCTTCAGGTCGATTCCCTCGGTCGTGTATCCCGCGCGGAGCGCAAGCAGGTCTGCCACCCAGCCTTCCACCCCGGCGCGGACGATGATGCGGTTGTCGATCGGCTTGTGCACGTCAAGCAGCAGGTTGAGTGCCGGGTTCGGCTGGTAGGCGAGACCGAGCCCGAAGCCAACGGGCAGGGGGTCGCGTTCTGTCTGGAAGGGCTTGAGCTGGTAGCCGACGTTCTTAACGGCCACGCCCGCGCTGAGGCCGTCGACGGGCAACCGGTAAGTCGTTCCGATGTTGCCGGCCAGTCCCATCCCGAAGAAGGTGTCGATCGAGCCGTACAGTCCCTGCAGGCCGACGCCGACCGAAAGCTCGTCGCCGAGCCGCATCGCGCCGCTCAGGTTGAGGTTGGCATAGGACACGCCGAACGTGCCCAGTTCATCACCGCGCTCATTCGTCCGTTTCATGGCGCCGGAGTTCAAGTAGACGATACCGAGCCCGACGCCCTTGTCGCCATCGGTACCGACGGGCTGGCTGTAGGCGGCGGAGCCGGTCTGGACGCCGGCGACGTAGTTCAGGTAGCCGACGCAGGCGCGGGGGCCTTCGGCGGACAGGGCGTGGGCCGGGTTGAACCAGAAGCCCATCGGGCCGGCCGCGGCCCCAACCGCAGCCCCGGCCATGGCCGCTTCGCGGGCAGTGGGTGTCAATCTGAGAAAATCGAACCCGGTTGTGCCGGCGTTGGGGTCAATTCCGACCAGGGTGATGACCAGTGTCAGGGCAAGCATGGTACTTCTAAGTTAAGGTCGTTTGCCGCAGTTGTCAAGCTTATTCGAGCGGCACAATGTTGACATCAGCGTCTGCAGCCCTAGAATAGGGGCGAGAACACTAGACGATAGCCTGAGTCCGGTGTCGTGACAGGACTGGCATTCAATCACTTTACGACAGCCGGCGTTGCTTCGCCGGTTGCTGAGGAGGATAGTTATGTCCGGACATTCTAAGTGGTCCACAATCAAGCACAAGAAGGGCAAGGCCGACCAGGCGCGCGGAGCGGCCTTTTCCAAGCTGATTCGGGAAATCACCACGGCCGCGAGGATCGGCGGCGGCGACGTGAACGCCAACCCCAGGCTGCGTACAGCGGTCGAATCGGCCAAGGCGATCAACATGCCGGCCGACAATGTCGACCGTGCCATCAAGAAAGGCACCGGCGAGTTGCCGGGTGTAACTTATGAAGAGACCATTTACGAGGGCTATGGTCCGGCCGGCGTGGCCTTGCTGATTCGCGCGCTTACTGACAACAAGAATCGGAGTACGGCTGAAGTCCGTCACGTCTTTGACAAGTACGGCGGCAGCATGGGCTCGGCCGGGTCGGTAGCATGGCAGTTCAAACCTCAGGGCCTGATTGTCGTATCCAAGGACAAGGCGGGCGAGGACGCAGTGCTGACTGCCGCACTCGAAGCCGGAGCCGATGACGTGCAGACCGAGGCCAGCGCCTACTCGATTCTTACCCCGATCGGCGTGCTGGAAAAAGTGAAGAAGCAGCTCAAGGACTCCGGCATCCCGTTCGACAGCGCTGAGCTCACTATGATAGCGGCCAACTCGGTCAAGCTGTCGGAGCAAGATGCGCCCAAGGTCCTCAAGCTGATCGAGATGCTTGAGGAACTCGAAGAGGTCCAACAGGTCTACGCCAACTTCGACATCCCGGACGAGATACTGGAGAAGATCGCGGCCGCCGGATAGCCTCACTTGAGGATTCTCGGGATTGACCCCGGGCTGGGCGCGACCGGATACGGAATCATCGAGGACGACGAGGCGACTGAGTTCGGACTGATAACCACGGATACAGGGCAGACCACGCCCGAGCGGCTCCGTTCGCTCGGCGAGGGATTGGAGGAAGTGGTCCGGCGCACGCGGCCGGCGCAGTGTGCGCTCGAAACCCTCTTCTTCAAATCGGTCGGGGCCCGGAGCGTAATCCGCTCGGCCGAGGCACGTGGCACCATCCTCTACGTCTTGGGACGAAATCGCGTACCGGTGACCGAGCTGACGCCGGCCACCATCAAGCTGGCCCTGACCGGCAGCGGCCGGGCATCGAAACACCAGATGAACTACATGGTGAAACGGCTGCTCGGCCTCGGTGAGCGCGTCTCTGAACACGCAGCCGACGCCTTGGCTGCAGCGTACTGCCTGAGCCGCAGGCAGCCGGCAACCGCGAGGCGACGGTGCTAGAGCGGCTGCGCGGGATCCTGGTCGACAAAGAACCGACGCACATCGTCGTTGATTGCCAGGGCATGGGGTTCGGCCTGAAAACCCCGCTTTCGACGTCGCGACGGCTTGCCGACGTCGGTAGCGAGGTCGTAATCCGCGTTCACACGCATTTCGCCCGGGACGGGGTAGAGCTGTTCGGGTTCCTCGACAAGGAAGAGATGATCGCATTCCAACGGCTGACATCGGTGTCGGGAATCGGTCCCAAGGCCGGTCTGAATCTGCTGTCACGGTTTGCACCGGCCGAGATCGATTCGATCATCGCCAACGGCAAGGCCGATGTCCTGCGCACCGTGCCCGGCATCGGGCCGACCAAGGCGGACAACATCATCAAGAAGCTACAGGCCGAGGCCCCGCCGCCCGAAACCGGATCGGGACTGCTGGCTGACGCGGAATCGGCACTGGTCTCGCTTGGGCTGACGCACCGCGAGGCCAGGGAACGCCTGCGCCGCGTCGGGGCGGCCGAGAGCATGAGCCTGCAGGACCTGTTGAAGCTCGCGCTGGCGCAACGAGGCTAACATGGTGCAGACGGAACGGATATCGTCGCCCGTACGGATACGGGGCGAGGAGGCGCTGGACGACGAAATCCGGCCACGGACGCTTCAAGACTTCATCGGCCAGTCCCGCCTGAAGGAGAACCTGCGGGTGTTCATCGAGGCGGCCAAACTGCGCGATGAGCCGCTTGAGCACGTCCTGCTGTTTGGACCGCCCGGGCTGGGCAAGACGACCCTCGCCTACATCATCGCCGGCGAGATGGGGACCGCGGTCAGGGCGAGTTCGGGCCCGATTCTCGAACGTCCCGTCGACCTCGCCGGGATTTTGACTGGGCTGGCACCTAGGGATGTCTTGTTCATAGATGAGATACACCGAACCAACAAGGCGGTGGAGGAGTACCTTTACCCGGCAATGGAGGACTTCGCGCTCGACGTGCTCATCGACAAGGGCCCTGGGGCGAGGTCGGAGAAGATCGGGCTCCACGGTTTCACCCTGGTCGGAGCCACCACCCGGTCGGGGCTCTTGACCGCGCCGTTGCGTTCACGGTTCGGCATGTCTTTCCACCTCGACTACTATCCGGCAGATGACCTGGTCTTGATCGTCCGAAGAACGGCGCGCATTCTCGGCGTCAAGGTAGACGACGCGGCGGCGGCGGAGATCGCAAGAAGGTCTCGGGGGACCCCGCGAATCGCGAACCGCCTCCTGCGGCGCGTCCGCGATTTTGCCCAGGTCGGGGGTAAAGAGTTGGTGGACAAGGAGATAACACGCTACGCCCTGACTCAGTTGGATGTAGATACGCTCGGTCTCGACGAGATGGACAAGAAGATACTCCTTACCATCATCGACAGGTTCAATGGTGGCCCGGTTGGCGCGTCGTCACTGGCCGTAGCCGTGGGTGAGGACGTCGGCACACTGGAGGAGGTCTACGAGCCGTTCTTGGTCCAGCAGGGTCTCATCCAGCGAACGCCGCGGGGACGGATGGCCCAGAAACGGGCATACGAACACTTCAGCCGCAGGGCCGGAAACGCTCGCCAGAGCGAACTCGACCTCGGCTAGTACAGCCGTCGCCTGTCCGGCGGTTCTCCGGCTGAAGAATCCAGCACGAGCCACACTTCTCAGGTCGGACCGGTAGGCGGCATTGGAGATAAGTCATTATTCTACAACATATTATACGAATTGGCTCAGTAGCGTCGAGTGGCGGCCGTAGGATTTCCTTGACATGGACAGCAGGATTTGGAGCATAATACCATGAGAAAATGGGCCATCGGCCTTTTTCTGCTCATGTCGGCCTGTTTCCTGCCAAGGGCGCAGACCACGAGCAGTCTGGTCCGGGCAGGAGTCCGGCCGCCGGACTTCATCTTCGCCGGGCAGCATGACAGCTCCGGCATTCCCCAAGCGCGCTATCTCGGGCGTTTCAAGGTAACCTACTACTGGGCGGTTGATGAGACCGAGTATCCTACCAGCCGGTCATCACCCATCTACCTTGCCGACGGCCAACTGCTCGGCAGGTTCTCCTCAGCCTTCGTGAAGGCTTTCAGGGTGGAGGCGGCAGCTCGTCTGAGGGACGGGCGGCGCATCAGCTACCTGAAGCGCGCGAACCGCGCCCAGGTGGTGGACCAGTTCCTCGGCTACGGCGGGCACCGGCTCACCGAACTCAAGTCTATTGCTGTGGACCCGCGTCTGATACCGCTGGGTTCGATTGTCTACATCCCGCAGGCGGAGAATGTGTCGATAAACGGTCAGACTCTGGGCGGTGTCTTCCATGCCCACGACATCGGCAGCGCCATCAAGGGGAAGCACATCGATATCTTCGTCGGCCGGAAGCAGTACATGGACGCCTTCGCCTCAGCGGGAATGGCGAGTGCGAGTGGCGTCGATGTCTACGTCCTCGAATAGCCACGTCGGGACCGAGCCGCGCGTCGCCTCGATCAGCGCTCGGTCCAATCTCTCCCGCCACCACTGCCGGTAGAGCTCAGCCAAGTTGACGACCCTGACTCGACGCCGGTGCATCCAGTCCAGCAGGGCCGCGAAGTCGGCCGCCGACCATTCGGTGAAAACCCGTGGCGAAGGAACGATGCGGTGCAGCAGTATGACCGTTGTCTTGTTCCGGCGTATATGCTCTATGATGTCGGGCAGCCGGGTCTCCATTCTGAGTTCCACCTCCGGGATGCGGTACGGGTCCACCCAGAGGTTCGGCGTGCCGGGTCCGACCTTGCGTGCGAGCCGGTATCCGGCCCGCCGCACCATGTCGCGGATCCTGCCGGTCATGTCGCCGTAGGGGTAGACGAAGGTGATGACCTCGGTACCGAACAGCGACTCGAGTTGTCGCTTGGACTCGGTTATCTCCCACCATGCAGTTGCCGTGTTAACCCGGGTCAGCCAGGGATGGGTAACGGTATGGCTCGCGACTTCGATGCCGCAGGAGTCAATCATCTCCCGGATTTCGTCTTCGTTCAGGAAGCGGTCGGAGGGGTTGTAGGACGGCCGGCCCTTGGTTATGCAGCCGGAGATGAGCGCAAGGGTCATGGTCATGCGGTAGCGCTTGAGCAGCGGGTACACGTTCTCGTAGACCGAGTGGTAGCCGTCATCCACCGACAGAACGACGGCACGGCCCGAAAGGTCAAGGGTATCGAGCCCGGGCCGGGCCGGCGTTGTTGACTGCGCCAACTGGAGCGGCAGGAGCAGCAGTATTGCGGGAAGCACAGGGACAGAGATAATAGATGAGGCTACCTTTGTTGACAAGGGGTGCGAGTTTGGCAGACTGCTAGTGGACAGCTTGCATGACGAGCGACAGGCTATGAGGATTATCCTTGCTCAGTTGAATCCGGTCGTTGGTGACGTGCCGGGCAATCTGCGTCGCGTGCAACAGGCACTGGAACGGGCCCGCGAGTTGAAGCCCGACTTGGTTGTCTTCTCCGAGCTGGTGCTGACCGGGTACCCGCCGCGAGACCTGCTTGCCCACGGCTGGTTCATCGACCGTGCAGAGGCCGGGCTGGCTGAGGTCGGGCAGATATCGGCCCGATACCCCGAGGCAGGCATAATCGTCGGTGCTCCGGTCCGTTCTCCCCGCAGCATGGGGAAGGGGTTGCTCAACGCCGCCATTCTGCTGGAAGGCGGCAGGGAGCGGTCGCGGCAGGCCAAGTCCCTGCTCCCGACGTACGACGTTTTTGACGAAACCCGGTACTTCGACCCGGGTGACAAGGTGCAGCCGGTGAAGTTCAAGGGCGAGGTCCTTGGGCTGTCGGTCTGCGAGGACGCGTGGAACTCGCCGGAGATGTGGGAGAGGAAGCTATACGACCGCGACCCGGTGGCTGAACTGGCATCAGCCGGAGCGACCGTTCTCATCAACATCTCGGCCTCGCCGTTCGCGGTCGGCAAGGACGTCGTACGCAAGCGGTTGGTCGCGGGTCACGCATTGCGGCATGGCCTGCCGTTCGTATTCGTCAACCAGGTCGGCGGTAACGACGACCTCGTGTTCGACGGCCGCAGCATGGCGTTTGACCGGCAGGGCCGGCCTCTGCTGGCGCTAAGGCCATTCCAGGAGGACCTGGCGGTGGTCGAAACCGGCGGCCAAGGGGCGGACAGCAACTACATCGCGGTCGATGCGGTCGAGTCGATTCACGACGCGCTCGTACTGGGCGTGCGCGACTACGTGCGCAAGTGCGGGTTCGAGAAGGCCGTGCTGGGGCTCTCCGGCGGCATCGACTCGGCGGTGGTCTGCTGCCTGGCAACGTCGGCCCTTGGTCCGAAGAACGTGTTGGGCATCACCATGCCTTCCGAGTATTCGTCCCGGGGCAGTGTCGAAGACTCGCGTTGCCTGGCAGAGAACCTGGGCGTCGAGTTCCGCGAAGTAGGCATAGCCGAGGTGTGCCAGACCTATCTGTCTGTGCTTGCCCGTGAGTTCGTGGGCCGGAAGCCTGATACGACCGAGGAGAACCTCCAGGCGCGGGTCCGGGGCAACATCCTGATGGCGATTTCCAACAAATTCGGACATCTGGTGCTCGCGACCGGGAACAAGAGCGAGCTTGCGGTCGGCTACTGCACTCTGTACGGCGATATGAGCGGCGGGCTGTGCGTGCTGGCCGACGTGCCCAAGACCACGGTCTACGCCCTGGCAGACTTCATCAACCGCCGGCGCGAGGTCATCCCCGAGGCGATAATCCGGAAGCCGCCGTCGGCCGAGTTGCGGCCGGAACAGACCGACCAAGATACCCTGCCGCCCTATGACGTGCTTGATGCCGTCATCGCCGGCTATATCGATGATGGCCTGTCGGCCGACCAGATCGTTGCGTCCGGGATTGACCGGAAGACCGTGGAGTGGGTCATTCAGGCGGTTAACCGGAATGAGTACAAGCGGCGCCAGGCCGCGCCCGGGTTGAAAGTAACCAGTCGGGCGTTCGGTACCGGCTGGCGCATGCCCATCGCGGCGCGGTACTGAAGGACAGGGCCAGGGACTAGGGACGGGGGACCGGGGACGGCGCGAGTTGCTCGCGCAGTTCCCTTACCGCTTCGAGGTCGGTCCGTAATCGAAACGCCTGTTCGGCCCACACGCGGGCCGCAACTGAGTCTCCCCGTGCAGCAGTAAGAACCGACAGATTGTAGAGCGCCGGCACGCAGGTCGAGTCGAGCCGCAGGGCCGATTCGTAGTATTTTTCGGCGCGGGCCGAGTCGCCGGCCGCAACGAGCAAGCTGCCGAGGCGGTTGAGGTTGGCGGCCGTGGGCTCGCTTCTGGCCACTTGCTCCAGCAGGAGGGCCGCACTGTCGTACAGACCGCGCAGCCTCAGTCGGTCGGCAAGCAGCACCCGTGCCGGGTGCAGAGTGCTGTCCAGTTCTAGGGCGAGGTGAAGATCGGTCTCGGCTTCTGCCGTCCGTCCGGCCGCGGCCAGGGCGCTGGCGCGGTTGAGGTGGAGCGGGGCCGAGCCGGAGTGGATGGAGACGGCACGGTCGAGTGTCGCCAGGGCGCTTTCGGGCTGGCCCGCAGCGATGAATGCCAGTCCCAGGTTATTGAGCGCGGTCGCCGAGTTCGGTTCCAGCTCATTGGCCAGGCGTAGGTGGTGAATCGCGTTGCGATGGTCGCCTTTCCGGCTCAGTAGAATGCCGGCGTGCAGGTAGGCATGGACATAGCCCTGGTCGAGCCGGAGCGCGCGGTTGTAGAGCGCGAGCGCGGAGTCCGGGCGCTCCCCTGCGATGGCGTCGGCCAGGTTGGCGTAGGCACTGGGCGCCTCCGGCGCCTCGCGGACCATTGCCGTGAACAGCGTTTCGTTGTTTTGCCAGATCCGCGAGCGCAGCATTGTGTCGATACCCAGCAGCAGAGCAACCAGGGCGAGCGCTACTCCCACGACCCGGCGCGCCGCGACCCGGAAAGTGAGCAGGCGCGAGAACGCAATCAGGAGGACCATAACGATGCCGGCCGAAGGCAGCAAGAGCAGACGTTCTGCGGCCAGGGGGCCGATTGACGAGATGTTCGCGACCGGGAGCAGGAAGAGGATCGTCCAGACGTATCCCCAGAGCGCCGCACCGAACCGGCGTTTGAGCGCAAGCAGCGGGATGGTGACGACGAAGAGCAGGGCGAGAATGATGTTCTGGGTCGGGACTGAGAATGCGTCGCTCGCCGGGTACTTGGCGCGGTGGTCGAAGGGCCAGAAGAACAGTTTGATGTAGAGCCCGGCCGTATTGCCTACGGTCGCGACCCGGGACCCGAACCCGACGCCTTGTTCGATCGGGATGGGGCCGGGGACCGCTGCGGCGCGGAGCAGGAAGTAACCGCCTAGAATCGCCAGGCAGGCGAGAACTATGAGCCAGTAGCGGCGGTCGTACCTCACACCGACCAAGAGCGGCGCCAGCGCCACAAGCAGCGGGAACAGGACCGCGGTCTCCTTGCTTAAAACGGCGCCGCCGAATGCGGCCAGAACCACGAACCACCACCGGCGGTCGTGCTTGCGGAACGAGCGGAGCAGAGCAAAGGCCGCGATGCCGGTGAAGAGGGTGAGCATGATGTCGGTTCGTCCGGATACGAACGCGACCGATTCCACGTGGGAGGAATGGGCGGCAAAGAGCAGGCCGCCGAGCAGAGCCCACACTCCGGAGTGGAGCAACTCCCACAGGACGAGGGTGACTGCGGCCGCAGCCAGCGCGTAGAGGAGGAGGTTGACAGTGTGGAACCAGCGCGGGTTCGCATTGGAGAGATGCAGGTCGAGCCAGAAGCTCAAGGTGACCAGAGGCCGGTAGTAGGCAGCAGCCGGGCCGGTTACCGGTTCCGGGCTCCCGGCCCAGAATCCCCGCGAGAAGACTGCGGCCGGCCGGGAGTTGGTGAGCAGCGAGTTGTCGGCGATCAGCGAGCTGTCATCCCATACGAGGCCGTAGCGGGTGGCGGGCAGGTAGAGCGCAGTCGCAAAGAGAGCAACGGCAGCCAGCACCACGGCCATACCGACACGCGTGCGCAGTCTTTCCTGAAGCGGTTGGCCGCCCATTCCCCAAAGTCTTGCCGGAAACAGGCACGATGTCAAGCGGACAGACACGCCGGCGCGAGCAACTGGTTGGCAACATCTGCTACCGCAGCATCGCGAGCCAGCGGGTTCGGAAGGCAACCGCTGGGCCACCGGGTCTGTCCGGATCCGCGGCTAGCGGCCGGGGCGCGGGGCCAGCTCGATGTAGAGCTGTCTGACTGCCGCAATGTCGGGTCGCAGTTGGTACGCCCGCTCGGCCAGGATGCGAGCCGCGGCAGGGTCGCCTCGCGCTGCCTGCAACACCGACTGGTTGTAGAGCGCCGGCACGTACGCCGGGTCGAGGCGGATCGCCTGGTTGTAGCTTTGCCCAGCGCGTAGTGAGTCGCCGGCATTGATGAACAGGTCGCCAAGACAGGTGAAGCCCTCTGCTGATGGCCGATGTCTGACTTCCCCCAGCATCAGGACGATTGCGCTGTCGTAGCTGCCTGCTTTTCCGAGCAGATCGGCCAGCATGGTTCGGGCGCCGGGCAATGTGCTGTCCAGGGCCAACGCGCGGCCAAGCTCGTCAGCCGCCTCGTCAGTGCGCCCGGCCGAAATCAGAATGCTGGCACGGTTGAGGCGGAGCACGGCCGAGCCGCCGAGCTGCGCCGCAGTAGCCCGGTCAATCATTACCAGAGCGCTGTCGATTTCGCCCGCGTCTCGGAACGCGAGCGCGAGGTTGTTCAGCACCATGTCCGAGTTGGGCACGAGAGCCCGGGCGGCGCGCAGGTGTTCAATCGCGCCGCGCTGGTCACCCTTGTTGCTGAGTATGATGGCGGCGTGCAGGTGGGCGTGCACGTAGTCGGGGTCGAGCCGGAGTGCGTGTTCGTAGAGCACGAGCGCAGAATCCGGGCGTTGCTCGGCAATCGCGTCGGCCAGTGAGGAATATGCGCCTGGAGCGGTCGGCGCTTCGCGGACCATGGCTGTGAAGAGGGTCTCATTGTTCCGCCAGATTCGCGTGCGCGCCATCGTGTCCGCACCGAGTCCTGCGATGACTACCCCGATCCCAGCCACCACGACCCTGCGCACTGCGACGCGGGACGCGGGGATGCGCGATAGCCCGGCTACCACGACTATCACCAGGCCGACCGAGGGCAGCAGGAGCAGCCGTTCTGCCGCTGCCGGGCCGATTGCGGCAACGCCGACAACGGGCAGCAGGAAGGCAATGGTCCAGGCATAGCCCCAGAGTGCTGACATGAACCGACGCCCGAGAGCAAAGAGCATCGCTGAAGCGACGAGAAGCAGGACGGCCAGGACGTCGGGGACGGAGATGAGTGTCGTGCTGTTGGCCTGGTACCACGAGCGGTGCTTGAACGGCCAGAAGAACATACGGACATAGAGACCCAGCGTGTTCACGATGGCCGCAAGCCGGCTTGCGAGGCCTGCTCGCGTATCGAACGGAACCAGCGTCGGCACTGCTCCGGCGCGGAACAGGAAGTAGCCGCCAAGAACCATCAGCGTGGCCAGTACCAGCAACCAGTGGCGGCGGTCGTACCTGACACCCACGAGCGGCGGCGCCAGCGCGACGAGCAGCGGGAACAGCACCGCGGTCTCCTTGCTTAAGAGGGCGCAACCGAAAGCAGCCAGAACTACGAACCACCACCGGCGATTTTGCTCGCCCAAGGACCGGAGCAGCGCAGAGGCCGCAATACCGATGAAAAGGGTCAGCATGATGTCGGTCCGTCCGGACACGAACGCGACCGATTCGACGTGGGAGGAATGGGCGGCAAAGAGCAGGCCGCCGAGCAGAGCCCAGACTCGGGAATGGAGCAGTTCCCACAGGACGAGCGTCACAGCGGCTGCAGCCAGCGCGTAGAGCAGCAGGTTGACGAGGTGGAACCAGCGCGGGTCGGCATGGGAGAGCCTGAGGTCGAGCCAGAAACTGAGCGTGACGAGCGGCCGATAGTAGGATGCGCTTGGCCCGGCAACTTGCTCCGGGCTCCCGGCCCAGAATCCGCGCGAGAAGACCTCAGCCGGCCGGGAGCGGGCGAGGAGCAAGTTGTTGGTGATCAGCGTATCATCGTCCCAGACGAAACCGTAGCGCGTGGCCGGAAGGTAGATGGCGACAGAAACAAGGGCGACCGTAATCAGGACTGCGGCCATACCGGCACGCGTGTCCAATCTCTCCGCAAGGGTTTTGGCGCCCATCGCTCAGAGTCTTGCCGGAAACACGTGCGATGTCAAGCAGACTGATGGCCCCCAGACCCGATATTGGACCACCAAGAACACCAGGCAGATAGAATCACCTGAACTCCTCACCCTCTTTGTGCCTTTGTGTCTTCGTGGTGAACTCCCATGTCGGATTCAGGGATGGTCGGAACCCGCCGGGAGCGTGGTCGTCAGGTTAGTGCCGGGATGTGCTGCCTGCCCGGCGTCGGGGCTAGGGATCAGGGCTGGGGCTCTGCGTGAATCGGACGTGGAGTTGCCGGATTGCCTCGATATCGGGCCGGAGCAGGTAAGCCCGCTCCGCCAGTACGCGGGCCGCGGTAAGGTCACCCCGAGTTGCGAACAACACCGACTGGTTGTAGAGCGCAGGCACGTGTGTCGGATCGAGACGGAGTGCCTGATTGTAGCTTTCACCCGCGCGCGTCGATTCGCCCTTGGTGATGAACAGGTCGCCCAGATAGGTGAGGCCTTCTGCTGATGGCCGATGCCTGACTTCCCCCAGCATCAGGACGATTGCGCTGTCGTAGCTGCCTGCTTTTCCGAGCAGATCGGCCAGCATGGTTCGGGCGCCGGGCAATGTGCTGTCCAGGGCAAACGCGCGGCCAAGCTCGTCAGCCGCCTCGTCAGTGCGCCCGGCCGAAATCAGGATGCTGGCGCGGTTGAGGCGGAGCACGGCCGAGCCGCCGGGCTGCGCCGCAATAGCCCGGTCAATCATCACGAGAGCGCTGTCGATTTCGCCCGCGTCCCGGAACGCAAGCGCGAGGTTGTTCAGCACCAGGACATCGCCCTGATCGAGGCGGAGCGCGTGTCTGTAAAGGACGAGCGCGGAATCGGGCTGTTGGCCGGCAATTGCGTCGGCCAGGTTCGCGTAGCCACTCGGAGCGTCCGGCGCCTCACGGATCATGGCCGAGGAGAGTGTCTCGTTGTTCCGCCAGATTCGCGTGCGCGCCATGGTGTCTGCGCCGAGCAGTACGATGGCGATGCCAAGCCCGGCACCGGCCAGCTTCAACGTCGCGGTGCGGAATGCGGGGATGCGCGAGAGCACGACCACCACGACCATCACCAGACCGCCCGACGGCAGGCAGAGCAGCCGTTCCGCGGCAATCGGGCCGCTTGCGACACTGCCGACGACCGGCAGCAGAAAGGCGATGGTCCACGCATGGCCCCACAACGCCGCAACGAATCTGCGCCCGAACGCGAACAGCACGCCTGATACGACAAACAAGAGGGCGGCCATGACGTTTGGCGCCGTGACGAGGGACGTGTCGCTGGCTTGGTACAGGGCGCGGTGTTTGAACGGCCATAAGAACATGCGGATGTAGAGGCCGAACGTATTCACGATGGCCGCAAGCCGGTTTGGGATACTGCCCCTACCACCGAACGGGACCAGTACCGGAACTGCGGCAGCGCGGAGCAACAGGTAGCCACCAAGCACCGCTACGGTGGCCATCACCAGCAACCAGTAGCGACGGTCGTACCTGACTCCCAAGAGCAGCGGCGCCAGCGCGACGAGCAGCGGGAACAGGACCGAGGTCTCCTTGCTCAAGAGGGCGCAGCCGAACGCGGCCGGAACCACGATCCACCACCAGCGGTTGTGTTTGCGGAGAGACCGGAGCAGGGCAAAGGCCGCAATGCCGGTGAAAAGGGTAAGCAGGATGTCGGTTCGTCCGGACACGAACGCGACCGATTCGACGTGGGAGGAATGGGCGGCAAAGAGCAGGCCGCCGAGCAGAGCCCAGACTCCGGAGTGCAGCAATTCCCACAGCACAAGGGTGATTGCGGCCGCAGCCAGTGCGTAGAGGAGGAGGTTGACAGCGTGGAACCAGTGCGGGTTGGCATGGGAAACTTTGAGGTCGAGCCAGAAGCTAAGCGTGACAAGCGGCCGGTAGTACGATGCGCCCGGTCCGGCGTCCTGCTCCGGGCTTCCAGCCCAGAACCCACGTGTGAAGACCTCAGCCGGCCGGGAAAGGGCCAGCAGCCAGTTGTTGGCGATCAACGGTTCATCATCCCAGACGAAAGCGTAGCGCGTGGCCGGAAGGTAGATGGCGACAGAAACAAGGGCGACCGTAATCAGGACTGCGGCCATACCGGCACGCGTGTCCAATCTCTCCGCAAGGGTTTTGGCGCCCATCGCTCAGAGTCTTGCCGGAAACACGTGCGATGTCAAGCAGACTGATGGCCCCCAGACCCGATATTGGACCACCAAGAACACCAGGCAGATAGAATCACCTGAACTCCTCACCCTCTTTGTGCCTTTGTGTCTTCGTGGTGAACTCCCATGTCGGATTCAGGGATGGTCGGAGCCCGCCGGGAGCGCGGTCGTCAGGTTAGTGCCGGGATGTGCTACCTGCCCGGCGTCTGGCCTAGGGATTGGGGCTGGGGCTCTGATTGAATCGGAGGTAGAGCTGCCTTATCGCTTCGTTGTTGGGCCGCAGCCCGTACGCCCGCTCCGTGAGGGTGCGAGCCGCGGCAATGTCGCCTCGCGCCGCAGTCAACACCGACTGGTTGTAGAGGGCCGGCAGGTACGTCGAGTCGAGGCGGAGCGCCTGGCCGTAGTTCTCACTCGCACGCAACGAGTCGCCGGTGCTGAGAAACAAGTCGCCCAGATACTTGAAGCCGACTGCCGACGGCCGGTACCTGACTTCGCCCTGCATCAGAACGATTGCCCGGTCGTAGCGGTCCTGCTGTCTGAGCAGGTCGGCCAGCATGGTACGGGCTCCTGACGCAGTGCTGTCTAAGGCCAGCGCGCGGCCAAGGTCGGCCTCAGCCTCGGCCATGCGCCCTGCCGTTGTCAACACGGCGGCACGGTTGAGATAGAGCACGGCCGAGCCGCCGGGCTGCGTCGCGATCGCCCGGTCGATGGTCGCGAGGGCGCTGTCGTTCTCGCCGGCGGCACTGAACGCAAGCGCGAGGTTGTTGAGCACCATGTTCGAGTTGGGTACGAGTTCCCGGGCGATGCGCAGGTGCCGGATGGCGCCGGGGTGGTCGCCCTTGTTGCTGAGGAGAATGGCGGCGTGCAGGCGGGCATGGACGTAGTCCGGGTCGAGCCGCAGCGCGTGTTCGTAGAGCGCGAGCGCGGAATCGGGCCGTGTTCCGGAGACTGCGTCGCCCAGGCTGCCAAATGCGCTCGGCGCGGTTGGCGCCTCACGGACCATGGCTGTGAAGAGCGTCGCGTTGTTCTTCCAGACCCGCGTGCGCAGCACCGTGTCCGCACCGAGCAGGAAGATGACGATGCCGAGCGCGGCCACAACCAGCCTGCGCGTCGCGGCGCGAAGTGCCGGGACATGTGCGAGCGCGGCCAGAAGGACCATCACGAGGCCGGCCGAAGGCAGCAAGAGCAGTCGTTCCGCGGCCACCGGGCCGACTGAGACGAAACCGGCGACCGGCAACAGGAAGGCGATGGTCCAGGCATAGCCCCAGAGTGTTGATACGAAACGACGCCTGAGCGCGAAGAAAGCGGCTGTTGCGACGAGCAGGACGGCGGCGACGATGTTCGGTGCCTGCACGAGCGAAGTGCCGCCGGCCTGGTACCAGGCGCGGTGTGCAAACGGCCAGAAGAACATGCGCGTATAGATCCCAAGCCCGTTCACCATGGCCGCGAGCCGGCCAAAGAAGCTGACCCGGCCAGTGAGAGGTACGAGCACCGGGACCGCGGCGGTGCGGAGCAGGAGGTAGCCGGCAAGAACCGCGAGAGCGGCTAGCACCAGGAGCCAGTGGCGGCGGTCGTACCTGACACCCACGAGCGGCGGCGCCAGCGCGACGAGCAGCGGGAACAGCACCGCGGTCTCCTTGCTTAAGAGGGCGCAACCGAAAGCAGCCAGAACTACGAACCACCACCGGCGATTTTGCTCGCCCAAGGACCGGAGCAGCGCAGAGGCCGCAATACCGATGAAAAGGGTCAGCATGATGTCGGTCCGTCCGGACACGAACGCGACCGATTCGACGTGGGAGGAATGGGCGGCAAAGAGCAGGCCGCCGAGCAGAGCCCAGACTCCGGAGTGCAGCAATTCCCACAGCACAAGGGTGATTGCGGCCGCAGCCAGTGCGTAGAGGAGGAGGTTGACAGCGTGGAACCAGTGCGGGTTGGCATGGGAGGCTTTGAGGTCGAGCCAGAAGCTCAAGGTGACCAGGGGCCGGTAGTATGACGCGTGCGGCCCGGCAACGTTCTCCTGGCTACCGGCCCAGTATCCGCGCGAGAAGATGTCGGCCGGCCCGGACCGGGCAAGGAGCGAATTGTCGGTGATGAGCGCTAGGTCATCCCAGACGAAAGCGTAGCGCGTGGCCGGGATATACACCGCGACCGAGAAGAGAACGACCGCGGCCAGCACTGCGGCCATGCCGGCCCGGGTCTGCAGTCTGTCCACGAAGGTCCTGCGGCCCATCGCTCAAAGTCTTGCCGCAAACAGGCGGTATGTCAAGTGCGATTGGCGAGACCCGGGCAGAGGTAGAACCCAGAGCCGGAAGGGCAGGAGTCCCGGGCTCGGTCCGGCAAAGTGAGACAGCGACCTCGCGACTAGCGGCGCGGGGGTTCGTTCCAGGACGCGATTTCGGAGAGAGGCTTGCGCGGGCGCTCGTGGGCTGACACGTCGGCGGCCGGGTAGCCGAGGGCGATGAGCGCGACGGGCTTGTAGCCCTTGCCACGAAGGCCCAGATGTTTGATGAGCGCGCGGCCGTCGTACCAGCCGATCCAGCACGTCCCGAGGCCCTGCTCGGCTGCGGCCAACACAAGGTGCTCGCCGCCGATGCCGGCGTCAACCAGTTGATACTGTGTGCCCTGGACCGCGCCGGCGACCTTGTTGACCAGCAGGTGTTCCTTAATGAGCAGGCAGACAAGTACCGGCGCGGCGGCGAGCTTCCTCGAGGTCGCGAAAACGCCCGTGAGTACCGCATCGACCAACCGCGCCTTCTTGTCCGGGTCATCGAACACCACGAACCGCCAGGGCTGCATGTTGTCGGCCGACGGCGCACGCCGGGCTGCCTCAAGACAGAGCTCGATCTTCTCCCGCTCGACGGGCCGGCCGGCGAACCTGCGTACCGACTTCCGTCTGCGGCAGAGCTTCAGAAACTCGGATTCAATCACGGAGTCCTAGCACAGAGGTACAAAGAGAACAGGCTGATGGACGCGGCTGTTTGGACTTCTGACTTCTCGCATCTAGCTTCTGGTTTCTAGCTTCGTTTCCGGCAGCAGTTTCGGCAGCACCTCTCCTGCCTTGCCTTGAAGGTGCACATCCACAATCGAGCCGAGCCCGGTGTCCCGCGGATTCACATCCACGACCATGGCTCCGGCTTCGCGCGCCTGGAGCGCCCACTGCACGACATACCCGAAGGTCGCCTCGGTGCCGACGACGAAGCAGAGGTCAATTCCGCCTTCGAGCAGGTAGTGGACTATCCTCTCGACCGGCGGCCGCGGCAGTTCCTCGCCGAACCAGACGATGTCCGGCCGCATCACCTCGCCGCACATGCAGGTCGGCGGGTTCTCGGAAAGCGGAGCCTCGCGGTTCTCGAGCACGGTGCCGTCGCGCTCGCAGCGGATGCGCCAGAGCGAGCCGTGGATGTGTACGACCTCATGCGAGCCGGCCTGCTCGTGCAGGTCGTCGACGTTCTGGGTCACAATGAATACGCGCCGGCCCGGTTGCTGCATCGCGGCCAGGGTACGGTGCGCCGGATTCGGCCTGGCCTGCGCCATGTTGACCCGACGCTGGTCGTACCACTTCCAGACCTTCACCGGGTCGCGCTTGAATGCCGCGCGGGTCGCGTACTCGTCCGGATTGAACTCCCTCCACAGCCCATTCTCGTCGCGAAAGGTCGGAACCCCGGACTCGGCCGAGATACCCGCGCCGGTAATGACCATCACATTCATCGCCCTGGCGAGACGTCCGCGTACCAGCGCGATGCTGCGGTCGAGTTTCGTCACAGCCTCAACTTCCGGCTGGGAGGCCGGCGAAGAGGGTGTCCTGGTACTCGGGTCCTCGGTCATGGCGTGTGGGGATTCTATCCTCATGTCCGAGTCAGTCAACGACTCGCGTCGCCGGTGAGTCAGAAGGTCCGCCTAGGTTCCCGCGAATCAGAGACTGCCGCATCGCGGGGCCCTTTGCGCTGGGGACACATCCGCGACGCGTCCCTCGCGCCGCTCTGTGGACGTGTCCCCTCCGTGGATTGCCTCCGTTCTCATGGTCGCTGGTACCTCGTGGCGAAGCCGCGATTGCGTCCGAGAGACTGGCCGGGAAAGAGACCGCCAGGCGAATCCGGAGACAGACCGGGAAGCAATCCCGACAGCAATCTGACCGGCAGTTTCAGAGACAATCCTCCGGACTCAGTGGAGAACAACCGTTGAGGCAAACCGGCATACTGCCTCGACTGCTGTCCGAGATACCACCCGCCGAACTGCCGGTCAGGCTGCCTCGGGAACTCCTCGTCCGACTGTGTCCGATACTGCCCGCAGGACAATGGACGAAGGACTCTCCGATACAATCTCCTGGACTATGCCTCAGCCTATATCCCAGACTGTTTGGCAGGTAATCCCCCGGGCGGGGTTCTCATCTTCGCCCGACTTGGCCTAACGCCCCACGCCACAGGCAGATAGCCCCGAAATCCGACCCGGCGTCTTGTAGGCGTATTAGTCTACAAGCCTGCCCTATCTCCAATCGACAATCTGCAATCTAGAATATGACTATAGGATTAGCTCAGCGGACGACGAGGTGGCCGTGACGCCTGTCTTCACTGGTACAGTGCTTTGAGAGACCCACGCGCCTGCACAGCGATGCGGTACTTGTCGCCCACGAGCAATACCGGGTCGCATGTTTTCGCAATCCATTTGTTCTGAGTAGCTTGCATGCTGAGTAAATCCTATAGTCATGTTTCTGATTGCCATCTCGCAGTAGCGGTTTGCGCTGTTCCCGACTGTGCGCTGATACCCCAGCATGCGTCGGAAACGCTTCCCGTGTCAGCCCAGTGATTCACTGGCTCTTGACTGACGGGGCGGGCGCGGCTAAAGTAGGCGCGTGAAGTTCGTGCCCGGTCGTCCGGACAGGGTTCGGCTCCTGCCGGTGCTGCCGCTGTTGCTTGCGCCGTCGGTGGTTTACGCGTATCTGGACCCGGGCACCGGGAGCTACGTTCTGCAACTGCTGCTCGGCACGGTGCTGGGTGGGTTGTTCGCGCTTGGCCTGTTCTGGCGCCGGGTCATCGCTTTCATCAGGCATCTTTTCAAGCGCAAGAGCAGTGACGACAGCAGCCGCTGATTTTATTGCCGCATCGACATATTCCGCCGCGCTTCAGCTCGGAATCTGACCAACGATGAACGACGAACAAGGCAACGAAGAACGGGCCCGCCGGCCGATTCCCTTCCATCCGGTGCTGTTTGCGGTGGCGCCGATTCTCTTTGTCTACGCCCACAACGGCGCCAGGGTACCGGTTGACCCTCGCGAGTTACTGCTGCCGATTGCGCTCTCGCTCGTTCTAACCGGAATCGTCTGGGCAATCCTGTGGCTCCTGTTCCGGAGCGCGGCGCGGGCCGCACTCGTCGCTTCACTCTTCCTCGTGCTTTTCTTCTCGTACGGCCACATCGCCGGCCTGCTGCAGCCGGAGGTGTTCGCGTCGGCCGAACTGCTCCTGTGCTGGACGGCTGTTCTGGTTATCGGGATATGGCTGGTGGCGCGACGCCCGAAGCGCCGGGCGCGCGGGTCTCTGTACGGAGTTACCGTCCTGCTCAATTCGGTCGCGGCCGGCATCCTCGTCGTCAATCTGGCCGCAGGCGCGCGGGCATTCGGCAACCGTCCGCCGCGCGTCAGGCCTGTGTCCGGGCGGATTGCGACGGCAGTTGGCGCCGACTACCCCGACATCTACTATATCATCACCGACTCATACGTCAGGGCCGACGTGCTGAAGTCCCGCTACGGTGTGGATAACAGCGCGTTCCTGGCCGAGCTCAGGCGCCTGGGGTTTTTCGTCGCTGACCGGGCGCGTTCGAACTACGCGTGGACCTACCCGTCGCTTGCCTCGTCGTTCAACTTCACCTACCTCGACAGTCTGGCCAGGGCGGTCGGGCCGGAATCGAACAACAGCGGTCCGCTGCTGCAGATGATCCAGGACAGCAGGCTGGTTGACTTCCTGCGACGCCGCGGCTACACCGTCGCATCGTTCTCCTCCGGCATAGCCGGCATCGACCTGGCGGGCGCGGACGTGCACTTCGCTCCGCCCCGGTCGCTGAGCGAGTTCCAGGGGATTCTCGCGAACACGACCCTGCTCCGCGATGTGCTCATCCTGATGCACAGGTCGTCGGTCGACCGGCACCGGGAACGGGTGCTGTTTACGCTGCGCGAGCTGCCGAAGGCCGGGCTCGGCCCGCATCCGGTGTTCGTGTTCGCCCACGTCCTGTGCCCGCACCGGCCGATCGTCTTCAGGGCACCAGGGCTGCCTGACAGCGTCGGCCCCTACGGCGGCCAGGTGCTCTATCTGAATACGCTGCTGGAAGACGCCGTGCGCCGGATTATTGCCCAGTCAGAGCGCCCGCCGGTCATCATTATCCAGGCCGACCACGGGCTGAGGGAGAACATTGTCTCGGGCGACTCCGCCCGGAGTCAGTTGTTGGAGCGTAACGCCATTCTCTACGCAGCCTGCCTGCCGCCTTCCGGCCGACGGCCCCGGCAGGCCGTCGAGCTATACGACTCGATTTCGCCGGTAAACACCTTCCGGGTCGTGCTCAGTACCTACTTCGACACGACGATGTCGCTCCTGCCGGACCGGAGCTACTACTCCTTGCTGAACCGTCCGTATCACTTCTACGACGTGGACCGTCCGGAGTCCTATCCGGCGGCGGGAGTTTCCTCGGAGCCCGGCGGGCGGCCGTGAGGCAATCGGTGAGGAGGGGCAGGGGAAGTTGCGGATTCGACGAACCCGAACGGCCACCTGCAACTCGGCGTTTGATGTCTCTCGCGCAGCCCGCTGGATCCAGCCTTGGCGGAGTTGGCGGCGCCGGAAACAGCCATGTGTGCTAGAAGTCCGGCAAACGTTTCGGAACTCAGTTCGCCGGCTCGCGACGCGAGCACGGACTCGGCCGCCGGTGGTCCGCGTCGGTTCTGGCGGGCAGCAGTCGCCGTGATTGCCTTGGCCGGGGTCGCGTTGGTGCTTCTTGCCACAAGCAAGTACGGAGCCGGCATCACCTCTATGTCGTCGGCCTATCTCGATGCGGCGAACAGCCTCGCCAAGGGCAAGGGCTTTGTCTTCCATACCGGCGAACCCATGGTGCTTTGGCCTCCCTTGTACTCAATGCTGCTCGCTGTGGTTGCGCTAGTGACGCGCCTTGAGCCTGTGGCCTTTGTGCATATCGTCAACGCTGCTCTCTTAGCAGTTGTGATCTGTCTTTCCGGCTACCTGTTTCGTCCCGACTTCACGCGTAACGCGGTCTACAGCGTGCTGGGTGTGTGCGCGGTTCTGTTTTCCGTGCCGCTGTCGCTTGTGTATGCTACCGCCTGGGCGGAATGCTTGTTCATTCCGCTGATACTGCTATACCTGGTCTTCGCGCAGCACTACTGGGACCGGTACGATGGCCGGTCGCTCGCGATCATGACCGTCTCGGCAGCGCTGGCGTGCTTGACCCGTTACATCGGGGTGAGCTTGGTCGTGGCCGGTGCGGCGACCATCATGCTGGCTCCGGGAGTCGTCCTCCGGGCCCGCCTTGCTCGTGCGTCCGCATTCGCGGGTCTCTCGCTGGCGCCCCTCGGCGCCTGGTGCCTGCGCAATCAGCTATTGACTGGCACTGTCACCGGGCAGCGAGGGGCCGTCACGGTTTCCGTGGCCGCGAGCATGATTGACTCGGCCCGGGTTATACTCTCGTGGTACGCGTTTGGCCTGGCCTCGGAGTTGGCTCTCCTCGCATGGATTGCCGTCTTGGCAATCGCAATCCTGTCCGGCGGTGGTGCAGGAGCCAGGCTTTACGGCAGCCTGAAAGGCCTGGTCGGGGGACGTCTTCCCGCGCTGGCGTTTGTCGCGGCCTACGCGGTCCTGCTGCTGGCCTTTTCCGGTGCCACGCCGCTTGACCGGATCGACAACCGGTTGCTCTCTCCGGTCTACGTTCCCGCAACGTTCCTGCTGCTGGAACTCGGCCTGCGCCTGTACGGCCCGATGCAACGCCGCACCGCGGCGCTGGTTCGCGCGGCTCCGTCGTTTCTGCTGGCGTTATGGCTCCTTTTCCCGCTAATGAGCGTGGCCCGGTCCACGGCCCATCGAAAGAGCAGCGGTGCCGGGTCTTTCAGTTCCGATATGTGGAGAAAGAGCGAGACGGTCGCGTATGTGAAGCAGATGCTGCGCGACGGCGAGGCGCAGCCGATGTACAGCGACGGCGCGGATGCGCTCTGGGAGCTGGCGCGGATAGACGCCCGCGAGCTTCCGCTCAGGTCGAGAAACAACCTGAGCGACTTGCGAGGCCGCTGGCCTGCCAAGAGTCCTTCGGTCATTGTGCGGTTCGACCGGTGCTGGCTGCGCGGTTACTTCACGGTTCAGGAGTTGGAGAGCGTCGCGGACATCGAGGAAATCACGCGGTTCGGAGACGGTTCAGTCTACCGCGCTTCGGCTCGGGGTGCGACAACCTCGGTGATCAGATGAAGGTTCATGAACGGCCCTGAAGCAGCCGGGCACGACGCGCGGCGGGACTGGTTGCTGCTCGGTCTGATGTTGGTGCTGGCCGTCCTCGTGCGCGTGCTCTCGTTCCGCGGCTACACTACCTACGACGCGGCCGAGTACACGCGGCTTGCCCAGATGATGACAAGCGGGGAGTACAAGGCAGGTATGGTCTGGTTCTTCCGCGTGTTCCCGGTGCGCGTCGGGATCATCGCGCCGGTCGCCCTGCTGTTCAGTACTCTCGGCGTCAGCGAACTGACGCTCGCTCTTTATCCATTCGTGCTTTCCCTTTCGGGCGTGGCGCTGGCCTTCTTTGCGGCGCGGGCGATGTTCGGCGTTCGCGCCGGGTGCATTGCCGCATTGCTGATGGCGTTCCTGCCGATTGACGCGCGGCACGCTTCGCAACTGCTGCCGGACCTGCCTGCCTCGGTCTGGATGAACGCCGGCGTTCTGCTCGCGTTCACCGGGGCGCGGCGGAGCGACTTGTCTCACAGGGTCATGCTCGGTGTGCTCGCGGGGCTGTTCTTGTTCTTCTCCTGGCTCTGCAAGGAGAGCGTGCTGTTTGTCCTGCCCTTTGTCGGCGCCTTCCTCGTCTGGCTGGTCTTCAAAGACCGCCGCAACCTCCCGCTGCTGATAGCGGCGGTTGGAGTCGCAGGCCTCGCAGTCGTAATCGAGGGTTGGGTGTACCAGCGGTACACCGGCGATTTCCTCTATCGCTTTCACACGCTCGCCGAGAACTCCGGGGCAGGGGCTGACCGGATGACGCCGGTCCTGACCTGGTCGAACGTCGGGCCGTGCTTCGTTCACCGGGTTAGGCAGCTCCTGCGTGAGGTGTTGTTCTCTCCGTACTTTGCCTTCACGCCGGCCGTGGCTCTGGGAGCCTGCGCTTACGCCGCGTCCCGAAAGCTGCGCAGATTCCTCTTTCCCGGACTGTGGTTCGGCTGGCTGCTCCTGCTGTTCGGGTTCGCATCGGCCAGCCTCCGGGGGTACTTTCCTCTGAACCTGATAGCCACCCGCTATCAATACCCGGTGCTGTTTCCCGGCATCCTGCTCTGCGCCGGGTTGCTGGGCTCGCTGCTCGGGTCGCGCGGGCCGGACGAACCACTGACGCAGCACCGCCGGAGGCTGCTCTGGGGCATAATCATCTCGCTCTGCCTTGCCGGTATGTCGCTGGCGATGATGGCCTGGGGCATCGAAACAGGATTGGGAAGGCGTTCTCAGGCATCGCGGAACATCTCCCGGATTCTCAAACCCAGCGACCGGCTCTACACCGACCCGCACACCGCGATTGCTCTGGGTTTCTTCTGGAAGTTCCCCGCGGCCGAGTCCACCCGCAGCTTCGAAGGAATGAAGCTGTCTGAGCTTCCGTCCGGAGTCTACGTCCTGATAAACCGCAACGAAGTCGACCGTATCAGCGGCAATACGAGCTTCGTTCCGCCCGAGTTTCTCGACAGCGTGCCCGCTACCTGGCAGAAGCTCAGGGAAAGGGACAATGCGATGCTCTATTGGGTCCCGCCTGTTCTGCCCCGGCAGGATTCGACCGTCCCTTCGATGCCGCGGCAGGTGGAGTGAAGCTGATCGTGTTCCGGAAGTCGGGTACACCGCTCAAGGTCACCGGAGTCTTCCTCGCATGTCTGGTGGCATGTCTGGGCGGATACGTGCTCATCGGCCGTCGGGTTCTGGCTGCATCGTACTCCGGCAAGTCGCCGCCGCTCGGGCAGTATCTGGCCAGGGTTGACGAGCAGGTCACCCTGCTCGCGGTGACAGCATTCCTCAGTTTCTTCCTCTACCTCTTCCTGGTTCTCATCGTCCGCCGGCTGCTGCGGCAGGACGCTGATGCTGCGTACGCCATGCCGACTCGGTCCGGCGTCAGTCTCCGGGAAGCGGCGGGCGCATTCCTCGTCTACTCGGTGCTGACGTTCGCCTACTTCCCCACGGTAGTCCTGAATCTCGGTTCGCAGTTGATCGGTCCGCCCGGCGACAACATGCAGCACCTCTGGGATATCTGGTGGGCGCGAACCGCGCTGCAAGGCGGGCTGGATTTCCTGCACACGACACATATCTACTGGCCCGGCGGCTTCAACCTGCTCTTCCATCCCTTCTCTTCATACAACGTCATCCTCGCTACCACGGTCGGGTGGCCGCTGTCTCCGGTAGCGGCATACAACCTGCTGATCCTCTTGACGTTCGTGCTGGCCGGGGTGGGCGCGTTCCTGCTCATACGTCACTTGACGGAGAACACTGCCGCGGCGCTGCTCGGCGGGTTCATCTTCGCGTTCAGCCCCACGCATTTCGCACACGCCCTGCATCAGATCGAAATCGCATCGCTGCAGTTCGTGCCGTTCTTTGTTCTCTATTACCTCAAGATGCTGGAGAACGGTTCGAAGAGAAACGTCGTTCTGGCGAGCATCTTCTTCCTCTTGAATACGCTCTGTTCCTGGTACTACATGGTATTCGCCCTGCTCTGCATGGCCGGGTGCTACGGCGTCACCGCCTACCGGAGGAAGCGGCTGGTTCTGCCCGGGCCGATTGTCTCCTCGCTCATAGTTGTGGGGGCCACGTTCATCATCATCTCACCGCTGGCCGTGCGCATGCTGCTCTACGTGGCCCGGACTCCCGGTGTCAGCACGTGGGGCTACGACGTCTACGTTGTTGACCTGCTGGGGCTGCTCGTGCCGCACAGCTATCACTGGCTGGCCGGCCTGCAACCCATCGCGCAGTTGAACGGCGCTTATTCGGGATTCAGAAACGAGAGCGCCGGGTACCTTGGTATCATCCTGATGGGGTTCCTGCTTGCTTCCGGCCGCACGCTGGTGAAGCAGGCGTCCCGGTACGTGATGGGGCTCTTGTACTTTGTCGTGCTCGCGCTCGGGGCGGACATTCACTTCGCGGGCTGGTCAATACCTGTTGCTCTTCCGTACGCGGCGATCCAGTACATCCCGATTCTGTCCGAAGCCCGCGCTCCCAACCGGGCGATGGCCTATGCCTACCTTTTCCTGGGTATCCTCGCTGCCATGGCTTTATCCCGCCAGCTTCGGGAAGGGTTCCTGCGCAATCGAGCGTGGGCCGCGGCGCTCCTGGCGCTGGGGATATTTGCTGATTTCTGGACGCCGTGCCGGCAGACGACAGCCGTGCATCTCCCGCCTGCTTATGCGGCGATCGCGGGTCAGGAGAAGACGAAGGACTTCGGTATACTGGACCTGCCGCGAGGGACGTGGTCGCGTCGGGGTCGATACATGATGTATCAGACACTCCACGGATTCCCGATCGTTCAAGGATACATCTCGCGCAAGCCCTCGCCTTCCCTGATTGATACACTGGAGTACAGCGACCTGTCGGTGCAGAGGGAGGAGCTTCGTTCCGCGCACGTGAAGTACATCGTGATACACAAGCGGTATCTTGCCCGCGACAAGGGTCAGTGGAATGAGCTCGACCCGGGGCGCTACGCCGAGGAGTACGAGACGATTCTTGAAGACCCGGAGAATGTGGTGCTGCGTGTCTATTGAAGCACACTGGCTTCAAGCCACAAGCGGCAAGTCCCGGAGTCCGGCAGGAAGCTCGAGGCTTGGGGTTGAGGTTTTGAACCGGTGCGATTCGCAGCATTGACATCGAGTGAGGCTGTGCCCATAATATCGCCGATGTGTCGCCCAAACGGAGTTACCGTCGAGGTAGAGACGCAGTTATGAGTTCAGGGTCTGCCTGCGGGGCCGCCAGGTCCGGATTGGCTGAATCTGTGACCACTACTGGAGGCGGTCGGCGCCGCAGCTCAAACACAAGGCACCGAAAGGGGTTGTTTCATGACACGTAAGGTAAGCCGGGTCGCCAAATCCCTTCTCCGCAACGAAGACGGCCAGACGATGCTCGAGTACGTCGTGATCGTAGTGTTCGTCGTCATCGTCATGTTCATCGCGTTCAGGCTGGTCAAGGGCATCGTCGCCCGCAGCGTCAAGAAGGCGTCGTACTCAATCGAGCAGTAGCCGAAGTCTGATACGGGTTCGACCACCAGAGCGCCGCAGACGCGGGGTGCCGTGAGTGTTACCCGCGCCGGTCCGCGCAAGGCGGACGGCGCGGGCTTTTTGTCAGACGAGAACCGGCTGACATCGAGGACACGCGCCTGCAGCCGTCGAACAGCGACTGGTGGCCTCAGGTCTCCAGTATCTTGTTCTGCCCCATCCGCCGCCGGTTGCTGATTGTGGAACGCTCGCGGTTCACGCTTCCTCGGTTCGGAACGCTTAAGGCGGTCCTACGCATCTGCGCAGCCGTCATCCTCATTCTCATCCTGCTGAATCGGACCGACGTCCCTCACGCCTTCGATCTCATTCGCGGAGCCAGGGTCGGTCTGCTGCTGGCCGGAGTGCTGGTCATGGCCGTTCCACTACTCATCGGCGGCTTCCGGTGGTGGCTGCTGCTGCGCTCGCAGGGTCTGAGACTGCCCTTTGATTTCGTGCTTCGCTTGAACGTCGCCGGCTACGCTCTCAGCACGGTGTTGCCTACGTCTGTCGGCGGCGACCTGTTACGCGTCGGCTACAGCACCCGGGGCGGGAGGGTCGAGGCCGCGCTGGCGACCGTCCTCGCCGACCGGATACTGGGCGTCGGCGGTCTGCTCATCATCTGCGACCTGGCCTCGCTTCTGCTGCTGGCCCGTACGGGCTCGCCCGGGCTGGTCGCGCTTGCCGGACCGGCCACGGCCGTCGTCAGTGTGTTCCTGCTGGCATTGGGGTTCGAGCCGACGTACTCCGGTCTGGTGAGACTGGCCGGTCGGGTGCGTGTCCTGCGCCTCGGCGAACGCCTGGTCCGGGTCGCTGACGGAGTCCGTCAGTATCGCACGCAACCGCGGCTCGTACTGAAGGCACTCCTTCTTTCCGTACTGCTCTGGCTGGTCTACTCGTTCGTCTGGTTCCTGCTGGGGTCGAGCGTCCGCTCGCCAGCGCCCATTCTGTCATATCTGGTCTGTGTACCGCTGGTGTCCCTCTCGGCGATGCTGCCCATCTCGATCGGTGGCCTTGGCGTGCGGGAGAACAGCTTCGTCATCCTGATGGGCCGCTTCGGAACGCCGGAGGCGACCGCCGCAGCCGTAGCGCTGCTCTTCCTCGGCGTTACGGCCTTCTACGCACTGGTTGGAGTTCTGTCGGTTGGTACCTTACGTAGACAATCTGGTCCCCAAGGGTGCGAAGCGCCCGGGCGGAGTCGGCGTGTCCTGAGTGCCAACCCGTCCGACCGCGCGAGGTCGCCCGAATCTTCCACGGCTGGCGTTCTTGACTACTTGAATCGCGGAACTAGAGTAGGCGCGTGAAACGGATGCCAAGTCGTCCGGTCAGGATTCTACTCTTGCCGGTGGTGTCGCTGTTGCTGCTGCCCTCGGTCGCCCAAGCGTATCTGGACCCGGGCACCGGGAGCTACGTGCTGCAGCTCGTGCTCGGCACCGTGCTTGGCGGGCTGTTTGCGCTTGGCCTGTTCCGGCGCCGGGTCATCGCTTTCATCAGGCATCTTTTCAAGCGCAAGAGCAGTGACGACAGCAGCCGCTGATTCTGTTCCCGCATCGACATATTCCGTCGCGCTTCAGCTCGGAATCTGACCAACGATGAACGAGGAACAAGGCAACAAAGAACGGGCCCGCCGGCCGATTCCCTTCCATCCGGTGCTGTTTGCGGTGGCGCCGATTCTCTTTGTCTACGCCCACAACGGCGCCAGGGTCCCAATTGACCCCCACGAGCTGTTGCTGCCGACCGGGCTCTCGCTGGGCATGACAGCAATCCTCTGGGTAATCCTGTGGGTCCTGCTCCGCAGCCTGACGCGGGCCGCGATCGTCGTTTCGCTCTTCCTCGTGCTCTTTTTCTCGTATGGACACATCGCCGAGGCGTATCTTCCCGAGGCCCGTGCGAGTGTCGTGTTGCTCCTGTGTTGGGCCGTGCTGCTGGGTACCGGGACGTGGCTGGCCACGCGGCGCCCTAGAGGTCGGGTACGCGGTTCACTTCACGGGTTTACGGTTCTGCTTGATTCCATCGCGGTTGGCATTGTCACTGTCAATTTGGTTGCAGGCGCGAGGGCGTTCGCCAACCGTCCGTCGCGCGTCGAGCGCGCGTCCATGCAGTCCCCACCCGAAGCCGGCGCTGGCTATCCTGATATATACTACATCATCGCCGACTCCTACGGCCGTTCCGACGTGCTTAGGTCGCGTTACCATACCGACAACAGCGCATTTCTCAGCGAGCTGTCGCGTCTGGGGTTCTTCATCGCCAGCCGGGCGCGTTCAAACTACGCTTGGACCTACCCGTCGCTTGCCTCGTCGCTCAACTTCACTTACCTGGACAGCCTGGCCGAGGCGGTTGGGCAGGAATCGGAGAACAGCGGTCCATTCATTCGCTTGATACAGAAAAGCCGGCTTGTCGACTTTCTGCGGCGCCGAGGCTACAGCATCGTGTCGTTCGCCACGGGTGTTGAGGGCATCGATCTAGCCGGCGCCGACGTTCGTCTTGCCCCACGCTGGTCGCTGAGCGAGTTTCAGGTCATACTGCTGAACACGACCCTGCTCAGAGACATGCTTGGTCTGATGCACGATTCGCTTGACCTGCACGTGGAACGGGTGTCATACACGTTGCGGACACTGCCGAGGGCGGCGCCTGGCCGCCATCCGGCATTCGTCTTCGCCCACATCTTATGCCCGCACCGGCCGTTCGTCCTCAGAGCGCCGGGGTTGCCCGACAGCGTCGGGGCCTACGGCAGCCAGGTGCTCTACCTGAGCATGCTCCTCGATGGTGTCGTGCGACGGATACTGGTTGAGTCTCCGCGCCCGCCCGTTATTCTGATCCAGGCCGACCACGGGCTGAGGGGGAGTATGGTCTGGGGCGATTCTGCGCGCAACCAGTTGCTGGAGCGGCACGCCATTCTCTACGCTGCCTACCTGCCGCCTTCCGGCCGGCAGGTCGAGTCGCCTATTCAGCTCTACGATTCAATCTCGTCGGTCAACACATTCCGGGTCGTGCTCAGCACATACTTCGACACGACGATGTCGCTCCTGCCGGACCGGAGCTACTACTCCTCACTGGACCGTCCATACCAATTCTACGACGTGGACCGGCCGGAGCTCTATCCGACCGCAGACCCGCCGGACATAAGTAAGTAGCAGGCCTTAAGCCGCAGCCTGTAAGCCCGGAAGGCGGGTGAGCCCGCTGTCCACAGCTCCTGGTTGGAATCGCGGCATTGGCTCACCGCGGCGTGTCAGGTTCCGAGAGAAGGCTACCGGGATTCGACGGAGTGCGGGCGGATGTCGTAGACCAATGCCTTGCCGCTGTCGGCGGAGAAGAGCAGCGTGAAGCGGCAGCCTTCGGCTGTGTAGTCGCGGCGCTCCCGCATAGGACTGAACAGCGGGGAGTACCGGCGCGGGTCGTCGGGCATGAAGACGGCGAGCGCAGGGAGAAGGTCAGACGAATGACGAAGGACGAATGACGAATGACGGGGCCTGCGTAGCAGCTCGTAGCTGACTTCGCGGAAGGTACGGCAGGGCGTTTGCCCCGTATCAACGAAGGCCCCTGCCTCCCGGTAAGGCAGCAGGATGGTTCTGTATGCTGCGGTTCCTGCCCGGCGTACGAACTGCCCGGCCTGTTCGAGGTCCCGGATTTCAGGCGTGTTCCGGAGCGAATCGAGGTTCGTGATCGGGGATAGCGTCCAGGGGTCGGCGTAGTAGAAGGCGCGGCCGGGGAACTGCCGCATCAGGACGTAGTTCTCTGCGCCCCGGTCCTTGGCGTGTACAACCGGGCCATCGAAGACCAGCCCGTTGTTCAGCAGGCCGGCACCGAAGTAGAAGGTGCGCTCAGGCCCGAGAAAGACGACGGCGTTGGTGATGCCTTGCCTGGTCACTCGCGCATGGGCTGTGTTATCCACGCCGTAGGCCCGGTATCCGTACTGCCGGGCCAGTTTCGGGATACCGAACATGCCGATGACGGCCACGGAGACTGCGGCGCCGACCGCAATCAGATTGCGGGTTCTGAGTTCAGCATCTGCGCCCGCGGCTCGGCCGACGAAACGCGGGAATTCGATAAGCCCGCGGGCACTGAGCAGCAGTAGAGGCGCCATGCCTTCGTACAGCAGCCGCGGGCCGAAGGCGAATTCCTGGAACCAGTAGAAGAAGTATGCAGCCGGCAATGCTGCGAATGAGGCGAGGAGCAGCCAGTCGGCCGGCTTGCGGGTGAAGGTCAGGAAGAGCAGCAGGATCAGGAGCAGGCCGGGGAACGGGCTCTCAAAGAGCGAGAGGTTCAGGTAGTTCAGGTTGTCGCCGGTCTGAATCAGACCGCGCAGGGGTGTGTGTGGAGGCTTTCCAGCATAGCCCAGGGTGCCGAAGCCGAGGCCCCACTGCGCGTGGCCGTAGTCCAGCATGCAGAAGACTTTGTAGCCGGGCAGCAGCGGGTCGCCGGTCGTCAGATAGTTGTAGAAACCGAACGCTCCGAGGCCGAGCAGGACCGGAACGAGCAGGGCGACGAACGCGGGGAGCGGCTTCCCGCGCCACTTGAGCAGGAGGTAGACAGCGCAGCAGGCAATCGGGATGGAGACCGCGAGCGCGCTCAGCGGACGGATGTTCAGGGCCATGGCCAGGGAAAGCCCGCAGAGAACAGGGGCGAGGGGCGGAGGGAAATGGCGAGTGACGAACGACGAATGACGAATGACGGAAGGGGAGGGGGAACTGCGATTGACGAGTGACGAATGATGAGTGACGGAGGACGCGGGACGAGGGGCGCGGAACGGACGGATGGTGCGGAAGAAGAACAGCAGGAATAGCGAGAGGAAGAGCAGCGCCGAAGCATGGTTCATGAACTCGGATGACATAAAGAGAAGGAAGGGAGAAGCCACACCGAGCAGGGCGGCAATGCGGCCGGTCCTCTCATCGTAGACCTCCTTGCCGAGGAAGTAGAGCACGATGACCTGAGCCGAACCGAGCAGCGGGTTGACCAGCCACTCGGCACGGATGAGCGAGCCGAGCGCCAGCAGCAGCGAGTGGCCGAAGGGGTACTCGGCGTACACCCTTGTGCCGTCGTTGACAACATATGACAGGCTGAAGAAGTAGTTGTCGAACCGCGCCGGGATGAAGGTCCGGCCCGACGCGAAGATGCGGCCCTGGAAGACCTGGGCGATGCCGTCTACTACGTGCGGGAAGTGCTGGAACACCTTCCAGGAGATGAAGTTGGTGATGACCAGCACCAGGCCGGATACGAGCAGCATGAAGGCGGCCGGCTTGAGTCGGTACAGCAGGAACGTGCTGAATCGCCGCAGCAGGGTCGCCGGCGGCCCAACAAAGGGAAGAGCAGCGGCGAGAAGCAGCGTGAACGCCGTGCCGGCAATGGCAACATACGTTACCATCCACCGGTCGAAGGCCTTCCATGGTATCATGGTGAAGAGAAAACCGAGTACGGCAAGAACGGATACTGCGAGGTGGGTGCGCGACTCGCGTATCAGTCCGAGGATTGCACGCCCGGTGCGGCTTGCCAGTACCATGACAACACCGATGGTGACCGGCAGTAGCCAGATGAAGATGAGGAGCACGAGCGATTGCCGGGTGCCGGTGACCGAGTTGGTGAGCAGGTTGGGAAGGCCGCTGATGAGTAGAAAACCCAGGGCTGCGGCTGCGAGGAGACGTGCAATCCGGGTCAACGCCTTACTGCCTTCTCTGTCCGGCAGTCCGGTCGGGCAGAACTCTGATGATTGCCACTGCTCGCGGTTGCTAAGCTAAGGCAAATTGCGACCGAAGTCAAGACAGAAGCTGTCGGGCATCCGATTTCCAGTCCCGCAAGGGCGCGGCGTCAACCCGAGTTCGTTCGCTCGCGCCGGACGCGCATGGATTACCCGGCGGAGCGCGACATCCGGTAAGAACAACGTCCTGTCGACCCAGGTGCGGGGAGATGAGGAACTCACCAGCAACGCGTGAAGATGTGACGACGAGTGACCCGTGATTGCCGTCATTGTTCCCGCTCCGCGCACCGCCTGGAATGGGCGCTGCGGGTCGCCCTGAAGCACGAGCAAAGGCAGAGGTTGAGGCTGAGGTTAAGGTCGAGGCTGAGGTTGAGGCGCGAACATCCGTGGTTCATATGTCTGGTTTCCAGTTCCTGGTTTCTCGGGAGACGTCGAATCTGCGGATGGCGGGCGTCGGACACGATCCGATTCAAAATGGGAACAGTCCCCGGCCGCGGGGCCTGCCCTGAGCGAGCCGGAGAGATTCCTCGACTCGCTTCGCTCGCTCGGGATGACCGGCGAGCCGAACGGGACGCGGCCGCAATCCGGTACAGTCCCCATTTTGAGGTCGAACTTGCCAACGTTTTTCCCTCGGCCAACCCTGTTTTTTGACATCCTGATTTTACACCTTGACATTAGACTGCCCCTTTCCATAATAAGTGGTATGTATCACCCGTGTGGACAAGCCATACAGGGCGAAGATACTATGTCCAAACCTGGGGCTGTCTGCGCGAGCCGCAATGGTCTGGTGCTTGTGAACTTGCACACACCGGTCCCGGCGACGTTCGTGCGGCAGAACCACAACACATGACCAAAGGGGGTCATACATGATGAGACTGCTAAAGGACGAGTCCGGTCAGACGATGCTCGAGTACATCGTGATCGTGGTGTTCGTAGTGATTGCCGCGATCATCGGCTTCAGACTGGTCAAAGGCATCGTAGGTCGGAGCATACAGAAGGCGTCGTACTCGATCGAGCAGTAACCGACGCTTAGTCAGCCCTGCCACCAGGATGCCAAGACTGACGGAGTCTGTGACAAACAAACGGAGCAGCACGCCGTCGGGCTTGGCATTCTGGCGGACGGGGCGTAAACACGCGATTCAGGTCTGTCCGCACTGAGGGATGATGCAGGTAGCCACGAGTCCTCCGGTCATCGCCATCGACATCTGCGCTTTCAGCCTGCTAATTCTGTGCGCCTACTGGGACCTCCGCTACCGCAGGATCCCCAACTGGGCCACTCTGCCCGGCGTGGCACTTGGGCTCGGGATGAACGGGCTTTTTTTTCACTGGCAGGGGATGAAGACCTCGGGCCTCGGTCTCCTGGTCGGGTTCGGCGCACTCGTGGTGCTGTTTGTGCTGAACTGGATGGGCGGCGGTGACGTGAAGCTGATGGCCGCGGTCGGGGCGCTCAAGGGCTACCCGTTCGTGGTATCGGCCCTTTTCTACTCACTGCTCGTGGGCGTCGTCATCGGCGTGGCGATGCTCATCTGGAACCGCAAGGCGCTCCGGACGTTCAGGAGCCTCTTCTACGTAATCGGTTCTCGTGTAACAAAACTCGTGCCGAGGCAGGAAATCGACCGCGGGCAGGGGCAGAAGATACCGTTCGGCCTCGCTATCGTGTTCGGGACCGCCCTGGCGATGATTGTGGGATACGCATGGAACCCGCTCACTCTCGCGCTGCAATGAGAGAAAAGACCGAAGACCGGAGACCGAGGACCGAAGACCGGAGGAGGGCCGTCCTCCGCATGCGGCCTCCCGTCAGTGGTCTGCGGTCGCTGATCCGCGATACCGAAGGCCAGGCGCTGCTCGAGACCGTAATTGTGCTGCCGGTGCTGTTCACATTCGTGCTGGTCATCATGGAGCTCTCGATGCTCTACAATGCCAAGCATCTGGCCAACTACGCTGCATTCAGCGCGGCCCGCACGGCAGCGGTCCGTGGCGTCGGTGACGCGAACCGCACGCACTTTGCGGCCGCGCTGGCGATGAGCTCGATTTCCACGGCGAACAACGAAGACGCTGAGTTCATTCTGGATCAATACGGATTGAGCGACCCGAACATGACCGTGGCAATGATATGCAGCATTCCCGGTTTCAAGGGAGCCAATGACGAGTGGATGGCTCGTCTTGCCAACGGCTACCTGCGAACCGGAGCGCCCGCGTTGACCGTGGGCACGTTCGGGACGCGCCAGAACGTGACAGCGACCGTCACCTATGTCTACCGCTGCAGTTTCTGGCCCTTCGGGATTTTCTGGGGCTCAGCGGGGCTCGCTGCCTACGTCAGTTCACTGCCGGGCGCCATCCAACCCTATGCCACGTTCGTGAGTTCCCCGCGTTGGAACATTATAATCCACGGTCGCGCGGTGACCGACTACTGGGCGGGTTAGCAGCATCGTGCGTTCGTTCTACGATTCGTCTACCAAGGGTGTGAAGGAGGAACAGTGAGACTGATAAGATTCAGTCGGCGATTGCTGCGAAACACCGAGGGTCAGGTTCTTTTGTTCGCAGCCGTTCTGGTGGTCGCGATTATGGCGTTCCTGCTGGTGATACCGAACGGAACCCACGTGGCGACGCAGAAGGTACGGACCCAGACCGCGGCCGACATCGGCGCGTTCAGCGGTTCGGTCTGGCTGGCCCGGGCGCTCAACCTGAACGCGAATCTGAACGTCGGCCTGAAGAGCGTGTACACGTGGGCGACCGTGCTTACCATGGGCTCAGCCCTCGCGCAGGCGCTTTATACCGACTCGCTCGACCCGGATGTGCGGCAGATGGGGCTGGACCTGGTCGCGGCGCTCTTCGGAACCAGCAGCACCCCGTCGGCAGTCAGCATGAACGAGTACCCCGCTGCAGTGCAGTCGCTGGACGCAACCGCGCATTGGCTGGCGTCACTGCAGGACGACATCGCCGTGAGTTTTCACGAAGTTGCGGCGGCGCTGGGTACCGCCGAAGCCTGCCTGAACCTCGGCGTCGGTTCGCCATCCCCGACCGCCGGCGGCTGGGTTCTGGTCAGGAGCAACGATACGCTGGACACCATGCCCCTGCTCGTGGGCGACTCCCTGGGCGACGCACTGATGTACGGGGACCTGCGGGAGATTGCGGACAGACTGGAGAGCCTCCCGAGCGGGAACATCAACATCGGCCCCGCAGTCGGGACTATCGTCATTAACCCGGACAGTTTCGACATCTGGGCCTACTACGGTTTTGAGAGCAACTGGTATGACGTGGAGCAGTACTTCCACTACTACATGTTCTGGATTATGCACGTTTTCCGCGACAAGGCGACCGGTGTTGTCGATACCCAGTACGCGTTCATGCCGAAACCCGGGGACGCCCCATGGAACAACTTCAAGAACGCGCAGACGTTCCCGAACCCGAGACTTCCTCAGGATAGCTGGGCCCCATGGTCTCCATACAGTATGGGCCGGCAGCGCGATTCGTTCTCCTACTACTTGCTCAAGAGCTGGCCCGGCGGCAACAACAAGTACAAGCTCGACACGTGCCTCTGGGTCGGGATGCGAGTGCCCAAGTGGCAGCCGATCGGCGACTGGCTCGACGGCGACTCGTTGCTGCCCCACGACCCCGACTGGGAATGGGATTCGACCAAGTTCTACAGCCACTTCTATTCCGGTAGCGAATCGACCGTCGTCCACACGTTCCGTAAGGTGTCGCCGCGCCGGCCCAATCCCGACCGCGAGTACCATTCGGTCTCCTATGTCTGGCGGCAGGGGTCTGCCACGTCGCCCCACGGCCTGGGCGCGCCGCTTGGCGGTACGCTTTTCCCGCGCAGCGCGGTTGCAGCGCCCAGCCCGTTGTTCACCTTGGCCCGGTCGGTTCCTTACATGGCCGTGCCAGGTGCCACCGAGTACAACTACTATTTCACGCCGGGATGGGACGTAAGACTCACGCCCATCGACTCGGTCGGGGTGCTGGAGATAACCGGCGATACTGCGTACGCCGCCCGCACCCGGGGTTCCTTCGATCATCTCGAGGACCTGAGGAAATATGTGCTGCTGCCATAGGACCGCGAAAGACCGGAGACCGGGGACCGGGGACCGAGAGACGAGGAACGAGGAACGTCTTCCGTCCTCCGTCTTCCGTCTTCCGTCTTTGCTTGATGACCGGGGAGTGGCGATGCTCGAGGGGATACTGGTCTTCGTCATGCTCGCCGGAGTGCTGCTCGGGGTCATGCTCATCGGCCAATGGGGTACACGTCTGCAGTATTCGCAGATGGGCGCCCGGCTGCTCGCTTTCAACGCCGGTGATGTCAACCTTGCCCGTTTCGGCCGGGCCGGAGACTCGGCCACACAGACGTTCACCAGTTCGGCCTGGGATACGGTCACCGGCGTCGACTCTCTGCCTACCGACTGGCTCAATACGATGTTCTCATCGCTGACGGATGACCGTTTGTCCGGCCGCGTGAAAGGCACCCAGCGAGGGCGGCTCGCGGACCAGGGGCCTTCAGTGGTCAATTTCACAACGGCGTCGGTGGGCTATTTCTCAACTTCGTCGGCGGCATCCAACTCGTGGGTCGATACCACGTCGGACGTCGGGATGTCGTTCCTGGGCATCACGTACTGGGTCGGGTACAACCAGACGACCCCGGAGGGGCTGAACTTCATCCCGACAATCCCGGCCTCGAACCTCCCGATCCTTGATACCGTCTACGCCCGCCTGGGAATCCAGCTCAACTAGTGAAGATACTGCTGCGCGTAGTTCTTACCCTGCTGCTGGTTTTCGTGGCGGTGAGGGTGGGTTTCATGTTGGCGCCCGGTTTGGCACGGTTCGGGTCGAGAGGCGGCACGACGTCGCGCTCGCTCAGTCCGGCCGGGGTCGGGACCCTGCAGCCGGACTGGGGTGGCGGCCGTCTTTCTCTCCGCGACCGCCCGATGGCCAGCGTCCTCGATTCGGTCAGAAGGGCAGCGGGGGCAGATTCAGCCAAAACGCGGACCCACGCGAGTCCGGCCGGCAGCGTCTTGCTCCGGCAGAAGCCGGACAGCGACTATGCCGTCACTCTCGTCATGCCGTCTTCGCGTGACCCTGGTCGGTCGGCCCTGTTCGAGCTGCCTTCAGCCAGCCGTTTTCGTAAGGAGCTTCTCCCCGGCGAAGCGGACGCTGAGCCGCCCGCTGCTGATGTCCCGCTGTACCCGCAGGCGCGCTGCCGGATGCAGGTCGGCCGCGGCACCTCCTATTTCGTCGGGTTCTATCTAACGTCCGACGGTGTCGAGGCCGTCCGCTCGTTCTATACCAGCGCCCTCGGCCGGCTTGGCTGGCGGCGGGTGCCTGTAAGTCAACCGGGGCCGATTGAGACCTTCACCAAGCCCGGCAAGGACCGGTCGGTGATTCTCCAGTTGCGGCGACAAGATTCGACGACCACGCGTATAGGCCTGGTCGCGACGTCCGGCAGTCCTGAACGTATCGAAAGGAAATAATCTACTATGGCGGAACCAGAGAAAACCTCCCTCGTGCCAAGGGGGTCGCTGCGGACCCTGCTGGTTGCAGTCCTGCTTGGCGTCGTCGGGATAGTTCTGATGAACTTCTATTTTCGCTCCCGCACCAAGAAGGTGCAATGGGCCTCGGTCGCAGTGGCCACCCGGGCGATTGCGGGCGGCGACAGCATCAAGCACGGATGGTTCGTCGCCAAAGAGGTGCCCAAGGACGTTATCGGCGGCAAGTACGTTGAGGGCAAGGACATCGTCGCAGTAGAGGGCAGAATCATCGGCGTCGACATGGACCCGGGTCAGCCGCTCTACTGGAACGCAATTCCGCTGGCGGCTCAGGGCGGGTACGACAAGTACCTGAGACCCGAGCTCGGCGAAAGGGCGTTTGCCCTGCCCATGCAGGGCGTGCTCAGCTCCGGGACAAAGTCCGGAGACGTGATTGACATCCTGGGTACCTATTCTCAGGGTGACAGACTGACGGCATTCGAGGTGCTTCCCTCGGTCACGGTCATCGACAAGATCGGGAATGTACTGGTGCTCAACGTAAACCAGGAGGAGCAGTTGCTGCTACTGGCCGCGCAGCCGTGCAACCTGACCATGTCCATCCGCAGCAAGATGGAGCCGACCGCCGAGAGGAAGCTGAAGCCGGTCAGCATAACCGAGGTTTTGCCCGTGGCCAGAGAGCTGGGGACGGCACGAACGGCAAGACTGCGTCAGGAAACCCAGGGAGGAATCCGCCGTGACTAGCAACCGCATCCGAAGCAGCCTGAACTGCCTGACCTGGCTGGTCGTATTGCTGGTGGCCGTTGCCGGCACGGCCTACGCCGGTTACGAGGAATTGACCGTCGGCGTGGGCGAGCAGAGAATCGTCGGCGTTCCTTCCGGGGCCGATATCACATTCACCGGCCCGATCCGCATCAGGCGGCAGGACGCAAGGAGCGTCAAGATTATCGGCGACTCGCCGGGCTGGGGGTCGGTGACCGTGACGAGCGGCAGCGACATCACGCAGTACTCGGTCACGGTCGTCGAGATTCCGCCGGAGCAGACGATTGGCAGGCTGAAAGCGCTGCTGCCCGACGTCCCGCTCACCTACTCGACCGGCGGCGGAAAGGTAATCATCGGCGGGCGCATCGAGACCAGCCGGGACCTGACACGTTTCAACCGGATCATGGAAATGTTCCCGGGCGTTGTCAATATGGTCGTCATCGCCGCGAAGGAGCCGCTGATCGATATCGCGGTCACTGTTGTCGAAGTGGATGTGAGGACCGGCTCGGGTGTCGGGCTCCTCGATATCGGCTCNNCCGGCACCGCCACGATGAGTGGCTCGGTACCACTCGGCGAGATCAGCGGCCGGGCGATAATGGACAACTTCACGGTCAGTATGGCGCTCTCCAGCCAGATTCTCAGCGCGCTCAACGCGTCAATCCAGGACGGTCGGGCCAAGGTCGTGGCCAATCCAAGGGTTGTCACGCAGAACTTGAAGCAAGCCGAGATAACTTCCGGCGGCGAGATACCCTACCGGGTTGTCGGCGCGACCGGAGCCCAGGGTGTTGAGTACAAACCCTACGGCATCAAGCTGACCGTCACTCCTGAGGAGCGGGACCAGGACATCCTCTTGCAGTTGAGAATGGAATCGAGTGAGCCGGTCGGCACGGTTACCGGCGGCAGCGAGAACCCGCTGACGTCGCGGAGCATTGACCTGAGTGTCGCGGTTGAGAAGGACCGGACGCTCGCCATCGCCGGTCTGTACAACGCCGTCGCCTCGCGCGAAACGCGGAGCGGCTGCCTTTTCCCTCTGTTCGCAACCTCTGCGTCCACGCGGAAGCGTGAAATAATCGTCCTCGTCACTCCGCGGGTTTCGCTCGACGGCATTCAACAGGATTTCTTCAAGATAGTCATGCCCAAGGACATGAGGAAGTAAGGGGTGAACATGGACAGCCCCGAGTCAGGCGAGCCGGCCGACAGGAAACCTGCGTCGACCGACGAAAGTGCCCGGTCGGGTCCGGGCAGAGCCGGGCGCGGTTCGGGGGCATTTGCGGAGCCGGATCCGTCAAGGGACCTGGCCGAGCTGCTCGACCGGACCGACCGTCTGCTGGGAACCGGCGCCGCTCGCGGCGGCCGGGCGCCGGCAGGTGCGTCGGAACGTCCTCCTGCTCATACGCCCGAAGTCCGCGAAGGCGACCGCCTGAGTACCGGGGCCACCGGGACGATGCTTGACCTGCTGACACCGGCGCGGGTCCAGGTCACCGAGCGCCAGACGCTGCCGGGAATCGAGCCCGGTTTCGGCCCTGCCGCGCCCGGCGGTCCGCCTCCCGGCGCATCCACCGACGACCTGAACGACCTCAAGCAGCGCGTTCAGGATGAGCTGCTGCGGCGGGTGAACAAGCACAAGGCAAGTTTCGAAGGGGTCAGCGACGACGAGTTCCGGGCCAAGGTGCGCGAAATCGTGGTCGCCATTCTGTCCGAGCCGACGACCGTTATCCCGTCGGGATGGACGCCCGACGCCCTGCTGACCGAGCTGCTCCACGACTTCCTCGGCCTGGGTGCGCTCGAGCAGTTCCTGGCCGACGATACCATCAGCGAGATAATGGTTAACCGGCCCGACCAGATATACATCGAGCGCGACGGCCGGCTGGAGTTGACCAAGGCGCGGTTCCTCAACGAAGGTCAGGTCCGGGCCGTGATTCAGCGCATAATCCAGCCGCTGGGCCGGCACGTCGACGAAAGCGTGCCCTATGTCGATGCCCGGCTTTCCGACGGCTCGCGCGTACACGCGATAATCCCGCCGCTGGCCATCGACGGCGCGAAAATCACTATCCGCAAGTTCTTCAGGAACCGGCTGACCACCGACGACCTGCTCCGACTGGGTTCGCTCAACCGGCAGATTGCCCGGTTCCTCGAGATGATGGTCCGGTACCGTGCCAACGTCATGGTTTCGGGCGGTACCGGCACCGGCAAGACCACCCTGCTCAACGTTCTCTCCAACTTCATACCGGACAACCAGCGTATCATCACGGTCGAGGACGCGGCCGAGTTGAAGATCAACAAGGAGCACGTTCTGTCGCTCGAGTCCCGGAAAGCGAATACCGAGGGCACCGGCGAGGTCACCATCCGCGAACTGGTCAGGAACACGCTGCGTATGCGGCCGGACCGGATTGTCGTCGGTGAGTGCCGCGGCGGCGAGGCCCTGGACATGCTGCAGGCCATGAACACCGGCCACGACGGGTCCCTGACCACGATTCACGCCAACACGTCCCGCGACGCCCTGGCGCGTCTGGAGACGCTGGTGCTGATGGCCGGCGTCGACCTTCCGTCTCGGGCAATCCGGGAGCAGATTTCGTCCGCGATTCACTTCGTGGTGCAGATGTCGCGCATGCCCGACGGGTCGCGCAAGATCACCGACATCACGGAGATGTCCGGGATTGGGGAGAACAACGTCTTCCTGACTCAGGAGATATTCACCTACAAGCAGCATGGGTTCGACGCTGCGGGCCGGGTGATCGGCCGGTTCCAGCCGACCGGTACGGTCCCGCGAATGGTCGAGCGGCTGCGCGCCCGCGGCATCAAATTCCCGATGGAGGTGTTCACTGCTCCTGCTGCTTAGGTTCGCTTCCTACGCCGCTGTTTTCGTGGCCCTGGCCCTGGTCGGTCAGATTGCGCTGCAGGCTGTGGACGTCTACCGGCGTCGTTTCATAGTCCAGACCGAGGAGCGGGTGGAATCGCTCTACCTCGGCGTCTCTCCGCAGCGGTTGTGGATGCTGTCGCTTCTGGCCGCGGCCGCCGGAGCGCTGCTCCTCGGGGTAGTGGCCAACTTCGCGCCGGTGCTGGTCATCGCGGGTGCGGTGGCCGGGTTTATGGTCCCGCGTTTCTATCTGGGGGCAATGGAACAGCAGCGCAGGAAGAAGTTCGACGCCCAGTTGCTCGAGGCAATTCCGATGCTGGCCGGCGCGATGAAGGCCGGGATGAGCCTGATTCAGGCCATGGAGCAGGTCACGCGGGAAATGGGTCCGCCTATCCGGCAGGAATTCGCCCACGCCCTGCAGGAGAACCGGGTCGGCAAACCGATGATCCAAGCCCTGCTGGACATGAAGAACCGCATCAAGTCAGAAGACCTGGACATTACCGTGAACGCAATCAGCATCGCCCAGGAGACCGGCGGCGTCCTGTCCGACCTGCTGGTCAAGATGGGCGAGACGATTCGCTCGCGGAACCGGGTCCGGGCCAAAATCCTCACCCTGTCGTCACAGGGACGACTCCAGGGGATAATCATGATTTTCATACCGTGGTTGCTGGCAATCGTGGTCTCAATGGTCGACCCCGACATGATGCGCCCTATGTTCACCACAGCTACCGGCCAGATAATGCTCGTCATCATCGTTGTCCTCGAGGGTCTGGGCTGGCTGGTGATTCGCAGGATAGTCGCCATAGACGTCTAGGAGGCCTATGATAGTCGCTGCCTTCGCACTAATCGTTGTCGCGGGCTTTCTCGGCCTGCGATGGTTCTCGCAGCGGTCGAAGCAGAAGGCCGAGAAGCCGGAGCAGGCGGGTGAAGGGACTCCTGAGTTCTGGCAGTCTGCCCGTCCGCTGGTCCGACAGGTTGCCGGCTACGCACAGCGCCTGCAGTTGCTCGGGCTCAGGGAGCGGTACGCGCACCAAATCGAGCGTGCCGGCCTCCGCTTCGAACTGACTGCCGACGAGTTCCTGGCCATCAAGGCCGGAGTCCTGGTGATCGCGATCGGGTTTGCGCTGTTCTTCTACGCCGCGGTGGCCCAGAACGCGCTTATCGCGCTTGCCATTGTCTTCATGGGTCTCGTGCTTCCGGATATGCGTTTGTCCGCTGCGGTGAGAAAGCAGGAGCATTCGTTTCTGCGGGCGTTGCCCGGTTTTCTCGACCTGCTGGCACTCTCGGTAGAGGCCGGAATGGGATTCGACGCGGCCGTTCTGAGGCTGACCGAGGTGCTCGAGCCCGGTCCGCTCATCTGGCGGTTCCAGACGTTTCTCAGGAGCGTGAACGTGGGTAAGACGCGGGTCGAGGCTTTGCGCGAAATGGCCCAGAAGGTGGACCTGCCGGACTTCACGACCTTTGCCAACGTGGTAGTCCAGGCCACGGAAACCGGCGCCAGCATGGGGCCGGTGTTGAGGACGGCCTCCGGTGATATGCTCAGCCGCCGTTTCGACCGGGCGGAGAAGACCGCTCATGAGTTGCCCATCAAAATCCTGCTTCCGCTGTTCGTCTTTGTTTTCCCGGCGACTTTCATCATGGTCCTTGGACCGGTCTACTTCCAGTTTGTGGCGTCGGGCGCCTCCAGTGCACTATGATAGAAGATTCTGACCTGAACGAACTTGAGTCTGCTCCCTCCTTCGCCGGGGACTTGGCGACCATCGAGGAGCCGGTTCCGAGGAAACGCACCGGCAGAGCCGGCAGGCTTGCCGGCATCGCCCTGCTTGCGTTCCTTCTGATGGCTGGAGTAATCGCCCTAGTGCCGAGCCTGCGCAAGGAGTTCCTGCCGGAACTGGCCGCCAAGGCGGGTCTGATACGGCACCCAAAGCCCCAGGTGGAGCCGGAATCGCTACCGCCGGTACCGGTATTGTGGGAGAGGCTGGACGTCGATGCAATGCCCGAAGAAGTCGCACAGAACCTCAAAAGTGGCAGGTACTACTACCAGAAGCGCCTTCCCGGCAACTTCGGACTGGCGATTGACTACTGGGAAAAGGCCCTGGCCGCCCTCGGCGAGGCTGACCGCGCCGGCGTGCAGCGTCTTGTCACTGCGGCCAAGCGGGAGCTGGGCAGCCAGTTCAGCGCCGATTCGGCCGACGCCTTCGTGCTGCTCAAACAGGGCAAGCGGGACCAGGCTGTGGCCCTGCTGGAGAAGATGCGGGCCGACTATCTGGACATCAACTCGCCGCAGTACCGCTGGGCTTCACTGATGCTCCAGCGCCGCCGCCGCTAGTCACGCATGAAGCTCCAAGCCACAAGCCACAAGCCACAAGCATCGGACTCCGAGGCCTGGAGCCTGAAGCTTGAGGCTTCCCTGGCCGGCCGGCTGGTGATGCGACTCGTCCGCGACGAAACCGCGGTCACGACCCTCGAGTATGTGGTCGCTGCCGTCGCCCTTGCGCTTGCCGCCGTGGCTGCCTCCCGGATTATTGCCGGCGTCCTGAAGAACTACCTGCACCGGATTTACCTGGTCGTAACGCTGCCGATACCCTGAGCCCTAGACCCCGTCTGCGAAGGTTCCTGGTCAGCGCCTTCCTTCCGAGTCCCGCAAGCTGTGCGGCAATTGCCGCATTTGCCGCCACCCTGGCCAGGCTCAGCAATCCTGACACGCTCTGGCACCTTGCACTCGGCCGGTGGATAGTTGCCCACCGCGCGATTCCCGATATCAGCCGTTTCTACTACTCGGGGGAGTCCGGCTTCGGCTACGACTATTCCTGGCTGTCTCAGGCGCTTCTGTTTGCCGCTTACCGGTGGGTCGGCGGTTCGGGCCCGGCAATCCTGAACGCGGTCGTGGCCGGCTTCATCTTCTACTTCCTCTACAAACTGCTGGAACGGCACAACGTGAACATGCTGGTGAACTTCGCCGTGCTCTGCCTGGGTCTGGCCACTATCACTGCCTACCTGTCCGGACGACCGGCGATGTTCACGGTAGCGTTCTTCACCCTGGAGCTCTACATTCTCTCCGATTGGACCTTGGGCGGTACCGGTCGCAGGGGACGCCATCTCATCTGGCTGATACCGCCTGTCGTCGCCCTCTGGGCCAACCTGCATCCCGGATTCGTGGTAGGACCTCTGCTGCTCGTGCTGTTCCTGCTTTTGTGTCGCGAGGCGCGAGACCGCTGGATTCTTGCCTCGTGTCTGGCAGTGTCGGTCTTCGCCATCGTCATCAACCCTTACGGATGGAGGATGCTAGCGATGCCCTTCGAGACGGTGCGCGGGCTGCACACGCTGCGGGGGCTCGCAGAGTGGGCCGGAGTTTCAGGCTGGGAGGCGGTGCTGTGGGGCGGCGTTGTCGCTCTCGTCACCTGCGGGCTGACCTTGCGGAGGCAGCCGTGGCCGGTCCTTCTGCTTACCGCGGTGGCTGCGGTCGCGGCCGGAGCCAGCAGCCGCAACATGCCGCTTTTCGGCGCGGTCGCGGTTTTCGTGCTCGGCCGGACGCTCGTGCCGGCCCTTGCGCCCCGGCTGGGACGAAGCAACCTGGTGCGGAAGTTCGACGTGACCTTCGAAGCTGCCGGCGGCTGGTTCTGGGTAGTCGCGATTCCACTTGCCCTGGTCGGCGCGGCCCGGCTCGGCGTGTCTCCGTCTGAGCTGGAGTTCGATTTTTCGCGGTACCCGGAAGCGGCGGTCCGCTATGTCCAGGAGCGCGGTTGCCCTGACAACATCTTCGTGCGCGAAACATGGAGCGGCTATCTGCTCTGGGCCATGCCGGACCGCAAGCTCTTCTTCGACGCCAAGGGTGGATTCAGCCCGGAGGCAATCGAGGCGCACTCCCGGCTCTTCAAGCCGAAGCCCGGCTGGCGTGAGACCGTTGAGCGCTACAACATCTCGACGCTGTTGCTCGAACCAGGCAGCCCGCTTGCGGTCATGGTCAGCGAGGCTCCCGACTGGCGTCGCGAATACGCCGATTCGCTCGCTGAGGTCTTTGTCCGCCAGCCGCAAGGGGCGGATACAAACTTGCGCAACAGATGAGGTCTGAAGGACCGTCCGGCCTCCCGCACGGTGCGATGGGGAGGTTCGTACGCAGGCCGGAGGCCGTGGCCGGCGTTGTAGCCGGCGCCTTCTACCTGCTGCTGCCGGCAGTGCTGGGGCTGGACTACCGACTGCTCGCGCCAAAGGGGCCGTACCAGCTCATGTGGCTGAACCTCTTCGGCGCGCACTATCGGCTCCAACTGGAGACGCCCAAACCACTGATGGTTGTGCTTTCCGGCTTGTTCGGTTCCGGTCTGGTTTTCTATGCAGTGGTCTGCGTGATGGTCGGATTGGCTGTAGCCGCCTTGATTCGCCTCGGCAGGTCAGTAACCGGGAGCTACTGGCCCGGTCTGATGGCCGCCATAACCGTCTTCGCATTCCGAGGCGGCCTGCTGAGCTGGGCGTTCGTCGGCGGGACCGAGCCCTTCCACGTGGCACTCGTGCTTTCGGCGCTCGCCGCATTTGCCGGCGGCCGGCTGCGCCTGGCGACACTCGTCGTCTTCGCCGCGTGCCTGTTGCGTCCGGAGGCGTGGCCGCTGGCTCCGATTCCCTTGCTCTGGATGCTGCTGGCCAGGCGGCGGTTCAGCCTGCTGTCGCTGTTGCCGTTCTCGGCGCCGCTCATCTGGGTTGTCTTTGACCGGGCCATGACCGGTGACTGGCTGTACTCCCTGCATCTGACGTCCTACTACCGTGTTGCCTCCGGCATTTCGACAACTATCGGCGGTGGTTTCTGGACGGGCATGCCCGCCGAAATCATTGACGTGACCGGCGCTGTCCCGTTGCTGGTCGGCCTCGTCGGGCTTGGAGTCTGGGTGTGGCGTAGTGCTCGTTCGCGTGCGGCCCGGCAGCCGGGAAGCGCGGAAAGGTCGGACTACCCGGAGTGGCTTCTGGCAGTGGTCGTGGGCCTCGCGCTGCTCCTGCCGATAACCGCCTCTTGGGTCATCTCGCTGTTCGGCCGCGTAGTACAGATGGGGAGGTTCCAGTATCCCTCCGCCGTTCTGCTGGTGCTGCTTTCAACCTCTGCGCCGTTCCTGTTCCTTGGTGGTCGTGCCCCGCGGCGGTTCGTCCTGGCATTGGGGCTGTCGGCAGCGGTCGCGCTCAGCGCCCTGAGCCCGCAGGAGCTCGCCCGAGCGGTTCGCATTGCCCGGCGCGACAAGGTTCGTGCTGCAGCCTACGAGCCGATTGCCGATACGTTGAAGCACCTGGTCGAGAACGGCAATGCCGACGTCACCGTGGTGTCGGCACGCCGGCTGGACTACTTCACGATGCTGCTGGGCCAGTCCTACTCCTGGAGGCTGCGCTCGGTTCGTGAGCTGACGTACGGAACTCAGTCAATACCGGTTACTGCCAGGTCGGGCGCGCTGGCGTTCTACGACGGGGACGAAATCAACGAGCCGTCGACGGACAGCGTGATAAACAGGGTCCTCCGTGCATGGCCGACCAAAGCCGTCGTGCAGCCGGTCAAGCTGCTGCCCGACGGTCATGGCGGTCTCTGGATTATCACTTCGGTTCCCTAGACGGACTGCGGCTGCCTTAGTACAGCAGCGCCTGCGGATTTGACAAGCGGGAAGGGAAGCCTAACATCTGACTATGATGAGCAGCAGAATCACCGGTATGGCCGCAGCTATGGCTGCGGTAGTCTGCCTGGCCGGGGCAGGCTGTTCGACAAACGTGAACCCGGCTACGCCGCCGCCCCCAAAGGGACCGGAGATAAGCAAGGTAGGTGTGAACTGCCCGTTCAGAGTCACGGCGAGTGATACCGACTATGACCGTGTCTCCGTACGCGTCGACTGGGACAACGGCGACACCTCGGACTGGAGCGAGCTCTTCCGGTCCGGCGACACGATGACGTTGATTTATGCCTGGCCGGCAGCGGGCGACTTCAGGATATCGGCCCAGGCCAGGGATGAGAAGGGTGCGGTTTCGGGGTGGTCCAACTGGCATGAGATCGTCATCAGTGACACGGTCAACGTGCCGCCCGGAATGCCCTCGATACCAACCGGGCCGGACACCGGCTACTTCAATCTGACCTACAAGTTCTCGGCACTGGCCGGCGACGCGAATGGTGACCGCGTGTCGCTCCAGTTCAACTGGGGCGATGGCGATACTTCGACGTGGAGCAACTTCGTCAGGGAGAGCACTGCCGTGACGTCGTCCCATGCGTGGCTGCTCCCCGGTGAGTATTCGGTTGTCGCGCGGGCACGTGACGAAGCGGGTCTGACGTCCGCGTGGTCAAATGTGCACACCATGGTCGTCGTCGAGGATACTGCCGACCTGCCGCCGGGGATTCCGCTGGTGCCGTCCGGGCCCGATACCGGGTACGTTGACTCGATGTATGAGTTCACGACCGCAGGCGCAGACCCGGATGGCGACAGCGTGCTATTCCAGTTCGACTGGGGCGATGGCGATACGTCGGGTTGGAGCGCACCGGTTGCCGAGAGCACGGCGGTCGGGATGACCCATTGGTGGACTGCGGTCGGGCAGTTCCCGGTCCGGGCCAGGGCCATGGACATCAAAGGCAAGATGTCGGACTGGTCCGGCCCTCACGTTTTGACTGTCAGGGATTCCCTGAAGTAGGACGCGCCGTCCCAAGCGGCCGGATGCCGGGCGTCAGCTACCACTCGCGCAAGATATGGGTGGACAAGGAGCGGTTCGTGCCGATGCGGGAGCACCGGTTTGCCAAGAGCGGCAAGCTGCTTAAGACCACGGAAGTGAAGAACGTTTCACAGCACCAGGGCCGCTGGGTCGCTGATCACGTTACCTTCAAGGATGCGCTCAGGGCGGGTGAGGGGACCGACTTCGTCCTCGACTCCTTCCGGCTCAACGCCCCGGTTCCGGACTACATCTTCTCGAAGGCATCTCTCAAGAAGTAGCGCGGTCAGCGCAACCAGCCTGCCTCGTCTACCTCGCGTTCGAGAGCGTGGAGTTCGAGATTCACGCCCAGCGTGAGGGCGAACCTGCTGCCCTGCAGCCAATACGCCTCGGCCTGCGGCATCACTCGGAACCGGTCGCCGAACGATGCGCCAGCAAGCAGTGCCGGTGCGAAAGTCCAGCCCGCCGGCTTCAAGCCCAGCTTCATACCGAATCCGCGGCGGACCTGTACACGAGCTCCCCCGTATAGCGTGCGCGAGCCGATGAGTAGGCCTGGCCAGACTGCCAACCACGTGGAGTCTGAGATGAAATGCTCGCTCATGTCACCCTCGGCCACGTTGTAGTATGAACAGCCGATGTTGGCAGTGAACAGACTTGGTGTTGACAGGAAGTTCCACTTGACGTCACCGTAGAGCCCGACGGGAACGAACGGGCACAACTCGCCCGGAAAGGACAGCCGAATTCCAGCATCCAGTCCGGCTCCCAATCCTGCCCGGCCCTGCAGCATGATACTGGCAAAGTAGGCGGTGCTGTGCCCAGTGAGTGCCAGCGAGCCGCAGTAGTCGCCGACCGCCAGCGGCTCGGGCGAGATGTACGCTGGCTGATAGCACCCAGCGATGACCAGCGCGACCGCGAATCCCATGGCTGCCCGCATGTTGGCACCAATGTAGCGTCATTTGGTGGGCTGTCAAGCTCAAGCCGTGAACCGCACTTCCGGGAGCGGGGGGGCTCAAGGAGAACCCGAGCCAACTTCTCTTGCCTCGGCATGCTGGGATTGCGGTCGATGGAGAAAGCGGTGGCGGTGAGGTGAGAAGGTAGACATCATAGAGCAGGCAGAGAAAAGGAATGCGGCGGGCGGAGGGTCAGCATAGGTCTACTTTTGGAGGCGAGGGACACTTCCCATATTTGGAGGCGAGGGACACTTCCCATATTAATTGACACCTTGGCGCGATGCTATGCTCGTATGTGCCTCGGACAGCCCGGGTCGTGGCCGTCGGACTGCCGCACCATGTCACCCAGCGTGGAAACAACCGCAGTCAGGTGTTCTTTGACGACGATGACCGCCGATTATACCTCTGGACGCTGGCCCAGTATCG
>DDXO01000115.1 GCA_002347155.1 Caldifarciminota bacterium UBA2258
CCCGATTAAGCTGTACATCAACAGCCTGCGGCACAAGCTGTACGTGCTGAACTCGGGCGAGGGCTCGGTATCGATAGTCGACATGACGACGAATACGGTCATCAACACTGTCGAGGTGGGAGGCAGCCCGAACGCGGGCTACTACTGCCGCAGTCAGGACGAGTTTTACTGCGGAGGAGACTACGGGAAGGTCGCGGTGATCGACGGAATTGCTGATTCGTTGGTGACCAAGATACGGGCTTGGTACTATGGCCATGCTTACTCGGTGTCTGGCAGCGACCGGCGCGATGTGGTGCTCGCTAGTCTCTATGGAGTAGGCAGCAGAATATGCACGATAGATGCGAGAACGAACGAGGTTGACACTGTCTTGCAGGTTGGAGATGGCACCTACGCCATTCACCTGAGCCAAACGTCAGACCGGTTCTACTGCACCAGCGCCTTCACAGATGCAGTAGAGGTACTCTCCGGCGATGGTCGGCAGCACCTCAAGACTCTGCCGGTCGCGGACTACCCGTACGTGATAGCCGAGTCGCCGGTTCAGGGGAGGCTGTACGTTGGTCACCTTGGTAGTTCCAAGGTCTACGTGATACGAGACGCGACCACGGCTTGGCCCGAGGGCCAGCCCAGCACGCCGGACACAGTGTCGGGTTTGCGGCTCGACCCCAGCCCGTTCCGCNNCCGGTCACGCGCTGCGACTGACTTGGGACGGCCGCGACAGCCGTGGCAGAGTTGTGCCGCCCGGTGTGTACGTCGTGACCGCCCCGGGCAGTCTCCGGGCCAAGGCCATCAAGCTGAAGTGAGCGGACAGCAAACAGCAGACAGCAGACTGAAGATAGGGCGGAGGCAAGCGCAAGCATGGTGCCGGCGTCTACCTAGCCAAGAGACGGATACCCAGGAGAACGGACACGGACGGAGCGCAGGGCGCGGGGCTTGCTGCCCTCGTACTGGACAAGGCCAGGCCCAACCCGGCCACGGGCCGAGTCACCATCCGCTGGCAGGTGCCGGTAGAGGCCGACGTGTCGTTGCGCGTGTACAACACCGCGGGGCAACTCGTGAAGGTGCTGGAGGAAACAGGGACACTTCCCATATTTCTTGACTCCTTCGGGTTCGGTGGTTAAGCTTCGGCATGCCGAGGATAGCCCGAGTTGTTGCGGTCGGCCTGCCGCATCATGTGACACAGCGCGGCAACAACCGCGGCCAGGTGTTCTTCAGTGATGATGACAAGCGGTTCTACCTCTGGACCTTGGCCCAGTATCGAAGGAAATACGCGGTTGACATCTGGGGCTACTGCCTGATGGACAACCACATGCATGTCCTGGCGGTGCCGCACGCACCCGACTCGCTGGCGCGATGCTTTGCCGGTACGAACCTGATCTACACTCAGTATGCCAACCGCAAGCAGGGCCGGAGTGGCAGACTCTGGCAGAACCGGTTCTTCTCCTGTCCGGTAGACAAAGACGAGTACCTCTGGCCGGTGCTCCGGTACATCGATCGTAACCCGGTCCGTGCGGGAGCGGCGCGTCAGGCATTGGACTATCCATGGTCAAGCGCCCGCCATCACATCACGGGCGAGGCAGACGCGCTGCTGAATGAACCGGACTGGCTGCTTGAAGAACTGCGGGAACGGAAGTACCGCAGCTATCTGAGAGACGAGCCCGAGGAACTGGTGTCAGAGATACGGCGGAGTGCCGGGACCGGACGGCCACTGGGAGACGCTGCCTTCCTCGCGACGCTGGAGTCACGGCTGAATCGAGAGATAGGCGTCAGGAAGCCGGGCAGGCCGCGCTTAGGAAAATAGGGGAAGTGTCCCCAATAAAGGGGGCGTCTCGACACGCCGGGATTCCGGTCGGTGAAGAAGGCGGTGGTAGCTAAGTAGGCAAGGTCAAGGCCGAGGTTAAGTTCGAGGTAGAGACGCGGAAAGTAGAACGGCGAGACCAACGGGTCCGGGATAAGGGCCAGCCCAGGTCTACTTTAAAATAGACCGATTGCCGGGCCGGGTTTTCGGCGTAAGTGCCTGATAAGACGAAGACTAGGCGCACTGCCACTTTTTGCAGGGGGCAGTCCCCCATACTATGTGGCACGCAACTTGGCACGGAGCTGGCCTCATCGCTCGGCAGGCAATGGTACAAGCTCTCTGGTCTACAGCGAGGCCCGTTGTCCGGCAGGCAGAACGGCCGGGAGTCTCGTCCGCAGCTTCGTCTGCAGTCTGCCTTGTTGCCTCACCGGCAGTTTCACGTATTGTCTCGCCCGCAGTCTACCCTTGAGCCTGGACGGCAGTCTGACAAACACCTCGGCACGCAGCCGGTCAGGCGGCGTGGTCCGCAGTCTGTCTCACTGCCCGGCAAGGAGTTCTGTCTGTCGTCTGTCCTGCAGTCTGGTATGCAGTCTTACCCGCAGTCCGGCACGCAGTCTGCCCGGCATCTGCTCAAGCCCAAAGAAAGGCGGCAGCCCTGCTGCCGCAGTCCAAGGACCTGCGGTCATCTATATGCTGTGGCAGGCCATGCTCCGACCACAATTCTGCCGCCGGGGGGACGGCCCGGAGGCCGCCTGGGGAGTTGCAGTTGCCGATACGGTTGAAGACAGATTGGACCATCGAATGACCGGTACTTTTTCCGGCACAATGTGCCGAACGATGACACGAACAATGACCGGTCCGATTTCCGGTACAATGCTGCGCGCATTTCGTCGTAGAATGCCGCGTACAATGGTCCATGCAGTTTGAGGTTCAGTGCACGATTCAGTTGACGACGCAGCGCGCGACGCAGTTTGAGACACAGTCGACGGTACGTTTGCCCGTGCTTTCTGACGAGCAATGTGAGGCGCAATGACGGACCGAATTGGAGGTAGAGGCAAAGGCAGAGGTTGAGGCCGAGGTTGGCTTCGCCCCTGTAGGAACGATGGAGGCTGAGGTTGGGGCCCAATGCGACTGCGGAAAAGGGGACAATCCCAGGGAGAAAGGGAGAGGTTAAGGTTGGCTTCGCCCCTGTAGGAACAGTGGAGGCTGAGGTCGAGGCACGAACCCTGTCCATCCGTGGTTCACCTGGGGAATCTGCGTCTTCTGCGTGGATTTTGGATTCGGGACAATCGGTGTGAGTTGACTTGGCTGCTCGGGCGGCTATCATTGCCCCGAACATGGCGAAGAAATACACGGTTCTTGAGACCTGGATTGTCAACACGGCCAAGCCGGTCGAGTCCAACAGCGCCGAACAGACCTATGACCGCGTGCAGCGACAGGGCGGGGGCAAGCTGCCCGTCATCGACGTTCCGATTGAGTACTCCCTCGAGGAGCACTTCATGGACGAGGCGCGGATCCGTGATTTCGCCGCGCACATGGGCGGCGCCCAGGACATTCTGGATGTCGGGCCCGGCGACGGCTGGCCCTTGTTGAGAATAGCGCCGTTGTTCAAGGCCGTGACCGGCGCCGAGCCTTCACAGCGCCGGGTCGATTCAATCACCGCCGGCGTTGAGAAGCTGGGTCTGAAGAACGTCACCGTCAAGAAGGTCCCTGCGACCGGGCTCGATTTCCCGGATAACCGGTTCGACGGCGTGGTCGCGGCGACTTCCATCGAGCAGAGCCCGGACCCCTACAAGGCAATCGATGAGGTGTTCCGCGTGCTGAAGCCGGGCGGCCGGTTCCGCGTCTACTTCGAGCCGAGCGAGGGACGCGAGCGCGAACTCGCCGAGGGGCTGATGATGACCGAGACCGAGGATTCGCTCGGGTACCACTATTCGCTCAAGCACACGCGGCCGCCGTGGGAGCGGAATTACCTGGTGAAGTTCGCGAACACACCGGAGATGAAGGAGGAATTCCGGAAGCTCCGTGACCTCATCGAGCGGATCGGTACCACTCCGTCGGCGAACCCCGAGGTGGGGCTGCAGTTCCTTGAGCGCAACCAGGCGTCAATCACCGGCGCGAGCTTCTATGAGCTGGAGCACTTCACCAGCGAGACGATGAAGGAGACGATGGAGGACGCCGGGTTCGTCAACGTCAGGATCACCTGGTCGGCCGCGACCCTGGCCCGCAGCGTGTGGCCCCGGCTGAAGGATTCCGCCCTGACCGACGTCCAGGCGCAGGCGATTTGCGCCGGCCTGGCCGAACTCTCCACCCGGCTCGAAGCGCCGGCCGGCATCGGCGAGCCGGTGGTCGGAACGAAGCCCGCCTAGGGCGAGTTTCCAGTCTACAGTTCGTAGTTCCCAGTCGCGTTACCTTCCTCTGACGCACCGGCTGCCTTTCGCTCGCCAAAACTCGAAACCCGAAACTCGAATGACGAATCAACTGCGGCCAAAACCGAAGCACGAAACACGAATGACGATTGAATGACGAAGCTCGAAACCCGAATCCGGCATTGGCCTTTCATCCGGGCTTGATTCGGAATTCGAGCTTCGTCATTCGTGCTTTCCTGGAACGTTTCCCTTGCTTTTGCCGGGCTCGGGCTTCATAATGGCAAGAGAGACGCGGCTGTATATCAAAGAGGAGTACCAATGAACAGGCATTTTGTCAAACTGGCGCTGGCGGCCCTGGTTGCGGTCCTCGCCTGCCGGAAGCAGGAAACGGGAACCGCGCTCGGCACCGCCTACGAGCAGATCGCGCGGCCGGCAATCTGGCGCGTGCTGCCCCGGACTCAGGCCGAAAGCCTCGGGATCGAGCCCGGCGACTTGATTGTTTCCTACAACGGCGAGCCGGTGAAGACAACCGAGGAACTGGTGCAGCTCCAGTTCCGGTCGGTCGCATCCCAGGAGAGGATTCCGATGACCGTGCTGCGTGGCGACGCCGAGCTGAAGTTCGAGGCCACGCCCGGCGTGCTGGGCGTGCTGCCCTATACCGAACGCTACCCGTGCGCGCTCGCGGTGGCGCTCAAGGACATCCTCGGCTACTACGGGGTGAGTGTGGACTACGACTGGCTCGCCGCCCTGACCGCCGAGTCGTTCACTTTCACCGCCCGGCGGGGAGGCTGCCGCAGCGCATGGCCGGACGGGCTGGCCGGCGACTACCTGGGAGGCCTGACCACACACTACGGCCTGACGTTCCGTTCGGTTCTTGCCGCCGGTGATTCGGCCCGGCCGGCAGCCGACGTGCAGCGCGAGGCCATGGCCGCGATCCGCAAGAGACTCAGCCGGGGCAAGCCGATGCTGGTGTTCGGTGCCTGGCCCGGAAGCAATTGGTACACCTGGGGCATCGCCGCCCGCTGCCAGAACGGCGATTCGGCGGTCTACGGCTACACGGTCGGCTCAGCCGGCGAGGTGAGGCTGTCCGGGCCGATTGTCGAGGCCTACGAGGTTTCCAGCCGCGCGACCGCCGAGCCGGACCCGGACGACATGCTGATTACGGTGCTGAGTCAGGCGCTGGAGCTTGGCCAGGGATCCGCCGACACGGGCTGGCAGTCCGGCATTGCCGCCTATGACCTCTGGATACAAAGTCTGGACACCGTACCGTTCTGCCCGGTGTGCCCGGACAGCGGCAGGGAGTGCTTCGACCGGCTGGTCTGGACCCTGCTCGCCAATAAGGAGAGCGCGAACCGGTTTCTCAGGGACATGCGCGAGGCGCTGCCCGACCAGGCGGACCTGATTGACGAGGCTCTGGCCAGGAATGAAGCAATAATCGGCAAGCTGCAGGGGATTATCCAGAGCGGAGTGCGGATTGGCACCAGAGAGAGCCAGGAGAAGCTGGCCCGCGCAGTGAACGCGATCCAACTGGATGAGACCGACCTGCTGGACATCTACGACGGGCTTGTCGGCGAGTTGTAGGCTAACGCGACCGAAGAATCAGCCGGGCCGGCACTGCCGGCCCGGCGCCGTTTTCAGCGCCGGTAGAACTAGAACCCGACGATGATGTCGGTGTCGCCCGGGGCCCAGTCGTGAAGCGAGTTGTAGGCGCGGAGCGCGTCCGGGTCGAGGAAGGTGTCCCTTTCGACCAGGTAGATGCAGCAATTGCTGGACCAGGCTATCTCGTTGCCTGTGACGGTAGGGAGGCAACTGTCAACGTAGAGTATGCCATGGTTGGCGCCGCCGCCGTAGAGGAGCCGGCAGCGTTCGAGCCGGCTGGTGTTCAGTGCATAGCGATGGAGCTCGAGCCCGTTCCACGCCCCAGGCCGGGCTGCGGTGCCGGTCAGCGTCACCGAGTCGGCCTGCAGGCTCGCCCGGGCCGTGCGGCCGATGGCCAGCGAGGCGCCGGAGTCGAACTGGAGTTCCACACCGTTCTCGATGATAAGCGCGGGGTCGAGAGAGGAGCCGACGTCGATCGTCTGGCGGACAAGATAGGGGACGTTCTGGAGGCGATACTGGGCATTGCCGGTAATGACGCCACCCGTGACTTCGATGGCGTCGTGGGCGTTGCCGGTGAAGCTGTTGCCGTTGCCGATGGTGCCGACGTACTCGGCCGCGATGCGGAGGGGGAAGCCGGCGCAGTTGGTGATGGTGTCGTTCTCGAACCGGGCGAAGCCGGTGTTCTGGCAGTAGATGCCGGTGCCGGCGTTGTCCGCAATCCTCATGTTGGCAAGGAGCACCTTGGCCTTGTAGCAGGTAATCGCGGCCGAGTTGCCGGCGCCGGCGTTCTCGATAGTGCAGTAATTGAGAATCGTGCGGATCGAGTCGGTCTGCTCCCAGAACTCAAGTCCGCGCCACGTCCCCGGCGTGCCGGTGAGCGAACCGAAGACGACGCGGCCATAGGTGCCGTCGACGCGCAGAGCGCCGGGCCTGCCGAGCCCGACCCGCAGCTTGGCGCTGTCGGCAAAGAGAAGCGAGCAGCCGGCGGCGACGTAGAGCAGTGGGTTTGAGGTGTCGGCAACCGTCAAGGCGGCGGTGATGGCGTAGGGGAATCCGAGGTTGGACCAGGTGTCGGTCGCTGTGACCGTGCCGCCCGGGATTTCGAAGGCGTTGCGGGAGTTGCCGCTCATGGTGTTGCCGGTGCCGAGCGCCGAAACCAGGCCGGGGCTGACACTGACCGGGAACCGGGCGCAGCCGGAAAAGGTGCTGGACGAGAGCGAGCCGAGTCCGTTACCCGAGGCGCGAACGCCCGAACTCGAGCTGGAGCGGAACTCGCTTGAGTCGATGGCGACCCGGCCCGCCTCGCACCACACGAGCGCCCCGCCCGAGCCCGCGTACTCCACGACGCAGTGGCGGAGAACGCTGGCGCCCGGGGTGGTGCTGGCCCGGAAATGGAGGCCGTTCCAGGCGCCGGGTGCGGGCGTGAGATTCAGCGCGCTGAAGGTTATCACCGAATCGGCCCGGCCGCGAGCGACGACGGCGGCAGCCGAACGGGTGCCGACCGCGATGGTCGCGTTGTCAGCCACGAGCACGGCCGTGCCGGGCTGGAGTGTGAGAGTCGCCTCGACGTAGAGGTCCGCGTCGACCACGTGCGGGCCGGCCGCCGCGGTCCAGGTCTCGGCTGCCGAGATAACCCCGGCATGATGGGTGCCGGCGGCGCTGCTGATATGGACGACAATCGCCGGAGAGGAGCCGCGGTTGCCGGCTGCATCCATTGCCGTGCAGGTCAGCGTGTTGGTGGCGCCGGGCCGCATCATGCCCAGCCATGCGCACTCGTATATATTGCCGGCCGGAGTCGAGTCGGTGCCGATGCGGACGCCGTCCACGTAGAAGTCAACGCGTACGACCCGCCTGTTGTCGGTGGCGCGGGCGCGGATCGTCGTCGTGCTCTTGAGGGTGTCGCCGTCAGCCGGGGCGGTGATGCTCACCTCCGGCGGTGTGATGTCCTCGCCGGGGCAGCCGAGGACGACGAACGCCAGGAAAGCAAAGGCCATCCGCGCGAGTTTGCGTCTTGCAGTCCACAGTTTGCAGGTCCGGGACTTCTGACTTCTAGCTTCTCGCATCTGACATCTGACTTCGCCCGGTGCCCGGGCTCACCACTTCTTGCCTACCTCCAGGAACCGCCACTCGGTGCCGTCACGCTTGAGAAAGACCTCGACTCCCCGCGGGCGGCGCTTGCGGCCAAGGAAGTCCCGGGCGGTCGGGGCCACGTCCAGGGCCACCAGCGCAAAGTCGCCCATCAGTCTGACCAGCGCGAGGCGCAGCAGGAACTGGGTCCGCGGAATGCGGACGCCGGCGCGAATCTCCTCCAGCGTTACCCAGACGACCGGCAGGTCGAGCCGGTAGTCGCCTTCGCCCGGCTGGCCCAGACGCATAATGACGACCGTGTCCGGCCGCCTGAATCCGGCCTTGAACAGCTCAAGCCCCGGTTTCGAGAGCAGGTAGCGCAGCCCGGCCTCGGTCGCTTTTCGGAGCCCAACCGAGTCGGTCTGACCGAACGCGAAGCTCGTGTCGAGAACCCGCGACAGCCAGACGAGCTGCCAGCCGCGGCCGGTGTTCAGCCAGTTCTGGTATACGTAGTTGTAGTCACGCTCGCCCTCGAACACGAACCAGCTTGAGACGTAACCGGACGGCCCCTTGATGTCCACGACCTTGTGGCTGGCCCGGATGATGCGGCGGCCGCGGAGCCAGCGGGCGAAGGCCGAGTCGAAGCTCGCGAATGAGTGCTCGGCGGTGAATGTCGGTGTGAACATCCGGTAGATGTCGCGCGGCCGGTTGCCGACGACGGCCTCGGTCAGAAGCTGCGTCTGGAGCGCCAGTTCGTAGTTGGATTTCAGCCTGATGGTGGGAGAAACAGCCGAGGCCGCAGCGGCGAGCATCGCCACCAAGAGTACCGCGGCGGCCAGGCGCGTGTTTCCGACTTCGAGCTTAGCCCTCATTGACTCATCATTCGAGCTTCGTCATTCGGACCTCTCGGTCAGCGGGGTCTACCGGATTTGAACCGGCGGTCTCTGCCGTGACAGGGCAGCGTGTTAAACCAGGCTACACTAAGACCCCATCAAACCACGCCGTCATCCGGCGCGTGACCTAATGATATTGGAGCGGACGCGTAAGTCAAACTCGGCCCGTCTAGGCTTCGTCCAGCATCCCGGTGGTCACTTTGCCGCGTCTGAACCGCGGGTTGCGCAGCAGCCGGCGCAAGAAACCGGTCGTGGTCTTGATGCCCTCGATTCGGGTCTCGGCCAGCGCACGGTCCATGCGGGCGATGGCTGCGCTGCGGTCCGGCGCCCAGACGATTATCTTGGCGATGAGCGGGTCATAGAACGGCGGGACCGGGGAGCGGGGTAGCAGCGCCGAATCAACCCTCACACCGGGCCCGCCGGGCAGAATGACCTCGGACAGGAACCCGGGGCAGGGCTGGAAATCGGCGTCCGGGTCCTCGGCGTAGATGCGGCATTCGATTGAGTGTCCCCGGGGGGCATGGGCCATGCCCGGGTCGAGCTTCCTGCCCGCGGCAATCAGAATCTGCTCGCGCACGATGTCGGAACCGGTTACCATTTCGGTGACAGGGTGCTCGACCTGGAGCCGGGCATTCATCTCCATGAAGTAGAACGTTCCTTTATCGTCGCCGATGAACTCGACCGTACCGGCGCCGACGTAGCCGGCGGCCTTGGCTGCGGCCACAGCCCACGCGCCGAGCTGTTCGCGCTGCTCCGGAGTGAAGCACGGCGCGGGCGACTCCTCGAGGAGCTTCTGGTGGCGGCGCTGGCACGAGCAGTCGCGTTCGTTCAGATGGATGAGGGTGCCATACGTGTCCCCCATCACCTGGATTTCCACGTGCCGGGCGCCGGCCAGGTACTTCTCGATGTAGACCCGCTGGTCGTCAAACGAGCGCTTGGCCTCGGCCATGCACATCTGGATGCCGTTCTCAAGGTCGGCCTCGCGCTTGATGACGCGCATTCCCTTGCCGCCGCCGCCGGCCGCGGCCTTGACCAGCACCGGGTAGCCGATGGCGGCGCAGAACTTCGCGGTATCGCGGTTGAATTCGAGCGGGCCGTCCGAGCCGGGCACGACCGGAACTCCGGCCGCCTTCATGCGCTTCCGCGCCTCGACCTTGTCGCCGAGCAGCCGCATCGTTTCCGGGTTGGGGCCGACAAAAGTGATGTTGCAGGTCGCAACTGCCTCGGCGAAGTCCGGGTTTTCAGACAGGAACCCGTACCCGGGATGGAGCGCGTCGCACCCGGTCACGGTCGCGGCCGAGAGCACGCGCGAGGGGATGAGATAGCTTTCGGCGGCCGGTCCCGGGCCGACGCAGACCGCGTCGTCGGCGAGCATGACCGGCAGTGAGGTCCGGTCGGCCTCAGAGTAGACCACGACTACCGGGAGCGACAGGTCGCGACAGGCGCGGATGACCCGGACCGCAATCTCGCCCCGGTTCGCGACCAGCAGCTTCTTGAAGGGCGGCTTCTTCGCGTTCGCTGCTTCGTGCATGGCGTTGGTTCCTCGCGGTCGCCAAGAGCGTAAGCGCTGACGCTCGCCGGGTCAAGCGCGGGCAGCTTGACTTCGGCCGTCGTAGGCCGATAGTAGTTGCAGCCATGTCGATGCGAATGCGGCTACTGCGGATGGGCCTGACCGTGGCCACCTTGGTCCTGGCCGGAGTCAGTGGAGACGACACCGCGCTGAACCGCTTTCCGGTTGTGGTCAAAGGCAAGTATGGATACATCAACCGGAAGGGAAGGCTCGTTATCAAGCCGCAGTTCGACGTGGCCAACGAGTTCCACGAAGGTCGGGCAGTCGTGAATGTCGGAGGCAGACCCAGCAGGTGGGCCGGCGAGGGCATGGTGGGCGGCCTCTGGGGTATCATAGACACGAGCGGCCGTTACATCCTGACACCTCGTTTCACGGAGGCGTTCGACTACGGCGAAGGACTCGCCGCGGTCTGCATCGGACCACAGCATGGGTTGATTGATCGCGTTGGGCGACAGGTGGTGCCGCCGACCTACGACTACATGGAGCCGTTCTTTGAAGGACTCGCAGTCATCCGGAAGGCAGGCATCTATGGCTTCATCGACAGTACGGGGCGAGAAGTCATTCCCTCACGCTACGAGCACGCTCAACTCTTTGCCAGCAATCGCGCGCCCGTGAAGTCGGGGGACAAGTACGGCTACATTGACCACGAAGGACGACTGGCAATCAAGCCGAGGTTCGACAATGCCCAAGTGTTCGACGAGGGCGTAGCCAATGTCCGCGTTGGCGGGAAGGTCGGGTACATCGACACGACCGGCCGCTTCCTGGTGAGGCCGATGGTCGACAGCGGAGCTCACTACCACGAAGGCCGAATCCGCGTCAAAGTCAAAGGGAAGATGGGGTTCGTTGACCTGCGCGGCGAGTTCGTAGTGCCAACGGAATACGACTACGCCACCGGCTTCGTAGGCGGCATCGCACGGGTGAACATTGGCGGGAGAGGGGCCGGCCTGATGTCGGGTATCGTTGATGGCAAGACAGGCTATGTCGACAGCACCGGGCATCTGATATGTCCGCCGCAGTTTGACGAAGCCTACGATTTCAGCTACGGACGGGCCGCAGTGAAACGAGACGGCAAGTGGGGCTACATCGACCGCAGCGGCAGGATGGTCATCCCGCTGCAGTATGAACGGGCCCTGCAATTCTCCTGTGGCCGTGCCGGGGTCTACGTCGGCGGGAAGTGGGGCTTCATTGACACTGCCGGTAGCTACATCGTTGAGCCGACATACTTCGGCGCGCAGGATTACTCCGAGGGTCGGGTCCCGGTGCTCATCAAGGCCGGCGAGCAGTACAACTACGGCTACCTCGACCTGGCAGGTAGGCTGGTCATCCCGCCTCGCTTCAAGCGCTTCGGGGACTTCCGCAGCGGATTCGCTGTGGTCGAGCTCCGTGACAGCGGCTGGGGTATCATTGACACGAATGGAAGGCCCATTGTCCCCTTTCGCTACGAGGACGTCCTTGCGTTTCACGACGGGTTGGCGCCGGTCAAGCGTACCGGCATGTGGGGCTATGCGGATACGGCGGGGACCGAGGTGATAGAACCTCAGTTCCATGAAGCATGGTGGTTCCAGCACGGAGTGGCGATGACTGTCACCCGCGACAAGTGGGGTTTTATCGATCGTGATGGACGGTTCGCTGTCGCCCCGGCCTTTGACTACGCCGTCGGATTCACTGAAGGCCTAGGGCTGGTTTCCCAGGGGACGAATACGATGGAAGGACGGTATTACAGCGGCGGTACGTGGGGCTTCTGCGATAGCACCGGAACCGTGGCGATCCGACCGGACCTCCGCTACACGCCGTCCCTGTTCCACAATGGGCTGGCCGCGGTGCTCCTTGATGACTCCGCCATGGCACCATACGGGTACATCAACCGCGAGGGTCGGGTAGCGATTCCGCCGGCATTCGCAGACGCGGGGGACTTCAGCGAAGGATTAGCCCCGGTCAGTGTCGGACTCGGCGATTCTGCACGATGGGGATTCATAGATACAACTGGCAGGTTCGTGGTTCCGGCCAGATACAGCTACGCGAGTGTCTTCCGGGAAGGCCTGGCACCTGTCTGCACTGGTTGGGTTTCGGTCAGGGCTGGCCATCCGTACGGCGGAAGATGGGGCTTCGTCAGATCAAACGGCGAGGAGGCGGTTCCTTTGCAGTACGACGGGGCATCGTGCTTCGCAGAAGGATTGGCAGCGGTCCGGATTGGGCAGACATGGGGCTACGTTGATACTGCTGGCAAGCCTGTAATCAAGCCGCGCTTCGATGAGGCCTGGCCATTCCGCGGTGGGCTTGCGTGGGTGCGAATCGGCGACAAAACGGGATACATCGACCGCCGCGGTCGACTTGTCTGGCGGCCGACGGGCCAGTCCTACAACTGAACTGGGACGTTGTGCCGGGTTGCACCGGCCTGCGCCGCAAACCGCGTTACCGCACGACGACGACCGGCACCGTGCCCGCGCCGGACGCTGATACGCAGTACACACCGGGTCGCAGCTCGCTCAGGTCCAGCAGGGCGAGAGTGTCGCCTGCCCGCATTTCGGTTCGCTTGACCAGCCTCCCACAGATGTCGTGGACTGAAAGCTCGCAGTCGCTGAGTCCGGGTGGCAACCCGACCTGCAGTATTTCGCGACAGGGACGCGGATACACTCGCAGGGGCACTACGTTACGAGGGCCGCCGCGCTCAGCGATACTCGACTGGCCCATGTCGGCCAGTTCGTGCAGATAGATGAGGATTCGGAGTTCGTTCTGCAACTCCTCTATTTCTGGAATCCATGTCGGCAATGACATTCGGGCACTTGGTGTGTAGACACGGTTCGGCGGGTTCATGACCGAATCGTTGACGCGGGTCCAGGGGCTGATGCCGCGTCCGCCGTGTTCCACCGCGGTTGCGCTGTCAATCAACTGGATGCAATGCCTGTTATGCGGTATGTGCGGGTTGTGGTCGACCTCGGTCTGCATCCGCAGGTACGCGGCCGGCACCTGTTTCATAAACCGCCCTGCCTCGCGTTCCTGCCAGAACGGGTTCGAGTCGGCCGGTACCGGCACGAGCCCGCCTGAATCCTGGCAGGTCTGGCGGCGGTTCGCCGGCCCCTCATAGTCGAGCAGGAACTTGACTCGCGGCTCGGCGTACCGCGCGAGCGCGCCCGACGCCATCGTGATGCCGTACCCCCGCGAGTAGACCCCAAGCCGGCTCGTATCAACGTACGACCGGCCCGCAAGCAGCGAAAGGCAGGCCTGCAGGCCGTCCTGATGAACGTACCCGTTGTAGTTCTCCGGGTAGGCGCTGCTCTGGCCGCGGCCGTCCGGGTCAAAGTGCAGGAAGGCAAAGCCGTCCGCTGCAATGTCGTCGGGCAGACCCGTGGAGTCGAACGAGCTGCCAAAGCCGGTTGCGTACGGCACAAAGACCACTCCGGGTACACGGTGGCTGGAATCGGCATAAGCCGGCCGGTGGATGTGAACGTAGAGGCTGCAGCCCGAAGATGGGTTCACGACCCACAGGGTCTCGACCATTACCTCCACCGTGTGTGGGTACTGCCAGACGATTTGGCCCGCTGGCGAGAGCTCGACCACCCGGCCGGGCGCGAGACCCGAGCCGCAGGAGACGAGTGTGTTGCCGTTTTCAAGACGTGCGGCTTCGTACGGCAGCACCAAACCAGAAGCGCTCCAGACGGTCGCTCCAGACGCGTCTACCTCGATGACCTGGTGGTGACCCGTATCGGTAATCAGCGTGTTGCCGTTCGGCAGCCGCTGAGCGCAGCGCGGCCATGCCAGATTGGTCGCGTACTGCCAGACGACAACGCGAGTGGCGTCGACCTCGATGACCCGGTCGTCCCGCGAGTCACAGATCAGCGTGTTGCCGTTGGGGAGGCGATTGCCGTTGTGCGGGCCTTCGAGGTTCGAGTAGCTCCAGACGACCTTGTGCTCCGGAGTGACCTCGATGACCCGATTGTTGTCCCGGTCGGTGATGAGCGTGTTACCGCTGGGCAGGCGATAGGCCTCGTTCGGATAGGCAAGACCGTCCGTCATCGTCCAGACCGCGTCGCCGTGCCGGTTTACCTCGACGACCCTGTTTCCGTGGCTTGTCGACATCAGCGTGTTGCCGTTGGCCAGCCGGCGTGCGGTGTGGAGGAACGGTACGTCGCACTTGATGTACGCCCAGACCAATGCGCCCAGGCTGTCCACCTCAATCGCGCGCGCGCCCGAGTCGGATTCGGCCATGGCGTCACAAACCAGCGTATTGCCGTCGGGCAGGCGTTCGACGCCGAAGGGCATGTTGAGCATCACGGCCAGGGCCGGGGTTGATGCCGCTGCGGCGACAATCAAGAAAACGGACTGTAAGGTCCGCAGGCCATTCATGATCGGATCCTTTCTTTTGTCGCAGTGGCAAGAAAAGTATAGCATCCCGTCTCCGCGCCGTCAACCTTATCTAAATAGGGACGCTACCCGTTTTCCGTCTCTTCGTAGCTAAGCCACTGAAATTGTAGCTGTTAGGCTGTAACAACAGCCGCAAAGAACGTCTGCGGAACCGCCTTGTGAACCGTTCCCGGGACGGTTCGGAACGTGGTTGCCATGGGGGTTCTGGCGCGGGTAGTCTGAGGGTGTCTGGCGGCGGTTCTTGCGGTGATTTGTGCCGCAGTAGTCAATGCTACTCGGAAGGTGACTTGCGGGCCGATTCTCGCGGCGACTGTCAGAATGACCTGCCTGTAGATTCGCAGCGCGGTTCGCACTCCGATTTGCGGCGCGATTCGAAGAGAGACATGCGGGAGGACTTCCATGGCGACCTCGATGGCGGTCTGCGGGGCGCTGCTCGCTGCCCTGCCGGATTCTACTTGTCCGTATCGCCCGACAGCGTCAAGCGTTACTGGACTTCGCATATTGTCCGGCTAGAATCACAGCCCTAATGGCACGCGAGTACCCAATCGACCAGGTCCGTAACATCGGAATCATGGCCCACATTGACGCGGGCAAGACCACCGTGTCCGAGCGCATTCTGTTCTACACCGGCAAGTCGCACAAGCTGGGCGAGGTGCACGACGGCGAGGCGACACTCGACTGGATGGAGCAGGAGCGGGAGCGCGGCATCACCATCACCAGCGCGGCCACGACCACGGTCTGGCGCGAGTACCAGATAAACCTGATTGACACGCCCGGCCACGTTGACTTCACGGTCGAGGTAGAACGGAGCCTGCGGGTGCTCGACGGGGTCATCGGTCTCTTCTGCGCGGTGGGCGGGGTCGAGCCGCAGTCGGAGACAGTCTGGCGCCAGGCCGAGAAGTACTCGGTGCCGAGAATCGCCTTTGTGAATAAGATGGACCGCCCGGGAGCGGACTTCCACAGCGTGGTCGAGCAGATACAGGAGGAGCTCGGGGCAAACGCGGTGCCGATTACGATTCCCATCGGTTCGGAGGAGAACTTCGCGGGCATCATCGACCTCGTGGACGACGTTGCGGTCTATTACGACGAGACCGACCAGGGCATGACCTGGCGCGAGGAGCCGATTACCGATGCGATGCGCGATACGGCCCGCAAGTGGAAGCAGAATCTGCTCGAGAAGGTGGCCGAGGTCGATGACCGGCTGCTCGAGAAGTTCCTGCACGACCAGCCCATCGGCAGGGCTGAGCTGTCGGCCGCCATCCGCGGGGCAACGCTTTCCCACAAGGTCTGCCCGGTCATCTGCGGCAGCGCGTTCAAGAACAAGGGCATTCAGCGGCTGCTCGACGCGGTCGTCTCCTACCTGCCGAGCCCGATCGACCTGCTCCCGACCATCGGCGTACACCCGAGCGGCGAGGAGGTGGAGCGGGTGCCCTGGGACGACGGCCGGCTGGCCGCACTCGCGTTCAAGGTTGTGGCCGACCGGCACGTGGGAAAGCTGGTCTACGTCAGGGTCTACTCGGGCACCCTGAAGGCAGGCAGCCACGTCTACAATTCCACCCAGCAGAGGGAGCAGCGGGTCGGCCGCCTGCTCAGGATGCACGCCAACCGGCAGGAGCAGGTGGACGCGCTCTATTCCGGGGAAATCGGCGCGGTGATTGGTCTGTCCGATACGGTCACCGGCGATACGGTCTGCGTTCGCGCGGCACCGATAGTACTGCAGGCCATCGAGTTCCCGGCGCCGGTGTTGTCGATTGCCGTCGCCACCGCGGACCGGAACGACCGCGAGAAGCTGGCGCACGGTCTTGCCCGGCTGGCCGAAGAGGACCCGACCTTCATCGTGACCGCGGACGCCGAGACCGGGGAGACCGTCATTTCCGGTATGGGCGAGCTGCACCTGGAGATTATCGTCGACCGGCTGCGCCGGGAGTTCGGAGTGACGGTGAAGACCGGCGCGCCGCAGGTGGCCTACCGCGAGACCATTACCACCAAGGCCGAGATAAACGAGAAGTACGTGAAGCAGACCGGCGGCCGGGGCCAGTACGCACACGTCGTAATGCGGCTCGAGCCGCTCAAGCCGGGCGCGGGGTTCGAGTTCGTCAACAAGGTGGTCAGCGGCCGCGTGCCCAAGGAGTACATCCCCGCGGTCGAGCGGGGCGTGGTCGACGTGATGAAGAAGGGCGCGTTCGTCGGGTTCCCGGTCGTGGATATCCGGGTCACGCTGCTCGACGGTTCGTACCACGAGGTGGACTCGTCGGACATCGCCTTCCGGACCTGTGCATCGCATGCGTTCCGCAAGGCTTTCGCGAAGAGCAACCCGCAGTTGCTCGAACCGGTGATGAGCGTGAACGTCGTGACGCCGGAGGACTCGGCCGGCGCGATCATGGGCTCGCTCTGCAACCGCCGCGGTCTGATTTCGGGCATGGACCAGCAGGGCAACGCCAAGGTCATCAGGGCGACGGTTCCGCTGGCGACGATGTTCGGGTACGCGACCGACGTGCGTAACCAGAGCCAGGGCCGGGCGAGCTTCACGATGCACTTCGAGCACTACGAGGCGGTTCCGTTCTCCATCGTCGAGGAGATTCTCGACAGGAAAGGACGAAGTCCGAAGGACGAATGACGACGGATGCCGCTTCTCGGATGAGCGGAAGGCTCAAACGCACAGAGGATTCCCGCGATCTGGTTTCCAGCATCTGACTTCGCATCTTCCCTGGACATCCCTGTCGGCCTTGACTTCAGTCGTGGCAGTTGGACAATAGCAGCGTGAGTAAAGCGACCCGCGAGAGTCTCTTCACAATCGCCTATGTCGTCGTTGGCTTGATTGCAGTCATGGCCGTCGGCTACCTCACATTCCGTGCAAGTTTCTTCAATTTCCCCCGGCCGATACTGCCTTTCCTCATCGTCGGGCTGACCGGAGCTATCATCTACGCGACGGTCCAGATGCGCGGCGCCGGACTCGCGATCCTCATGATAGTACTGCTGTGGCTGACCCAGGTGGCGATGGTGCCGCCGATTCGTGCGGCATCGCTCGGGGCCGCAGCCATTTTCGCTATCCCGGTCGGATTCGCCCTGCTGTTCGGCTCGTACGTGCAGAAGGCACTGGGCCGTCGTTTCAAGTTCGGCCGTTTCGTAGTCATGGGGCTCATAGTTGGGGCCGGATACGGGTTGATGATGTTGCTTTGGCTCATCCAGAAGCACGTCGATATCCAGGGGAAACTGTTACTCCGCCAGGCCCTCGTTGGTCTGGAGTTGGGCGCGGCGATGGGGCTCGGGTTCGAGTTGGTAGACCTCATCGGGCCGCGGCCGAAGCACCAGCCGAAACCCCTAGCCCCTAATCCCTAGCCCCTTGTCCCGTTCGCTGCCGGCCGTCCTTGCCCGGCATAGCCGGCGCTACCCGCTGCTTGAAGCCCGGGACATCTACAAGCTCATACACCAGGGGGCGTTCGGGCCGGGACACATCATCAGCAGCGTGGCCAGTGCCAGGCGGGCGCTGGCGACCGAATGCAGATTGCAGAATGCAGATTGCAGAATGCAGAATGGCGGAGATGAGGATTCGCTTGAGCCGATTGACCCGGAGAACAAACTCGTTCGAGTGAATCTGAGGCCGTTGCTCGGACAAGGCGGAAGCGCGGACACGGAGTGGCTGATCGGGGCGATGGTGGAGAGCGCGCGGCGGGTCAAGGGCGACCCGAAGCTGATGAAGCGAAGGCTGGCGGCCGCGGTCAGGTGGTGTCGGACGAATCTACCAGGAGAGGCGGCCGGGCTTGAGCGGATAGCGGGTCAGGCTGAGGAGTCGGGATATCCCGCGTACCATCACTCGTCCGCATACGCCCGCGCCTATCGTCCGGCGTACCGCGTCGTACTCAGCGACTGCCTGAAACGCCGCGCCTTGGGCAGAGACGAGCGAGCGGGCAGGATGCGCAGAGCGGTTGGCGCGGCCGGCAGATAGTCTGTCCGAGCGCCACCAGCAGTCGGTTCCAGTCCTTCCAGGCGCGGCGGGGGAGAATCTCCATCAATCTCCGTTCCGTATCAACCGGCCGAAATGTCCGCACCAGGTCGAGTCGATTCGACAGGCGCTGGACGTGAGTGTCTACGGCAATCGCCGGCAGGCCGAATCCCTGGCTCAGGACGATACTCGCAACCTTGCGACCGACGCCCGGGAGTTCCAGCAACTCCGCCAGCGACCGCGGGACTTCCCCGTGCCAGCGTTCGGTGAGCATTCGGGAGAGCAACGGCAGCAGCTTCGCCTTGGTGCGGTAGAACCCGACCGGGAAGATGAGCTTCTGAATCCGGGCCGCACTCAGCCGAGCCAGGGCGCGCGGGTCAGGGGCGACCTGGAACAGGCGGGCAGCGGCCGCGGCAGTGACCGGGTCCTGGGTGCGGGTGGACAGGACTGCGGAGACGAGAATACGGAACGGGGTTCTCTGCGGCATCAGCTTCACCGGTGCGTCCATCCCCGGCCAGGCGCGACTCAGTATGACGTAGATACGCAGGGCCCGGCGGCCGGCGGGAAGCGGAGTGCGGTTGGGGCTCAGGAGCCGATGAGCTTCAGCCCGGTGAGGAACCCCATCGTGAGGATGAGGGCGACGGCGGCGACCATGAACGTGGCGTGCCAGCGCATGTGCGGGGGCGTCTTGCCCGGCTCGCTGCGGGTGAAGGTCAGCAGCGTGGCCGCGAAAGCGCAGACCAGTACGATAATGGAAAGCGTCAGGTGGCCCGACAGGACCACGCCTTTGTGGATGCTGCGCAGGGCGAGGTTGACGACCAGGCCCATGACGAAGTTGGCGATGATGAGCAGCAGGAAGTAGACTGTGCGCGTGCGCTGGCGCCGCATCGGGAAGTCCCAGTCGCTGACCTTGGACAGGCTGGTTTGGGCCGTCACCAATCCCAGGGCGATGGAGCCGATGGCGAGGACCGGATGGATGAAACCGTACCAGGGCATGGTCAGGGAATGACGAAGTTCAAAGGACGAATGACGAATGGCATGTCAGTCAATAAGGAAGCCGACGCGGCAGTGACGGAGCAGGTCAAGGTTTGACCGCGAGCCATGGATACGGGCCGCGTCGGACTGGCTGACAACTAGGTCGCAGAAGTTGGTGCCGGTGACGAGCAGGGCCCGGACGACCAGCGGGTTCGTCCCGACGCGGTCGGCAGTCAGCGCCTGTGTGCGGTCATGGAAGTACCCGACCAGTCCGTGCGTGGTCACCTGGTCAGGGTCCGCGAAGTCGGTGCTGAAGACGTCATCTCCAGACTCGGTCACTATCTGCGGGAAGAGCGCCGGACGCGCATCCAGTCCTTTGGCCTCGACCAGGATGCCGGTGTACTCGGGCGTGCCGGGGGTCTCATAGGGCACAAGCTCGACCCCGGGCTGCGGCTCTTTGCCTTCGGGCCAGGGCTGGCCGCAGCACGGACAGGCGGTGCGGCCCAGTAAGTGCGGCGTGCTCCTTACCGGGAGCATGAGCCCGAGGATGGAGCCGGTGAGCAGGAATTCGTACGCGGTTGAAACCGTGCCGTCCGACAGGTATTTCGTTCCCAGGCGCTCACCCGCCATGTTCATCCGGTCGAGCCGGCGCTGGACCAGCGAGTGCGAGGCGAGATACTGGCCGACGGTCCAATCCCGGTCGTAGGACGCGGCCGCAAGCGTCTGCAGTATGCGTTGTTTCAGGGCATCATTGGTGTGCAGGCTGCGCACTCCGGAGTCGGTCGTGACCACGACAACCGACGTCCGCGTGTAGTCGAGCGAGTCGGCAGCGGCCAGGCCAACGAGGGAAGCAAGCAGCAGGACAGACAAACGCACGAAGCTCCTTTCTGCACGAAGTGACGAACGTTCCCGACACCGGTCGGGACCGGGAAAGCGGCCAACGGGAATCGAACCCGTGTAACCGGCTTGGGAAGCCGGAGCTCTACCCCTGAGCTATGGCCGCGACAGGACTATACTAGGCACGGCCAGCTCGCTGTCAAGCGAATGCCGCGCATGCCGCGCATGCTCAGGACCCGGCTGCGTGGCCTTGACCCCTTGCTGACCCCCGCTAGACTTGTGGCCGAAGCGACTCGACGACCGGAAAGTGCTATCAACAAAGAAGGTAGAATGAGACTGAAAGCCTGTCTTGCCCTTTTGGCGGTGCTGGCTTTGGCCCCGCCCGCCGCGTTCGCCAAGCTGTACGTTGGCGACGCCGCTCCTGACTTCACCCTGCCGGACTCCGCCTCGACAATGCACAGCCTGTCCGACTTCCGCGGGCAGGTTGTCGCTATTCTCGGCTGGACCAACGGCTGACCGGAGTGCCGCGCGGAGTTGCCGCGCCTGCACGCCTTCCAGGTCGACTACGGCCCGCACGGTTTCACCTCGATACCTGTAAACCTCAGCGACAACTGGGATGTGATAAAGGCCTATGCCCGGCAGTACGCCAGTCTCTATCTGAAGGACAACGGCACGTTCTGGAGCGTCTACGCGCAGAACGGGTATGTTCCGCTCAATTACGTGATCGACACCGCCGGGATCATCCGCTATGTCGCCGAGGGCTGGAACGAGAACGCGGTCAGGCAGGTCATCGAGCAGTACCTGCCGGACCCGATTCAGCACGACGTGGGCGTAGCCAGACTTATGGCGCCGACCGGGTCCCTGGATTCGGGAACGGTGGCAACACCGGCCTGCTCGTTGCGGAACTACCGGAGCTATGCCGAAACCTACCCGGTGCGGATGCGAATCGGCGCCGACTACGACACTACCGTCACGGTGACGAACCACCAGCCGGGCACAACTGTGTACGTTCAGTTCCCGCAGTGGACCGCGCTCGCGCGGGGCAGCATTGCGGTCGCGTGCTCGACCGAGCTGGCCACCGATGACATCTCCAGCAACGACGTGGCGAGGACCACGCTCACGGTCAACGTCGACGACATCGCCGTGACTGCGATTCTCGTGCCGCTCGACACCGTCGAGATGGGCCGCGGGTATGCGCCCGCAGTGGAGATAAGAAACCTCGGGACGGTTGCGGACATGGCCCGGGTGAGGTTCTATATCAGCGACTTCTACTTCGATAGCGTCAGGGTCGCGCTACAGCCGGGCAAGACCGATACCGCGGTGCTGGCCACCTGGACGCCGGCGCAGCTCGGCACTTTCCCGGTGCGCTGCACTGTCGCCACCCTGAAGACTGACCTGGTAACGGGCAACAACGAGCTCTCGAAGTCGGTATATGTCGGCCCTGCGGGCATAGAGGAGCAGTTACCGGGCAATGCCCGGTTTACGCTCTTCGGCAGCAGCCAGAACCCGGCACGCAGGCAGGCAACCATCCGCTACTCGTTAGCCCAGGAGTCCCCGGTTGACCTGCGAATCTACTCTACAACCGGCGAACTGGTGCGCGTGCTCGAATCCGGCTTCCGCGAGCCCGGCCTGCACCAGGTAGTCTGGGACGGTCGGGACGAGTTCGGCCGGCCGGTCGGACGCGGCACCTGGTTCTGCCGGATGACTGCCGGCGCGTACCAGGCAGTCAGCAAGCTGACTACCATCGAGTAGGCCCGACCTTCTATCCTTGCGGGACCCGGGCAGCACCCGGGTCTCGCTCAGCTTGGCGCTGAAGTTACGAGTCGTCCCCCTGCCGGCCGGGGAGACGTGCGGGCGACGCGGACATCCTTTGACATGGACGCCGGATGGCCTATCCTCACGCTCAACGATGAGCGGCCCACAGGTCACAGGCGCAGTATCGGTCCCATTCCTCAGGAGGAGCCATGCTGAGTAATCCTGAAGTCCCGGTCATTGATGACGCCGACCTGGTGCGCAAGGCACAGGCCGGGGACCTCGGCGCGTTCGAGGAACTGGTGCGCCGGCACCAGCATGGTCTTTTCTCCTACCTCTACCGGATGTGCCGGAACTCGAGCGATGCCGAGGAGATGGCCCAGGCCGCAATGGTCAAGGCCTGGGAGAAGCTCGGGGGCTTCCGCGGGGCTTCCAGCTTCAAGACCTGGCTGTACCGCATCGGCACCAACCTCTGCTTCAACCTCCGCTCCCGGAGAAAGCCGACCGAGGAACTGCACGAGACCATGGCCGCGCCCGACAGCGAACGGCCCGAGGCCGCTTTCCAGCAGAAGCTGCGCGAGGAGGCTGTGCGGAAGGCGCTTCATTGCCTGCCCGAAGACCAGCGGGCCGCCCTCGTGCTTTCGGTCTACCAGGACATGAGCTACAGAGAGATTGCCGAGAGCCTCGGTAAATCGGTGCGGGCGGTGGATTCGCTGCTGTTCCGCGCCAGGACGAACGTGCGCAAGGTACTGGCCAAAGACCGGGCCAGGGGCATTATCTGATAGGTCCCATGAGTCCTATACGTCCCAGTCTGTCCCCGCAGTAATAAGGAGTACACCGTGTCTAATCACTCGATGAATTGCGGACGGTTAAAACGGCTACTGCCTCCCTTCCTTGACGAAGAGCTGCCGGGCAGGATGCGCGAAGTGGTAGAATCCCACCTTGCCTCCTGCCCGGTCTGCCGCGCCGAGCTGGAGGCGCTTAGGGCGGACATGGCCCTGCTTGAGCAGGTCAGGACGCCCGAGGTTTCGCCGTATCTTGTCATCCGGGTGATGGCCGAAGTCCGCCAGCAGAAACGCACCGCCCAGCGCGGGTTCGCACGCCTTGCCGGCTCGCTGGCTGCCGCGCTTGTGGTTGCTGTGTCCATTGGCGCCGGCGTCCTGTTCGGGTCCGGCATAGCCGGGACCATCACGCCGGTCGCCGAGAACAGCACCGAGGAAGCGGTGAGCTACGTCGAGTCATCTGCCGCCGACATGTACGCCATGATGGCGGGAGGCGACTGATGCGAAGCCGCTGGATAGTGGTGGTTGTAGTCGCGTCCCTCGGTCTGAATGCTGCGGTTGTGGGCACGTACTTTCTGCGCCGGGCGCGTTTCGGACATCCGCGCCGCTTTCCGGCGCGATGCCTCACGGCCGAGGCGCGGGAGCGAATCAGGCAGACCCGCGAGGCCGCAATGCCCGAGTTTGACGCCGAGGCCGAGAGGGTCCGGATCACCGATTCGCTGCTGTGGAACGAGATGCGAGCCGACAAACCGGACAGCGTCAGGGTGGAATCGCTCTGCCGGGAGTTGGGCGAGATACACGGCCGGATGAGGGCGGTGGTTTTCCGCCAGATGCACCGGGAGCTCCAATTGATGCCGGCCGCGGCGCGTACCGAGTATCTGAACCGCATGATGACAATGAGGCCAGGCCTGGGCCGACCAGGGCGAGGAACTCGTCCGCGCATGCGCCGTGGTTCCAGGATGCCCCACCACGAAGGGCCGTTTCCGGGCGAGCCACCGTCCCCGCCGCCGGATTCAGGAGATTGACCGAAGAATGACCAACCCAAGGAGACAGGAATGAAGAACAGAGCGATTGCACTATTGACTGCTCTTGTCCTCACCGGTGGGCTCGTGTTCGCGCAGGCGGGCACGGGTGCACCGGCGCCGGCAGCCAAGGCACAGTCCCCGATGCCCGGTGGCATGCGAGGAATGCGGGGCATGATGGCAGGCCAGGCAATGCCGGACATGACGCCCGAACAGCTCGAGAAGATCGACGCCATCCGTACAGCGCAGGTCAAAGCTATGGTACCGCTGCGCGCTGACCTCAAGGTCAAGGAGATCGAGCTCGACGCGCTGTGGCGTGCCGACGAACCGGATGCGAAGAAGATCATTGCCAAGGTGAAGGAAATCGGCGACATCCGGGAGAAGATAGAGGTCGCCCGCATCAACCACCAGTTCGAGGTCCGCAGGCTCCTGACGCCGGAGCAGCGCAAGGCCATGAAGGGAATGGGCATGGGGCGCGGTATGATGGGTCGCGGCATGGGCCGCGGCATGCGGGGAATGACGCACGGCCGGAAGGGCGGAGACGATTTCGGCGGCCCGAAAGGGCCGATGGGTCATGGCGGCCAGCAGGGCTGCCATGGCTGCGACGGGCACTAGTTCCTCCGACGGTTCTGCTTGGCTCGGTAGCGCCGGGGCCGGAAGGCCCCGGCGCCTTCCCAGCATAGGTCCTACAGGCCCAATTGGTCCTATTCCCTCCCCGCTTGGGCTTGCGCCTGAGCTCGGGCTGAACTAGACTCGGGCGTGGTCAACGCGCTGCTCGCCCCGCGACCGTGGTTGCAGCTCGCGCTGCTCGTCCTGGTCATCTGGCTGGCGGCGCGTGCCCTGCGGCGGGCCCTGCTTGGCCGCATCGGTGAAGCGGGCAAGCTGGCTATTGCCGCCTCGCTCGCAGGTATCTACGCGCTGACCGTGCTCCTGACTGCGATGGGCACGCCGCCACCATGGATGCCGTTCGCGTTTATCGCTCTCGGCTCGAAGACGACGCTCGCCATCATCCTCGCCTCGTTGTTCCTGGTCTGGCTGGTACTTCGCGAGATACCATTCCCGCTGCCGCACTGGGCCGGGTTCATACTCGAAGGACCCTGGCGCAGGTTGCTGATGCCGGCGGACGTAACGCTCAACCGGATGGCGCTCGGCCCGGGGATGCGCGTGGTCGAGGTCGGGTGTGGCACCGGATACCTTTCGCCGCACGTCGCGCGCCGGATTCAGCCGGGCGGTACGCTCTTCTGCGTTGACGTCCAGCCGCAGATGGTCGAGGCGACGCTCGCGCACGTCGAGAAGCAGGGGCTGCGCAACGTCCACGGCTTTGTCGCGTCCGCGGACAGGCTGCCGTTCGACATCTTCGACATCGACCTCGTGTTCTATGCTCACGTGCTCGGCGAGATTCCGGATCGGCTCGCGGCCCTGCGCGACGCGCTGCGGGTCCTGCGTCCGGGCGCGGTTCTCTCGATTACCGAAAGCCTGCCCGACCCACACTACCGTTTCCGGAACGACGTGATGAAGCTCGCTCAACAGGCCGGGTTCGAACCGGCGTCGGTTGTCGGCAGCCTGTTCAACTACACCGCCACGTTCCGCAAGCCCAAACCGAGAGAACCGCTTGGCTACATGCCGCGATTCGACTAGTCCGCCCATGGGTCATATGGGTCGTACTGGTCCTGTTCCCCGGCAAAACGGGGACTGTCCCTTCGCAGGGCCCTGTGCGACTCACAGGGACTGTCCCCGTTTTGCCTGTGTTTCGGGTCCAAGGCCACACCTGTGACGCGCGCTGTTCTACCGCTCTTCCTTGCCGCGGCCTGCTGTCTCGGGGCAGAGGCACGGGTCAGGTTCCGGGTGCGCGACGGGGACACCGGTCAATGGCTCGCGGGCGTGAAGGTCAGAGCAGGGGAACGCGTCCTCTTCACCGACGCAAGCGGAGAGTGTGTCATTCCAGCCGTTGCCGGCGGACGACTCGTTCTGACGGCGTCGGCGGAGGGATACTACACAGCAGCCGACACAGTTGCTGTCATTTCCGCGGACGTGAGGTCTGTGCTCAGGCTGTACGGCATGCAGCCGCGCGTTGCCATCGGGTTCGTGAAGGACGGCCGCACCGGCAAGCGGCTCGCCCAGGCTCTGGTCAAAGTCAGAGGCGACGCTGCGACGGCAAGAGCCGACTCGCTCGGCATGTATGCAATTCCGTTTCCGCCGGGCGACCGTGAGCTTGTTGCCAGTCTGCCGGGATTCCGCGGCTTTCCTCGGCGACTCTCGGTCAGGGCCGGTGACACGCTATCGGTTGATCTGCCGCTCTACGACACCGCGTTTGCGGTCGGCGAGGTGGCAGGTAAGGTAGAAGTGCAGGGCTTCGGAGCGGCCATCGGCGCGAGCGTCACGGTGGAAGGTACGCGGCTCGGCACCGCCTCGGACCGGAATGGCGACTACATCATCACCGGAGTCCCTGCCGGCCCGCACCGGCTCATCTTCAGTTACTCCGGGTGCAAGAAGACGATGAGAGTGGTCAACGTCGAAGCATGGACGTCCCTGACGCTCAACGTCCAGCTCGAACGCCGCCCGCCTACTTCAGGATACTGATAGGCTATCCGGGGTTCGCTACGGCAAATCACTTGCCGAGTCACGTTCCATGTGGTCCGGCAAACCGGACTGCAATTTGCCTTTGGGGTGGCGTCGCGTGTGATGTGGCAGATCATTGTCAGAGTCGCGCTGCGGGTAGCTCCGCCGGTGCCAGACTAGGTGAACCTCCAGATCGGTCAGCAGATCGCAGTCTGATTCGCCCCGACAATCCTCGTCGGAATCGCCTGCGGGGTCATGTCCCGTGACGCTTCCCGAACCGCCCTGGGAACCGTCCCCGGAACGACCCCCATGGTGATTCGCCTAACGACCCCAAACGTCTCAGAATCAGTGTCTTGTCCTCCGTCTCGACCGCCGTCTCGCATTATACTGACCTGTATAATGCGGACAAGAAGGCTGGATCGATGAAGGAGATGGGTTTGCGGCTGAAGGCGAGGCGGATTCTAGCGCTGCTGCCTGCCGGCCCAGCCCGAGTGGGCGTTGTCGTGGTTGTAGGTCGGCCAGGCCGTGTTGGCCATCTTGAGACCGCCGTGGGCGATGCAGACTAGCCCGTCGCCGGTTGAGAGATACAGGTCGCCATTCGGGCCGATGACCGGCGAGGAGTAGCCTTCACCATCGAGGCGCTTGACCCGGCGCTGGTCTCCCCAGAGAGAGTCCCGGACAGAGAACTCCCACCGCGTCTCGCCGGCGCTGCCGATGCAGTACGTGTAGCCATCGGGGTCTACGACAATGATGGAGCTGTCCTGAACGACGCACGGTGTGTTGCTGTAGGCATATACGCTGGCTGTGGAAACCCAGCGCTGGCGGCCCTCGGAGTCGAAGCACCGTACCCTGTCATCGCGGTCAATTACGATGACGTCATCATCCCAACCGACAGCGATGCAGTTGGCCCAAAGCTCGGGAGTAGAGGTGCTCCAGGCCAGGTCGCCGTCAGGGTTGAAGCAATACAGGCCGCCTGACTGGTCGGCGACTATGATTCTGTCCCGACTGTCGATCACCGGCGTGCCACCCACCTTGATTCGCGCCGAGTCCTTCCACTGAACGTTGCCAGCAGAGTCAACCGCAACAAGGAAAGAGCATTCAGCAAGGGCGTCGTATCCAACGGCGTACACTGTCCCAGCCCGTCCGACTATCATGCCATTGTCGATCGGACCGCAATCGCCGAGCGGCAGGGTCCACTTCACCGAAGCGGAGTTTCCGCAATCCCGAATCCGGCTCAGTTCGCAGATCCAGGTGGGTCCGGCAACAGCGTAGATTGCGCCGTCCGGACCGACCGCGGGAGTGTAGTTGCCGCCACAGGAATCAAAAGACCACATCCGCTGCCCCGTGCGTGAATCAAGACAGACCAGCCCGCTGAAGTAGTCGTTCAGATAAAGGCGAGTACCGTCAGCGCTGAGCGACGCCGCGTACATCCCTCCATCCATCGGCGTGCTCCAGCGCAGTCGTCCATCTAACGTGTAGCAAAAGCAGTCAACGCCTACGCAGTAGAGAACTGGCTCGCCGTCAATCGAACCTAGAGTGGGCGAGCCCTCGCAGTAGAGCTCTTCTTCGTAGGTGTCCCAGACGACCGCCATTCCGCTGACGTTCACGGTCTTGGTGGATTTCGACCTTGCCACCATGTTGCCCTTGTCCATGGCGACGACCTTCAGCGTATGCGGCCCGGTCGCGGTCCAGAGACAGGAATCGGTTAACGTGCTCCCGCTCGGCGCAAGCTCGGTCCACGTCCCGCCTTCGTCACCATCCCAGATGAACTTCACCCTCACGCTGTCGCCATCAGGGTCAGTGACCCGGGCTGACGCACGGTACCAGCGGTTGACTGCCCAGCGGACCAGGCCGGATATGCTGTCGTCGACAATCACCGGCGGGCGGGACTTGCGGAAACGAAGTGGCGGCGACCAGGCGGAGGACTTCCCGTTCTCGTTGCGGGCCTGGACTTTTATCTCGTGCCACGCGGGGTCGGTGAAGGTGTGTCTGATGTAAGCCGTCTCACCGCTATGGTAACGACGGGTCGTGAACGCCAGACCGTCGCCCCAGTCGAAGAGGTACTCGAGCTGGAGGCCGTTTGGGTCAGTCGTGGTGGCGAGGAAGAAGAGCGAGTCATCCACGACGTCGGTCCAGGGCGCGACCGGCGTAAGCGGCTTCCTCCCGCAGCCGAGGAATGCCGAAGCTATCAGCAGGACGAAAACGGCCCGAACCAGACAGCGCATCATTGCCTCCTATGTGACTGGACGTCTATCACCGCCAACGTTCTACCCGAAGCGCCGCCAAAGTCAAGTGCGCACGAGGAGGCTTGACAAGCGTCCGCCGCGGCCGAAAATGATGTGACGGCCGGGGTGACCACGTGGCCGTCAGAGACGAGGTTATGATGAAGTTGCGTTCCGTCGTTCCGGCTGCTGTCGTTACGGCGCTGCTGGTCTGTTTGGGCTCGGGCTGCGGCAGGCGGCCGCGACCGCCGGTCGTTGACTCGGCGGTAGCGGTGCCGGACGGTGTTCCGCCGCGCGGCATGAAGCTGGTCGTGCGCGCTCACGACCCGGACAGCGACAGCATCCGCCTGCGCGTTGAGTGGGGAGACGAGACCGAGACGCTCACGGGGTTCTACTGCAGCCCCTGCAGCGTCGAGCTGGGCCGCAGTTACTCGGTCGGTAGTGTATGCCCGGCTGTAGTCTACGCCCTGGACATGAACAACGTATCCGAACCCGTGATAACAACCGTGCCAATCGAGCCGTGCGGGAAGGTGCTCTGGTACTGGCAGGACCCCCACCAGGGCTCGATGGCGACCTCAGCGCTCGTGGCGCATGATGGCGAGGACGAGGTCGTGATGAGCTACTCCTGGGATGATTGGACGTTCCGAGCAATCAGAACTGACAGCGGCCAAAGCAAGGCCTCGGCCCAAACAAGGTTCGCCGAGTACGATTTCGACGGCCATCCTGCCTTGTGCGCTGCCACGGGTCACATTATCGTCGGCAGCGACGAGGGCGAGCTGTACGCATTGACGCTCGGCAGTCTGGCGCGTGCCTGGCGGTGGCCGGATGTGTCGGTCGAATCACTCGAGCCCTTCGCGCAGTTCGGCGCACCGGCAATCAGGGGCGCCGATATCTACGTTGGTCGCGACCAGGACCTGGACAGCCTGTGCCGGCTCTACAAGTTCACGGACCTCGGCGGCTCGGTCACAAAGGCAGCCGACTACGTACTGGGGATCAGCCAGGCGGTCGTCGACGCCCCGGCAATAGACGCGGACGGCAGCGTCTACATCGGCACCGACTCGGGCTATCTCGTCAAGATCGACGCGGACCTCAGTTCACCAATCTGGCGCGTGGCGATCGAGCGCGGGAGCGAGGTCCACAGCCCTGCGATCGGTTCCGACGGGACCGTCTTCTGCCTTTCGGACTCGCTCGGCCTCTCGGCGACGTACCCGACCAACGGCTTCCCGCTGTGGTCACGACAGTTCCATGGCAAGGCAACCAGGCTGGCGGTCGGGAGTTCCGCCATCTTCGTCGGCACGTCCACGGGTATGGTGTACTCGGTAAGGCCGCAGGATGGCGGACTCAACTGGATGCGGCAAGTGGGGCGCGGCGGCTTGGTAACAGCCCCTGTTGTTGCTGCGAACGGCTACGTCTACTTCCAGGACGACCAGGACGTGCTCTATTGCGTGAAGCAGAGCGACGGAGCAGTCTGGTGGACCTGCGACTGCAACTCCTATCTGCCCGGCCACGGGCGCAGAGGTTCGCCTCAGCCGAGAAAGACGGGGCTCACCGACTATGACCCGAACCCGTCCATTACGAGCGACGGCAACATCATCGTGGTAGGCCAGCATGCGCTCTTCTGCGTGGTCGGCTATCCCGATTGTCCGCTTGACGATGACGCGCCCTGGCCTAAGTGGCAGCATGACCTTAACAACACGGGCAGAAGGTAGGTTCACATGAAGTCCCGGACCGCTCTGCTTTCGATTGTGGCTGCCGCGGCTTTGCTGCTGCTCGGCGGGGTCTGCGGCCGCAGGCTGTACCCGCCGGAGTTCGTTTCAGTGCCGCACTCCGTCCACGCGGGCGAGACCGCATGGGCGCGGCTGGCCACGAGCGGCAGCGGGTATGGTACCGTCCGTTATGTCGTGAACTGGGGCGACGGCTCCACCGACACGACCGGACAATTCAGGCTGCTGGATACGGCCACCGTTTGGCACGTCTGGACCACGCTGGACACACAGTATGTCAGGGCGGCAGTGTACCCAATTGACGACCCGACGCGCATCAAGTGGGCCGCACAGAGACGCATTCTCGTTGTGGCGGGCGGCTCGCACGCTCCGGTGGTTGACACCGTCGAAGCGCCGCCGGTCGCGATCAGGGACGTGGAGTACGTGTTCACTATCAGGGCTCACGACCCGGATGGTGACAGCATCAGAATACGCATCGACTGGGGCGACGGCCGAGACACGACCTCCGAGCTCCTCCACGGTCCCTACTACACCGGCTTCTATCCTGTGCATACGTTCACGCAGGTCCAGACCGCCAGAGTGGTCTTCACAGCACAGGACCAGGCAGGCGCGACCTCCGTGCCTGAGACGGTTCTGGTGCCGGTAGACACGACCGGTGGCGTTAGGTGGTACCGCTTACCGCCATGGTCGACGCCGGTGATCGTCAATGACGGTGTCGAGGACTGCATCTATTTCAAGCCATTCGGCGAATTTGATCCCGGCAGCAGTCCTTTCCTGGCTCTAACACAGGACGGCGCCGACAAGCACGCAACGCCATTTGACTCATCACCGTATGGCGGCGCTGCCTATTGCGTTGTGACTCAGCACATCATCGTGAGCGGCGCGGACCTGTGGGCCTTCGACCGGCAACTGCATGTCGCATGGCGGGCGGAGATGCCCGATTCCTCTGGATACCTGAGCTGGGGCGGTCCCGCGATCAACGGCAACCGGGTCTACTTCGCGAGGGGAGAGGATACCCTCTACTGCTATATTGACAGCGTTGACCGTGGTGGACGAGTTGCCACCTTGGCAGCACAGGGGGCCATTGCTGATGTCCCGGTCATCGACGCGTACGGGGCGGTCTACTTCGGCACAGACTCGGGGTACCTGTACAAGGTCGGCTCGTGGCTCGACACCACGTTCTGGCGAGTGCAACTTGCGGGCTGCAGGATCCACAGCCCGGTTGTGGGCAGTGACGGGACCATCTACTGCACGTCGGGGTCGCAACGCATCTTTGCGATTGACCCCGCGAACGGGACAGCACTCTGGACAATCGTGCTGGATGGTCAAGCGTTGAGGCCTGCGGTAGGGCAGACGGCGATCTTCGTCGGGACCACGGCCAGCAAAGTCTACTCGATTGACCCCTCGACAGGTGGCATCAACTGGGTGAAGGTATTGGGTTACCCCGACGGATTCACCACCGCGCCCGCAGTTGCGGCCGACGGGTCTGTCTACTTCCAGAGCAACCGCGATGTGCTCTACCGTGTCAACCAGTCTGACGGCAGCATCGTCTGGACCTGCGACTGTCGCAGCTACTACTACTCGTTCTATGGTGTTCATTACCCTGGAAAACTGGAGCGCCCGGCGGAGTTCCCGCCAAACCCGACCATCTTGTCCAACGGCAACGTGATCGTCGCCGGAGAATACGGGCTGTTTTGTGTAGCGGGAAGCCGAGGAGCCCCGCTCGACCCGCGAGCGCCTTGGCCCAAATGGCAGCATGACCTGCACAACACCGGCTACGTCGGCGGGGGAAGGTGACGGGCAGCGGCCGATGGTGAGTGGTTGAAAGCCGCCGGGAGGCGGCTATTCTCTTGCCGTGACCGACAAGCCCAATGTAATCGCTGTCGCCCTGCTGTCGGGTGGGCTGGATTCGACGCTCGCGGCAAAGGTGATTCTCGACCAGGGCGCCAGAGTCATCGGCGTCAACTTCGCGGGCGCGTACTGCCCGCGACCGAGAGCGGGCAAGAGCAATGCCGAGCGGGCAGCCGAGCAACTCGGCATCGAGCTTGTGACCCTGCCGATTGACGCGGACTTCATCGCGATGGTGAAGCGGCCAATGCATGGCCGGGGCAAGAACATGAACCCGTGCATTGACTGCCACACCCTGATGATCCGGAAAGCATGGGCATTCGGCCAGACGCGCGGCGCGGGCTTCATCATCACCGGCGAGGTGCTGGGCCAGCGGCCGATGTCGCAGAACCGGAACGCGCTGAACATGGTAGCCAGGGAATCCGGCGTCGGGGACCGGCTGCTGCGGCCGATGTCGGCGAAGCTGCTCGATGTGACCGCACCGGAGCAGGAAGGCTTGGTGGACCGCGAGCGACTGCTGGATGTCGAGGGCAGGCAGCGGACGCGCCAGATGGCACTGGCCGAGAAGCACGGCATCAAAGACTACCCAACCCCGGCGGGCGGTTGCCTCTTGACCGAGAAGATCTTCTCGAAGCGTCTGGCCGAGGCGTTTGACCACGGCGAGGACTCGCTCGAGATAGTCGAACTGCTGTCTTTGGGTAGGCATTTCCGGCTGCCCTCCGGAGCGCGGCTAGTCGTGGGCCGCGACGAGGCGGAGAACGACGAGCTACTGAGGCGCAAGCCGGCCGACGCCCTCGTCATCGACGCGTCGGACCTGCCTGGACCTGTCGCGTTGATCTTGCCGCCTTCGCGTCCTGGTGCCTTGGTGGCTGACTCCGACCGGGCGCCGGCTGCAAGTATCTGCGTAAGGTACAGCGACAAGCGGAAAGAAAACCTCGCAAGAGCCGTTGTCGCGGGTGAGTCTGTCGACGTCGAGCCCGCGACGGAGGAGGAATCGGCCCGTCTGCTGATTGGCTGAGGGCGCTATATAATAGGGACGCTACCCGTTTTCTATTGACAACGGCGCGAGCGGCAGTATCGTAGGTCATGCCCCGCATGGCGCGAGTCGTCGTTCCCGGTATTCCGCACCACATCACCCAGCGGGGCAATCGTCGTGAGAACGTCTTCTTCGTGAGGTCAGACTACCGTAGGTACCTGCGCCTGCTTGCGGACTATTCGTCCGAACGTGGGCTTGAGATTCTCGCCTACTGCCTGATGCCCAATCATGTCCACCTGGTCGCGGTGCCGGGCGGAGCGGATTCACTGGCATCCGTGCTCAAGCCGGTACATCTCCGCTACGCGCAGCATGTGAACCGCTCGCAGGAGTTCAGCGGCCGCGTCTGGCAGGGCCGGTTCTACTCGTGTCCGCTTGACGCAGCCCACACCGAGGCAGCAATCCGCTACGTTGAGTGCAACCCTGTGCGCGCCGGACTCGAGCATCGCGCCGCTAACTACGAGTGGAGCAGCGCCGCCGCCCACGCGGGACTGAGGCGCGATCGCCTGGTGGCACCAGATATCGATCGGTGGGTCGCAGTCAGCGACTGGTCCGACTGGCTCGCAGAGGCGGAACCTGAGGACTCCGTCACGCGCCTGCGCCTCAACACCCGCACCGGGCGTCCACTGGGGCATGATTCGTTTGTCCAGAAACTGGAAGTGCACAGCGGCCGCAGGCTACGCGCGCTACCCCGCGGCAGGCCCGGTGGCAGGCAGGAAAATGGGTAGCGTCCCCATTTACTAGGCTTGACTTGGGTAAGGTCGCTCATATAGTTTAGCCCGAAGTGCGAATCAAAGAGCTCCAGCTAATCGGGTTCAAGTCGTTCCAGGACAAGGCGACGCTGCGGTTCTCGCCGGGCCTGAATGCGGTCATCGGGCCGAATGGCTGCGGTAAGACCAACGTGCTCGACGCGCTCCGCTGGGTATTGGGCGAGCAGTCGTTCACCCTGCTGCGCTGCGCCAAGAACGAGGACCTGATATTCGGCGGCACCGCCACGGTCGCGCCGGTCAACTTCGCAGAGGTAAGACTGGTGCTGGATGACGTCGCTCAGGGCGAGGAGCAGCCGGCAGCCGAGGTCGAGATCAGGCGCCGCTACTTCCGCTCGGGCGAGAGCGAGTACTACCTGAACAAGCAGCCCTGCCGGTTGCGTGACATCCAGGAGGTCTTTTTCTCTTCGGGCGCCGGAACCAAAGCCTACTCGATATTCGACCTGCGCCAGATGCGCGAGATTATCTCCGGCAACATCCGGAAGATGTTCGAGGAGGCGGCGTCGCTTGCCAAGTACCAGGACGCCAAGGCCGACTGCCTGCGCAAGCTGGAGCTCACCAATAGCGACCTGCTGCGGCTTGACGACATCATCGCAGAGCGGGAGCGGTACGTGCGCAGCCTGCAGCGGCAGGCGGGGAGACTGCGGGCGTTCGACAAGCTGAAGGCCGAGGAGAAGGGACTGCGGCTGATCGAGCTCAAGGCCGATTACGAGGCGCTGCAGCGTGACCTCGCGCAGGCCCGGGCCGACACCGAGGCGATGGAGCAGTCCGAGGCGGCACGAGTCGCCGACATCAGGCGGCTGGAGGAAGAGCTGAAGACGCAGCGCGGCCGGGTGCGGGACCTGCAGGTTCTGAAGGACGAGCTCGGAGGGAAGGTGCAGGCCCAGCGGCTGGCGGTGTCCGAACTCGAAGGGCGGAACCTGCTGGCGCGCCAGCGGATCGAGCTGCTCGCCGGCGCCACTTCCCAGGGCGTTGCCGAACGCGCGGAGCTTGAGGAAAACGTCCGGAAGATGGAGCAGACGTTCGAGCAGACGCTGGGCAAACTGGCCGCCGCCAACGAACGGCAGGCACAGGCGCAGGACAGGCTGGAGCGCCAGCGCGTCGCGATGCAGACGATCGAGGAGCAGTTGTATGGGCTGCGCAGCCACGAGACTGAACTCCGGCGCCAGGTGCAGGAGCGGCTCGAGCAAGGGCAAGGCGGCCGTCAGGAACTGGCGCGGCTTGAGGCGGCGCTTGACAATCAGCGCGAGACGAGCGAGCGGCTGAGCGCCGAGGCAGACGCCGTGAAGACGCGCCTGGCCCGCAACCAGGAGGAAGTCGCGGCCACGCGTCTGAGGTTATCCGAGGCGGAAGCGGTAATCGCGGCGGGTCGGGCACGACTCGAGACGCTGCGTGCCGAACTGGTGCAAGTCCGCGATGAGAGGAACCGGTTGCGCGGCGCAGATGAGAAGCTGCGCGAGGAGAAGGCCGGGCTCGAAACCCAATTGGCTTTGTTGCGTGCCGCGATTGCCAGTGAGCAGGCCGAGACCAGCCGCGCCGCGCTGGCCGAAGGGCTGCGCGGCGAGGCGAGTGCGTTCATCGACGTCGCTCCCGGGTGGGAGCGGGCCTGCGAGGCAGCGTTCTACGCGGTGGTTGACTTCCTGGTCGCGGACGCCGGACCGGAGAAGCTGGCCGACATCGCCGGGAAGCGGCCCGACCTCCGTTTCGGCTTCCTTACCGGAGGAGGGGTTCCGGGGTCAGAGGGTTCCGGGGTTCCGTCGGACCCGGCCATCTTGGGCCAATTGTCCGGATTCGTCCGGGTCAAGCCTGGCGCGCCGAACGCGCTGGTGCAAATGGTCGACACGTGCCTCGTGGCCGGCAGCTCCGGCGAACTCGACCGGTTGTCGCGACAGTTTGCGGGCTGGGCGTTCGTTACCCGGGAAGGCATCTGCCGGTTTCCCGACGGCCGGCTGGTGATGGAGGGCCGGGACAGCGGACGGCTGAGCGCCGGCCGGCGTATCCGTGAAAAGGGCGAGCGTCTGGCGGCAGTTGATGTCGAGTTGGAGCGAACAGCAGCGGGTGAGACTGCGCTGGCCGTGCGCCGCGAGAACCTGGAAAAGGAGATAGAGCAGGTCGAGTTCGAGGTCGGGGAGACCGGCCGCAGGAAGGCGTCGCTCGATGCCGCACTCGATCTGACCGGCGCGGCCGGCGAGGAACTGGAACGGGACGTGGAGCGGCTGCGGGCCGCGCAGCAGGCGGCCACCGGGCAGATGCGCACACTGGAGGAGCGGCGCACCGCGCTGGTTGTCGCTGCGGGTGAGCTCGATGCTCAGACGCAATCCGGTACCAGTGCTCTCGATCGGGCCGAGGCCGAGGCCCGTGAGCTTGAGCAGCAGGTGAAGGTCGGACTGGAGCTTTCGTCACAGGCACTCGCCGAGCTGTCCGAGGCGCGACAGGTCGGGTCGCGGCTCGAGGCCGAGAATACCTTTGCCAAGCGCCAGATTGACGACGGTCGGCGTCGACTTCAGGAGTACGCCGCGTCAGCCGAGCGCAACCGCGTTGAGACCGGGGTCCTGGAAAAGGAGATCGGCGAACGTGCGGCTGAGATTGAGCAGGCACGTTCCGTGTTGTCCGGACTCGAGGACGAGTTCGGAAAACTGCAGATTGCCGAGCTGGCCAGGGCCGAGGAGGCACTCGAAGCCAACCTGACCGAGCTGCGCCAGGCGCAGGAGCGGAACCAGACCATCCTGATGGAGCAGCGCATGAAGCTGTACGAGCTGAACCAGCGGTTCGCCGCCATCGCGGAGGAGGCGCGGTCAACCCACGGAACCGACATCGCTTCATTCCGGCCCGAGGCGGCCGAGGGCGCGGAGGAGCGGCTCGCCCAGGTGCGGCAGCGGCTCGAGGCGCTCGGCCAGGTCAACCCGCTCGCGGCTCAGGAGTATGCGCAGGAGAAGTCGGACCTGGCGAAGCTCGCCGCGCAGCGCGAGGACGTGGCCGCGGCCAAGGTGAATCTCGAGAACGCGCTCAGTGAGATCGACCGCCACGCGCAGGAGCAGTTCGCTGCCACTTACGGCGAAGTGCGCAGCCACTTCCGCGGGATATTCCAGACTCTTTTCCTCGAAGGCGAGGCCGACCTCGTGATGACGAACGACACGAACCCGCTCGAGTCGGAAATCGGCATCATCGCCAAACCGCGCGGCAAGAACCCGAAGCGGCTGGAACAGCTATCGGACGGCGAGAAGGCGCTGCTGGCGGTTTCGCTCCTGTTCGCCTTCTACCGCGTGAAGCCGGCGCCGTTCTGCTTCCTCGACGAGGTGGACGCGCCGCTCGACGACGCCAACGTCGGCCGCTTCGCCGACTATCTCAGAGGCATATCCGAAAAGACCCAGGTGGTCATCATCACGCACAACCGGCTGACCGTGGAGCGCGCCGACGTCGTGTTCGGCGTGACCGCGGAGCAGCCCGGCATCTCCACGCTCGTGTCAGTCAGCCTGGCCGACTACCGCAACCAGGTGGATCCGGCCACTGCCGGCTAGTCTGTGAATCCCTTCGCCCGAATCGGCGCCAGCTTCGCGAAGCTGGCCGGCGGTCTGACCAAGACCCGGCAGGTATTCCGGCGGCTGCTGGTCGCCGCCAATAGCGCGGAACTGGAGGAGGCGTTACTCGCCGCTGACGTCGGGGTCAAGGCCACCGACATCCTGGTGGACCGGGTGAAGCACGCGTCCGGCGACCGGCGCGAGGTCCTTGAGACCGAGATCACCCGGCTACTGAGTCCCAATCAACAGGTCACGAACCCCGAGCCGCAACCGCCGCTGGTGGTCATGATTGTCGGTGTGAACGGGTCAGGCAAGACCACGACCGTCGGCAAGCTCTGCCGGCTCTTCGCCGACCAGGGGCAGCGCGTGGTCGTGGCCGCGGCCGATACCTACCGCGATGCCGCGGCCGCGCAGCTCGGGATATGGGCAGAACGGGCCGGCGTGGATATCGTCTCGTCGATGCAGGGGCAGGATGCGGCCGCCGTCGCGTTCGATACGATCCAGAAGGCGATGCAGAAGAAGATCGATGTCGTACTGGTCGACACCGCGGGCCGGCTCCACACCCGCAAGGACCTGATGGACGAGGCGGTCAAAATCAAGCGGGTCTGTGCCAAGGTGAAGCCCGGGGCTCCCGACGAGGTATGGCTGGTGCTGGACGCGACCGTGGGCCAGAACGGCCTGCGTCAGGCCGCCGCGTTCAACGAGCAGCTCGGGCTCAGCGGTCTCATCGTCACCAAGCTCGACGGTACGGCCAAGGGCGGCGTGCTGATTCCGATCGTCATGGAACTGGGGGTGCCGGTGCGGTTCACCGGTACCGGTGAAGGACTCGACGACATCGAGCCCTTCGATCCCCAGGCTTATGCAAAAGCGCTGTTTGAAGAGTAGTTAGCAGTTAGAAGTTGGCAGTTAGGAGTCAGAAGTCCGCGATCTCCTGACTCCTAACCCCTGACTATCCTCAGGCGGCACGCCCAGCGCGTTCTCCTGCTCCAGCGCAGCTTCCAGCGCCGCGATCGCCCGCTGAGCCGCTTCCCGTACATCCTTCGGCTCTCTTCCCACCGGCCAGTTCCGCGTCATGCGGTGCAGCTTCGGCAATACGCCGGTCACGCGCAGGGCCGCCAGCCCGGTGATTGCTGCGCAGCGCACCTCCGGCTCCGGCGCATCCAGCGCCGGTTCGAGGAACGGGATCGCCGCCGGGTTGCCGATGCGCCCGAGTGCGCGCAGGGCATGGATGCGCGCGAGGTCGCTTTCATCGCTGAGCAGGGCGAGGAGCGGCATGGTGGCCGCGAAGTCGCGCAGCCTGCCCAGCGCCTCGGCCGCCATGGCGCGGACCACAAGGTCGCGGTCTTTCAACGCAGCTATGAGTGCCGGAGCCGCGCGGCTGTCGCCGATCTCGCCGAGTGCCTGAGCCGACACTATTCTCACCCAGATGACTTTGTCGGTCAGGCCGCGGATCAGGCGGTCGCAGGCGCCGCCGTGTCGAAGCCGGCCGAGCACGTGAATCGCCCGCACCCGGACGTCGACCGACTCGTGGTTGAGCTGCTCGAAGACCGGTTCGACGGCCAGCTCACTCAGGTTCTCGAGTCCGATGGCCGCGGCGTCTGCGATCCTGTTGTCCTGGTCTTCGAGCAGACCGGCCAGAACGTGGGCGGAACGGCCGTGCTTGACACGGCCCAGTGCGGTCGTGGCCGAGAGACGGACGCGGTCGTCAGTGTCGGCGATCGCGCTGATGATGAGGGCGTTCAGCGCAGCCGTATCGCCGAGCGCGCCCAGCACCTCGGCGGCCGAGGCCCGCACCGTCGGTTCCTCGTGAGTGAGAAGCTCGGTCAACGGCAGGACCGAGGCCTTGCCCTGTTCGAGCAACTGGCTGACGGCGCGGATGCGCTGGCTCAAGTCGTTTCCCAGCAGCGCCTGGATCAGCGGCGTGACCGCTCCGGTGCTGACGCGGCGGAGCGCGGCCATGGCCACTTCGCGGACGTTCCGGTCCGGATCCTCGGTGCTGGCATGCGAGAGTATGTCAATCGACTTCGGGCTCTTGATGCGGGCGAGCGCCTCGACCACGGCCGCCCGGACCAGCGCGTTCTCGTCCGCCATTTCGTCGAGCAGGGCGTCTACGGCCGCGGGGTTCTGGACGTCGCCGACCGCCCGGGCGGTGGCAATCCGGACTTCATCGACCATATCCCGCAGCAGTTCAAGCAACGGCGGCAGCGCGCGATCGGTGCCGATGCGGCCGAGCGCGGCAGCGATGGCGGCGCGGGCAGCGGGGTCGGGGTCGGTGAGGTGGGTGGTAAGGAAGTCAAGCCCGCGCTCGGAACGCAGCTTCCCGAGCAGCGCCGGCACGACGGTCCCGACCGGCCCCTGCCAGGTCGCGAGGTATCGCGTCAGGGGCTCGACCGCGTTGGCGCCGATGGCTGCGAGCACGTCTGCGGCCAGCGTCCGGACGGCTTCGTCGGGGTCTCTGAGCATCAGCACCAGGGCTCCGGCCGCCTCGTCGCCACCGATGTGGCTCAGCGATTCGACGGCGCGGCGCCGCGCTGCCGGGTCCGCATCCTGGAGAACCGAGATTATCCCTCTCAGCGACAACTGGTTCTCCTTGCCGACCGGGTCCCGGTTTTCGGCGGACGCACCGACTCCGCCAGCCAGTCGAGGTAGCGCCGGCTGCCCGCGGAAACAGGCAGAGCGACTATCTCGGGCGTGTCATAGGGGTGGAGTCCGGCGATGGTGGCATTGACCTCGCGGAACCGGGCCCGGCTCGTCTTGATGAGACAGAGCCACTCGCGCGCGGTCTCCACTCGGCCCTGCCAGCGGTAGATGCTCTCAATCGGTCCCACAATCTGGACGCAGGCAGCCAGGCGACGATCGACCAGCACACGAGCGATGCGGCGGGCGGTCGTCCGGCTGGGTGTTGTGGTCAGCGTCTGATAGGGGCCCTTCACTCTGTAAGTGTCCGCACAGACCGGTTCTAGTCAAGTAGAGTAGGACAGCGCTTCGCCAGCGGAATAACCGCGGTGTCTGGCGTGTAAGTCACAAAGGAGATGGTCTGATTTGACAGGAAACGCGTGCGCTCTTAAGATTACCTTTGTGACGCGCAAACTACTTCAGTCACGTCCCGCTCGGACAGCGGCCGGCCTGGCCGCGGTGGCGGTGTTGCTTTCGTTTTCGGTCCGGTGTTCGGACGCACCGCTGATAAGCCGCCAGGCAAACCGGCTCGTGCTCAGCGAGCTCTTCTCGACCACGGAGTGATCATACTGCGAGGCCGCGGAGCGGTCTCTTGAGAGCCTGGGGGCGGTCTATCGGGATTCGCTGGTCCACTTCATCTGGTATCAGGCGGAGGCCCACCCGGAGCTGTCGACCGCGGCCGGCGACGTGCGTGCTGCAAGGTACAATGTCGCCGGATTCTGGCCCACCGCGTTTTTTGACGGCTTCTACCGCGCACCCCAGATTACCGATTCGTTCTACGGGGTTTATGACGGCATGATCGGTCAGGCCCGTTCGCTGACCACCGTTATGGAGATGTCGCTCGACTCGGCCACAACCCGCCTCGACTCCACGGAGCTGAGCATCGGAGTGCACATCACGCCGACCGACTCGGCCGTGGACAAGATGAAAGGCCTGATGCTCGTCGCGGTGGTCCACGAGGACAGCGCACCCTACTATTCAATGCTGCAGGAAGATACGGCCTATGCCAGGTTCTGCGTCCGCCGCGTGATAGGTGACACGTGGGGCGTTCCTTTGACGCTTAGCTTCGGCGCTGATTTTGACACGGTTCTCACAACGCCGCTGGGAGCCTGGGAACGCTCGCGGCTCGGGGTCGCCGTCTTCGTGCAGGACACGTCGAGCCTGCGGGTGATGCAGTCGGTGGGGAAGTTGCGCCTGGGCAATTAGCAGATGAACCAAGGAGAGAATATGATTAGAACTGCGCGACTCGTGCTGGTGCTTCTGTTCGCGGCCGGCTTCGGCCTTGCCGCCGAGACCGACTACGAACCAGCGCCCGGTTTCACCCTCAAGGATGTTACCGGAGCCTCGGTTACCCTCGACAGCCTGCTTGCGGTCGGGCCGGTCTACATGGAGTGCTGGGACCTGCCCTGTGTCAACTGCATCGCCGAGCTTGATGCACTGATGCCGGTCTATGACTCGCTCAAAGAGCGCGGGCTGCAGATAGTGGCGCTCTCGGTCGACAAGCCGTCCGACGAAGCCCGGGTCAAAGCGTTCGTGAAGAGCAAGAAGTGGCCCTACATCTGCCTGCTCGACGCCCAGAATGAAGTGAAGAAGGCCTACGGCATCATCATCAAACCGACCGCGTTCCTGATCAACCAGGAAGGGCAAATCGTGTACACCCACATCGGCTACAAGAAGGGCGACGAGAAGAGGATCGCGGAAGAGTTTGTGAAGTGGCTGCCGGAGCCGGCGGTCGAGGAGACTCCGGTCGAAGAAGACAAGTAGCGGTAGGTGACTGAGCGAGCCGTCCGACTAGCCTGCCTGCTGGCCTGCGCAGGTTCGCTCGCATACGGAGTAAACCTGACCATCCAGGGCGTCAACCGGGCCGAGTTCTGGGCATACCAGGAGAACTGGGCGGCGCATGCCGAAGACAAGATGGACCTCAATCTCAAGTACGGTGACCTGAACGGCGGGCTGGGGCTGTTCCTGTTCGAGCCCTCGCAGCCCTGGACTGCGGCCAAGAAGCCGCTCCGGTTCTTCGACTACACCGTCGCCTACAGCCCGAAGCAACTCGAAGTCCTGTACGGCAAGTTCTACCAGACATTCGGCAAGGGCCTGACGCTGCGGGCCTACTCCGATGACGACTTCCGCCACTACAAGAGCCTGCACGGGCTGCGCGGGACTGCCCATCTGCCGCTTGCGACCGACGTCGTCCTGCTCGGGGCGAGGATGCGCGACCTCTTTTTCCAGGAAGGCACGTACAAGGTGATGAACGCGACCGACACAACCGACCAGGTGCTGGGCGCGGACATGTCTTCGCGGCCGGTCAAGTGGGGCGGCCTCGGCGCGCGCTACGTCCGGGTCAATCGTGACTCGACAAAGGACGTCACCGCCAAGGCGTTCACCGAGCTCTACGGCGGCAACGTTTCGGCCGCGTTCGGTCCGGTTGACCTCTACGGCGAGGTCTGCCAGCGGCTCGGCACCAGGCCCGGCATCGGCGGCCGCGACAAGGGCCTCGGCTACTACCTGAGCGGAACCGCGGCGTTCACCGGCTATTCGATAGTCGGTGAATACATGGACTACGACAAGATCGGTTTCCCCACCGGCGTCTACCACTGGAATGATCCGCCGACTCCAATCAAGTCGGGCGTCGCGTTGAACCGGGGTGAGGACGAGAGGGGCTTCGGCATCATCGCCACGGCGACGCCGCTCGCCGCGCTCTACATCGAAGGCGGCTACGGCCGGCTGTACAAGCACAAGGACCCGAACTCAGGCGTGGTCGAGTGGGAAGTGAAGTCGCGTTACTCGCTAGGCGATGCCTGGACCTTTGAGGCCAAGTTCAACCACATGGTGCAGCAGAACGTGGAGCTGCACGTGCTGCGCCGCGGAACCGACATGCCGACGGTGCATGTCAACTATCTGGCGGGGGCCCATACGTTCGCCTTTGAGGGCGACTACAATTTCGTCACCGAAAAGCGGGATGACTCGCCAGAGTATCCGGACCAGAAATACCACGAGTCGGCGCTTACCATGAGCTACGGGCCTACTCAGGCGTTGCTGTTTACGGTCGGCTGGCAGTACGTTGACCAGAAGCTCGACATCAGGTATGCGGGTCAGCAGTCGTGGCCGATGTTTGAGACTGTCTGGAACATCACCCAGCGGAACGTCCTGCGCGTCCGCGTGGGCGCCGAGCGCGGCGGCTACACCTGCTCGGGAGGGGTCTGCCGGTTCGAGTCACCCTTCACCGGCGCCAAGCTGCAACTCATCAGCCGTTTCTGAGCGTGAAGCGCAAGGTCTCTTTCATCATCCTGGTAGCAATCGGTGTGGCGGCTGTCGTGCTGGGCATCAGGGCCGGCGACCCGGAGACCATCCACCGCTTCGCTGCCCAGATATGACTCTCCTGCATGGGGCTCGTGTAGCCCCGATGCAGACCTGAAGACGATGGCCGGCAACCGCTTTGAGGTAAGCACTCGGACGCGTGTCCTGGCTTTCGCAGTCATCGCCGCGGCGTCGGCACTCGCCACGCTGTTGCTCAAGTTCCTCGCTGGATTCGACTGGGGTGTGCTCTACTACGGGCTTGCCTCGATGCTCGGGCTCGGGCTTTTCCTGGCCTTGTTCCTCGGCCGGCCGACCACCGCCAATCGCTGGCTCTCGTTCATCGTCATATCACTGACCGGGGCGATTGCCGCCGCTTTCCTCGGCATCGGTCAGGGACTGCCGCTCGGCCGAGTCCTCATTTTCGGCTGGGTGCCGTTCACTCTCATCATGCTCTGGTCAGTTGTGTTCGTGCGCCGGCGGGTCGCACCGTACCGGGTGGTCCAGATTACTTCGGCGGTGCTGCTCAACGCCTACATCGCCGCCTATCTGCAGAACAGGATACTCTACCAGGGTTTCCTCAAGTACCTGCCCCAGCCCATTCTTAACTGCTACGGCGGGCCGCTGGCGGTCTTCGCCTGCCCCATCGGCTCGACCCAGCAGATGGTCGGCATGAAACTCCTGCCCTGGCTGCCGCTGGGCGTGTTCATCGTCATCGGCGCTGTGGTCGGCCGGGCGGCATGCGCGTGGATTTGCCCATTCGGCATGTGGCAGGACCTGCTCTACAAGGTCAAGGTTGGAGCAAAGGCCGGGCACAAGCGCTGGATATCGGTCGCGGGCATTGCGCTCATCTCGGCTCTCATCGGTGCCGCGCTCGTCCTTTTTCTGAAGCTGCCATACCTCCGGGTCCTCTTGTACGCGTGGCTGCCGTTCAACCTGGCGGTGCTGGCTGTTGCCATCAAAGGCAAGCTCGAGCTGCCGCGCCGGATGTGGCTGGGCGGTTTCCTTACCGCGGTCGGACTTGCGGCCGTAGTCTGGCTGAAGTTCGAGGTCGGGTACGCGGTGGCGTTCGGTTTTGTCGCCATGATCCTCTTTGGAATCACCGGCCGCTGGTTCGCGGCTGCGTTCGCCGCGGTGGCCGGGCTGCTGATTGGAGGGCTGGGCAATCCCGCGTTTCACGTCGGTCCGCTGGCAGGGTTGGCGCTCGGGCTCGGGCTGGCTATCTCCGCGCTGATTGTTGTGGTGATAATCGACGTCATAGCGAAGGTGTCGCTGCCCTCCAACTTCCTCAAGTTCGGCGTGCTCTTGCTCGTTGCCGGGGTCGCGTCCTACTTCACCGCCGAGCCGTGGTTCTGCAAGCTCTGCCCACAGGGCACGTTCGGGGCGGGCATCCCACTCGTGCTCTGGGACCCGGTCAATGCCCTGCGCGGTCTCGTCGGCTGGCTCTACTGGGTGAAGATCGGCCTGCTGCTCTTCTTCATCATTGCCTCCATTGCCATCAAGCGGCCGTTCTGTCGCATCATCTGTCCCATCGGCGCCATCTACTCACTCTTCAACAAGGGCAGCCTGCTGCACCTGAAGATGGCCGACCCCGGCGCCTGCACCCACTGCGGCCTCTGCCGCAAGGTCTGCCCGATGGACATCGAGCCGGAAGAGAGCCAGAACCAGCTCGAGTGCATCCGCTGCGGCGAGTGCGTTTCCAACTGCCCGAAGTCCTGTCTGAAGTTCCGCGCATAGCCGCGGAACGCGTACCGTACACCGTCCACTTCTCTTTGTGCCTTTGTGTCTTTGTGGTAGTATTTCCCACCGATGAGAAAGCCTGACTGGCTGCGAACTGCCGTGCCGTCGGGCGCCGGGTTCGAGGCGACCAATGAGCGGCTGCGCGCGTACGGCATCAACACCGTCTGCACTTCCGCCCGCTGCCCCAACCTCGCCGAGTGCTGGGGGCGCGGCACTACCACGTTCATGATTCTGGGTGACACCTGTACCCGACACTGCCGATTCTGTGCGGTCAAGACGGGCAATCCGCAGGGCGCAATGGATGAGACCGAGCCGGAGCGCGTGGCCCGTGCAGTCGGGGAACTCGGGCTCTCCTACGTCGTGTTCACCTCAGTTGACCGCGATGACCTTCCGGACCTTGGTGCGGGCGTCTTTGCTGAAACGGTCAGGCAAGTCAAAATGCGGAGTGCAAAGGGCAAAGTGCAAAATGGGCAAGCCCCAGCCCCTGGTTCCCAGCCCCTGGTCCCTCTCCTTGAGGTCCTCACGCCCGACTTCGGCGGCAGGGAAGAGCTGATAAGGCAGGCCGTCGAGGCCGCGCCGGACGTGTTCGGGCACAATCTCGAAACTGTGGAGCGGCTCACGCCCCGCGTGCGCGACCCGCGCGCGTCCTACCGGCGTTCGCTGGACGTTCTAGCGGCGGTGAAACGTGCAAGTCCGCAAATGACAACCAAGAGCGGCCTGATGGTCGGGCTGGGTGAGACCGACGACGAGTTGCGTCAGGCGCTGCGCGACCTGCGTTCGGTAGGTTGCGACATCGTCACGGTCGGGCAGTACCTGCAGCCCGCGCGCCGCTGCCTGCCGGTTGAGCGCTACGTCACGCCCGAGGACTTCGTCGCGCTGGAGAAAGAGGCACTTGCGCTGGGCTTCAAGGGCGCGCTCTGCGGCCCGCTCGTGCGCAGCTCATATCGTGCGGAACAAGTCTGCGCCGGCCGGCGAGACCGGGTCCCAGACCCGAAGTCCTGAGTTCGGGGCAACTCCGGAAGACAGGACCCGCGGTCAGAAGCCAGTTGGTCCCGCGCCGATAGTCGTGAGCTTGACCGGCGGCCGGGTCGGTCTACAATGACGGGAAACCCATGAAGGAGTTCGTCCGAGCACGCACTTGTCACGAGTTGCGGAAGCTCTCCTGCCTGCTGGCTGCTCTGGCATGCATCACTTCCATCGGCCTTGCCGGTACCGCCACAGTCGAGGTCAATCTCGACTCGGTTGCCGTTCAGTGCCCGGCCTCTGATTCCGCCGGGCCCGCAGGCTCCGGCGGGCGATTACGCCTGCTCGTGCCCATACCGCGGCTCTGCCGCGTCGCGTCATCCAGAGTCACTTTTCGGCGCTCGCCGACCGACAACCTCGACCAGGGCGTGGCGTTCGCGGGCGAGGCCGTCGAGGCCGGGAAGGCGTTCGCCGCGTTTGACGCGGGGTCCAGAGTCGCCGGTCAGCTCGACATCAGCATCAACTACGAGTCGCTGCCTGCGGCGGCAAGGTGGGAGCGCGAGTCACTGCTTCTTGCGACCAGTGGCGGAAAGACTGACGGCATCGTGCTGCGCACAGCGGAGTTCGACATCTGGTACCCGGATAAGGACACCAGCCTCGCTGCGTTCTTCGGCGGCCCTCCGCCCGAGGGGTTCGACTTCCGTGAGCTGGCGCGGATGCCGCTGGCGTGCGACGTGGTCATCGTGGTCTGCACCGGCGGCTGGGGCCGCGTGCCGCTCGAGCACTCGGAAGACATTGCGCCGACTGCGTTCGCGATGCGCGACTCGCTGGCAAGCTGGGGGCTGAGTGCGCTCGTCGTGCCGTACCTGCGGATATCGGGAGGAGTGCCGGAGAACCGGGTCCTGCAACTGACCGAGATGCTCGGGGTGCACCATAAGAGCAGCCGGAAGTTCGCGAACACCATTACCGGCCTGCTCGATTGCTATTCCGGGACCAGCGTCGTGCTGGTAGGGCTGTCCAGCGGTGCGACTTTCGTCGGGCAGGCGATGAGCCTGCTTGAGCCGGAAATGCAGTCCCGAGTCAGCGTGCTGCAGTTCGGACCGCCGTGGTGGAACGAGGAAAGAGACATCCCGAACACGCTCCTCTTCGACAACGAGGGCAGGGACCCGGTGGCAACCTGCAAGATCGACGTGGAAGTCGCTTCCCTGTTCACCGGAATCGTACGTTCTCTCTGGTCCCACCTGGTCGACCTGCCGGTCCCGTTCTCGCGAGCAGTCCACAATCCCGGACACGATTACGGGTGGCCGGCCACGAGCTCCACCATCGTTCCTTTCCTCCGTGACCGACTCGGCCTGCCCGCACGACACCAGGCGGATCTCGACCTCCGATAGCGCCACGGCCACGCTGCTTTCCATGAACATTGCTCGCCCCGGGCTTTGTGGTAGAATGCCTGCCGACACGTGAGCAGCCTGACCCAACCCGAAATCAAACGCGGACTGCGCGTTTCCATAATCGAGGGCGCGTTCGCGATGGTCTATGCCACGCTTGGCGGTGGCATGTTTCTCACCGGCCTAGCGCTCTGGCTTGGCGCCAACTCGTTCCAGATAGCGCTCATCGCGGCCATCCCGCCCCTCGTGGCCGGGTTCTCGTTTCTCTCCGGCTACCTCGTGCGCCGGGTCGGTTCCCGAAAAAAGCTGCTCATCTGGTCAGCCGGTATCGGCCGCTCGGTCTTCGCGCTGCTGGTTCCCTTCCTGCTCCTGCGGATGAAAGTGAGCCTCGCGCTCTTCTTTGCCACGGTCGCCCTGTCGAGCCTGATAATGACCGTCGCGGGCACGGTCTGGCAGTCCTGGATTTCGGACCTGGTGCCGGAAGAGAGTCGTGGACGCTTCTTCGGTCTGCGCAACGCCATCCACGGCATCCTCGGTGTGACGACCGCGTATGCGGCAGGCCGAGGAATGGACTGGCTCAAGGCACAGGGGTACGAACCGGTCGGATACGGTCTCGCGTTCGGGCTGGCAGTCATCTTCGGCCTCGTGTCGACGGTGTTGCTGCTACGCCAGCCTGAGGTCGAGCCCGAACACCGGCCGCAACTGAGCCTGCGGCAGACTCTCCTGGGCCCGCTCCGGGAACCGCAGTTCAGCAAGCTGATTCTCTTCCTCGCGGTCTGGTTCCTGACCGGCACGCTGGCGTCGCCCTTCTACATCGTCCACCTGATGAAGAACCTCCACTTCTCTTTCACCGCCATCGGCGTCTACTCGATGATCGGCGGCGCCATCGGGATGCTGTTCCAGCTCCTCTGGGGCAGGGCGATTGACCGCTTCGGCTCGCGGCCGGTCACGGTGCTGAGCTTCGCCTTCGTCGGCATCTGCCCTCTGCTCTGGCTCTTTGCCACGCCGACCTTCTACCTGCCGATCTGGGTGGACGCGCTCTTGAACGGCGTGATCTGGACCGGAGGCAGTCTGGGGTTGTGGAACCTGCTGCTCGACCTTGCCGACGACCCGACCCACCGCGAGAGCTACTTCGCCATCTACTCCGTGGTGACCGGGCTCGGTGCGTTCGTGGCGTCGCTCTTGTCCGGCGTTATCGCCCAGGTCATGCACAACTTCCGGCTGACGCTCTTCGGGTTCGAGTTCGTGAACTACGACGTGCTGTTCCTCGCCGCGGGCCTGAGTCGTTTCGCCTGCCTGCCGCTGCTCCTTCGGGTTCACGAGCGCGGTTCGAAGTCGGTGCCGCACGTAATCAAGGTGGTCAGCGCGCTCGGCGTCTGGCGCATCAACCGGGGAAAGGACATGATGCTCGATGCGCTCGGCCTCCGTTCGCGCGGCCAGCCCTGATTTGACTCCGCCGTCCCAGGTTCTAGAATCCCCGGGTGTTCGTTTGTCTGAATCGGTCCAAACAGGAGGCTCCGTGAAAAGGCTGTTCGTTCTCGCTCTGCTCCTCGGCACCGCTGCGACTGTCTTCGGCTTCACCCGCACCGTGGTGCTCGAGGATGCGTACTCGGAAGGCTGAGGGTCCTGCCGTAATGCCAGCAGTGTGCTGGACACGATATCCGACATGCTCCCCGGGCTGGTGGCGCCGGTCGAATGGCACGTGAACGCGAGCTATCCGCTCTACTGTGCTGAGGCCCGCTCCAAGTGGTTCATGTACCCGCCGCCGTACAACGGCAGCTACGCCACACCATGGCTCTGGGTGGACGGAAAGAGCCGGGGTTACAGCTACAACCAATGGCAGGGCTATGTCATGGACGCGCTGCGGGTTCCCGCCGACGTCGGCCTAACCCACATCGGCACCTACTACGACACCATCACCCGCAACGGGCAAGTCGAGGTAGAATGCTACAACTCCGGCAGCGATTCGATTAACGCCAAGCTCGAGTTCGCGATAACCGAGGACAGCATCTACTACAACGCTCCGAACGGCGACCAGTGGCATAACCACACCTGCCGCGACTACGTCCCCAATCAGACCGGCACAACGGTAGTGCTCCCGGCAGGGACGGCCGACACCGTGACGTTGTCGTACTCGCTGGATGCGGCCTGGGACGAGACCAGGGTCAAGCTTGTGCTCTATCTCCAGAACACAACTCCGCAGTCGGATTCCTCGGAGCCATGCTACCAGGGCATCGCCGCCAACGTGATGGATTACACCGGCGTAGCTGAGCCGTCGAAGCGGTACTCCACCGGCGACATCAGGGTGCAGGTCGGGCCGAATCCCTGCCGCGCCGGCTGCGAGTTTGTGCTATCGGGCGCAGCCGCTTGCGACGCGAGGATCGGCATCTACACGCCTGACGGCCGGCTGGTAAGCAACGTCCAGACCGCGGGCAACAGGGCCACGTGGAACCGAAACGGCGTATCCCGTGGCGTCTACCTGTACCGCGTTGTCTCCGGAAGTGCGGCCGTTGAAGGCAAGCTCGTTGTGACCGACTGACCTGAAGCGAAATCAGGCTACGGGGGCGCGGTATCGCGCCCCCGTTCCGTCATCCACGCCGCGACATGCACCGTACCTCTCCTCGTTGCTTGCCAAGTGGCTCTGCAAGTTGCCTGGGCAGTTCTCTGCGGAGGAATCCTGGAAGGAACCTGGACGGGAATGTGGACTGGAACTCAGGACTGACCTCGGGAGGGAACGATGCACGTTGCCTGACAAGGAACCGGACAAGTAGCTGTCCTTGTTGCTCGCCGCGTAGCGGACGAAGAAGCGGCGAAGGTAGCCGTCGAAGTAGCCCACCTTGTTCCTCGGGAAGCTCCTCGGAATGTGGCTTCCGAGACTACGCGGATAGCTATGGGGGAAGCATAGGAGGGGACCGAGCGGCAAGAGAGGATAGAGGATTGAGGATAGAGGAGTTAGGGTAAGAAGTGGCAGTCGCGGGGGTATGTTATATACTACATATCTGGAGGCAATGGTTGGACCGGAGAACCGACGACTTGCCGACGACCAAGGAGCTGGGCTCAAGGCTGCGGTCGCGAGCCTCTGCGAGATGGAGGTGGAGGCGCGCCAGACGCTCAACTTGGCCGGAGTGCAGACCGTCATGTACGTACCGTACCTCGACTACGCGCGACAGCTTCACAAGCTCTCGCGGCAGAAGGGCATCTCGGGCGAGACCTTCGCGCTGCAGGCCCAGGTTCTGCTCGACAAATGGGCCAACCGTGGTCTCGACCCTGCCGTTCTCGCGCGTATCCGAACCGAAGTCTTCGACGCCGGCACCCCGACACCGTAGAGTCTCGGTCTCATCAACACCCTCTTCCCGTTGGGGGAGAGGGTCGGGGTGAAAGGTCACCGGCTTGCATCGCAGTGCCGGCGGCATAGAATCCATGACATGAGGAATCGACTTGAGATTGCCTGACGCTGACCGCGAGCTATTCTACCGCTTGCTATGGCGTCTTCTTTTCTACGCGGGCGAGCAGCTTGAGTTTCTGCCGCACCTCGCCAGCCCCGAGGCCCTGTCGCAGCTCGATGAGGAGACCTGGCGGCGATTACGAGACCGCCTCTACGAGCACCCCGACCTGTTCGATTCATTCGCGAGCGCGAACCCGTTCCGTTTCACGAAAGATGAGTTGGACATCGTGCGAAGCTGGAGAGGTTTCCTCCGCGGCAAGTTCTTCGTCTGGCGCTATCTGCGGAAGTACACGGTCTTTCTCACGGGCGAAGGTGAGGCCTTGGCCTATGGCGTGGTCGCACCGAACAAGCCGTTTGAGCTGATGCTCGGCCCCCATCTGCCCGTGGCAATCGAGGCCGTGCTGTTGCCGTTCAAGGACAAGATTGTCTATGACGGCCTCTTTGCCAGCTACCCCGTGCGGTTCGGCCCCGGCATAAAGAAGATGCTGAACGAGACATATCGCGACGCCAAAGCCAGGCACGGCATTATCACGTCGCTGGGTTTGCGAAGGACTGACACAAAGCCGGGGCCCACTGGCTCTCCGAGCGAGAACGAGGCACTGAAGTTTCGCTACTGGCGGGGGCTGGCGAAGCGGCTGTCCTACCGGCTTGAGGAGCTGAAGCTGGTCACCGACAGCGATGTCCCTCCAAACGAGCTCACGGCCCTGATCAAGAAGCTACGCAGGGAGCGGCTGTTCGACCTGCCTGCCAAGATGGGCCTCAGAGAGGGCTTCGACCCGATTGAGGTGGATGTCCTTGAGCTCGAGTCCGGCGGAAACAAAAAGCGTATCGAAGTGTTCAACCGCGCGGCTTCGTTGTTCTACATGAAGGACCCCGAGGACATCCGCCGGTTCCATCGGTTCGCGTGCGCGATTGTTGACCTCCTGCCCGGAGACAGGCAGGGAATCGTGTAGGTGGTGTCTGCCGCCTGGTGAAGCTTGTCGGCTATGAAGAAGAAGTCCGCGACGCTCTACACCATCGGATACGAAGGCCGGACGCCGGAAGAGTTGCTCGCCATTCTGAGTGAGCATGGTGTCAACCGAGTGGCGGACGTTCGCCAAATGCCGTTGAGTCGCAAGCCGGGCTTCTCGAAGTCGGCACTGGCCGAGTTCCTGACCTCGCACGGCATCGAGTACGTTGGCTTCCCGCAACTCGGTACACCCCCGGCCATCCGCAACCAGTACAAGAAGAACGGCGACTTCGCGCGGCTGAGGCGAGACTACCTTGCTTACCTCGGCACGCAGGGACCGGAGATAGCGGCTCTGCGCGAACTCGCAGCTCACGGCGGCTGCGCCTTGCTCTGCTTCGAGCGCGACCCGTCGAAGTGCCACCGTTCGATCCTGGCCGAGGTCCTCGCCAGTGGCCCCGGCTCCGCGCTTCGCGTTGAACATCTGGGACTCGGAGACGAAGCGGTCGAAGGCGATCTGTTCGGATGAGTGACCGGACCGGAGTGATCCCACCGCACGGCGGATACAGGAGGCTGCGGAGCTTTCAGGCCGCGCAGGCCGTGTACGATGCCACCGTCGTCTTCTGTGACCGGTTTCTTGACCGGCGCTCCCGGACACACGATCAGATGGTGCAGGCCGCGCGTTCGGGTGTGCAGAACATCGCTGAGGGCAGCGTCGCCTCCGCGACATCGAAGAAGACGGAACTGAAGTTAACCGGAGTCGCCCGCGCCAGTCTTGAGGAACTGCTGCTGGACTACGAGGACTTCCTGAGGCAGCGCGGGCTCCTGCTCTGGCCCAAGGACGACCCGCGCTCGCTGGCGGTGAGGCAGCGGTACCAGTCTGACCAGTCGGACAAGTCCGACCCGTCAGACCCGTACGGAATCAAGACCGCAGACCCTGAGAGAGCAGCGAACACGCTTATCTGCCTCGTGAATCAGGCAAGCTACCTGCTCGCCCGGCAACTGGAGAGCTTGGAGCGGGCATTCCTATCCGAGGGCGGAATCACGGAACGGCTCTACCGAGAGCGACGCTCTCGGCGCGGTGGGCCGCAGGCGTAGGACGGCGACCGTGGCTCTTGGTTCTTCCATCGAATGGACTGAGGCGACGTGGAACCCGGTGACGGGGTGCTCGCCAGTCAGCGCCGGTTGCGCGAACTGCTATGCCCGGCGCTTCGCCTTGCGGCTACAGGCCGCAGGCATGCTCAAGTACAGGAACGGGTTCGAGGTCACGACCCACGAGGATGAGCTGCTGACGCCGCAGGGCTGGAAAAAGAACCGGATCGTATTCCTCTGCTCGATGGGTGACCTGTTCCACGAGAAGGTGCCGCCCGAGTTCATACACCGAGTGTTCGAGGTCATGCAGTCCTGCAGGCAACACCGGTTTCAGGTTCTGACCAAGCGCAGCCAGCGGTTGAGGCAGTTGGCGCCGGCGCTACCGTGGCCGGACAACGTCTGGATGGGAGTGACGGTCGAGGATTTCCACAATGTGAACCGTATCGCCGACCTCACCGTGACTCCGGCCAAGGTGAAGTTCCTCTCGGTGGAGCCACTGCTGAGCGATATTCCGAACCTGCCGCTTCAGGGAATCGACTGGGTGATTGTGGGCGGCGAGTCAGGTCCGGGCGCGCGGCCGATCAGGAAAGAGTGGGTCCTCTCCATCCGGGACCAGTGCAGGAAAGCCCGCGTCGCGTTCTACTTCAAGCAGTGGGGCGGCACCCGCAAGCATGCCAACGGCCGTACCCTCGACGGCCGCATCTACGACGCCATGCCGTCCGCGGCCGACCAGCCGGCAGCGTCAGCGTTCTTCTAGCTCCGACCCGCGGTGCGCGGGCCGAGATGTCCTTGACCAGCACCGGCCGGCTAGCTTGCCTGTACGAATGGCGGCGACGGGCAGAAGGTGATAAACCGGTCAAAGAGCGCGGTCTTGCGAAACCGCAGTTTGGCCGCCTGGTCGCCGAGCGGATCCGGCGGCCCGTCGCGTTCCAGCAGGCCGAACCAGGTGAGCGGCTGGAGCATCAGGTGATTGAGCACAATCAGCTCCCAGCCGGGCAGGTCGGGACGTTCCATCAATTCTCTTACCCCGTCTATCAGTATCTGCGGCGGAAGCTCCGGAAGCGTCATCCAGTTGCCTGCGACCACGCTTAGCCGCCAGAGTGTGACCGCTGCGGTCTGCTGAACAGCGGGAGCTGCCTCGTCGCTGAAGACATGCCAGATGTTGAACCGGCGGAAGAAGGTGATGAACAGCTCCCGGTACAGCCACGATGCCTTGTCATCGCCGAGCAGGCCCAGCACTCGTTTCGGCACGTATAGCGCGTTCCGCTTGTGGCGCACCCAGCCCGCGCACTCAGATACGCGGCGGATGATGTCCAGTGGTTTGGCGTCGGACTCGTCAATCTTCTTGAACATGCCGGGCGGGAACTCCGCCATGTATTCGCGCGGCCACTCCATCTGCTCGATCATACTGGCGACGTAGGCGCGCTTCAGGTATCCGCCCGGTGTCAGAGGCGCGCCCCCCGCCTCGACCATAAGCTTCAGGAACAGGCGAGTCTGATTGAGAAGCCGAGTTTGGGCAACCTCGGCAGACGGAAGGTCTGCTCTGAGTTTCATTGGGAACTCGGGCTCGTTCCAGTCCGGCCACTGCAGCAACCGAACATAGCGCTCCAACTCCGCCGGGCTTGAAGGGTGATATCGCCGAACCGGATCGCCGATCAGATCAAGCATCCAAGCAGCTTAGCCGACTTCGCTCCTGCCGTCAAAAAGGGCGTCCCATCCTCGACGGCCGCATCTACGACGCCATGCCGTCCGAGGCTGACCAGCCCGCAGCGCCAGCGTTCTTCTAGCTTCCGCCCTCGGCCCCGCGAGAGTGGCTTTTTCCGGGCGAACACCAGGGGCGCACTCATGGTCCATCGCGGAGCGACTGAGGAAGAAGTCGTGGCGGCAATCCGGCAGGCCGAGTGGCAGCCGGCAGAACTGGGTCGGTTCGACTGCCGCAAGGGTTCCCTTCGACCGAGACTGGAACGGTCGGCGTTACCCGTCGAAGCAGGTCCGGCCTGTCTTCGTGGATGAACCGGCGGAGATTGTAGCCGTGACTGTCTACGTGTATTATGTGCCGTAGCGGAGAAATGCCATGAGAATATCATACGACTCGGAAGTCGATGCGCTGTACATCAGGTCCATCGAGACCACGGTGACGACCAAGCACGTGGCTGAAGGCGTCGCCATTGACTACGCGGCCGACGGCCGGGTTGCCGGCATAGAAGTGCTTGACGCCAAGAAGCGGTTCGGCGACGAGCAGGTTCTCCGCCGCGTCGTCATCGAGGATATGGTCCCGGCCCCAGCAGTCTAGTCGCCCGCACCGAAGACAGGTTCGGCGGCAAGCACCAGCAGCAAACTGACCACAAGCCGTCCTTGCCGCAAGTCTGCAATCTCCAATCTGGAATCTAGAATGGACTGGGCCGCATCTACGACGCGATGCCGGACGCGACCGACCGTCCGTCGGTGCCCGCGTTCTTCTAGCACCAACCCACCGCCGTCCGGCCGGTAAATGGGTAGCGTCCCCATTTTCCTTGTGTAATCTGTGGATGTCCTCGTCCGAATCTCGTCGGCTCACGCCGCCGGCAGGGTGATGGTTACGGTCGTGCCTTTGCCTTCAACGCTTTCTATGACAATCGTGCCCTTGTGGTCCTCGATGATCCGCTTTGTGAGGGCCATGCCAAGGCCGGTGCCGCCCGGCTTGAGCGTGAAGTATGGCTCGAAGACCTTCTTCAGGTAGCGTTCCGGAATCCCCTTTCCTGTATCCCGTATGCTGACTAGAAGTCCGGCCGGAAACCGG
>DDXO01000004.1 GCA_002347155.1 Caldifarciminota bacterium UBA2258
TTCCGGAAAAGCGGGAGCTGTGCTGCCGCAGTCCAGAGTCAGACGTGAAGCGTTCATGAGAGGAGCAGAGATGAGCGAAGTCAGGCTTTCGGGTCGTGCGGTCGAGATGCCGGCATCACCGATAAGGCGGCTGGTGCCGCTGGCGGACCGGGCCAGGGCGCGCGGGGTCAAGGTCTACCACCTGAACATCGGCCAGCCGGACGTGGAGACGCCGGCGGAGATGATGAACGGCTACCGCAGCGTCGACATCAAGGTGTTGTCCTACGGCCCGTCGCAGGGGCTGAAGGAGTACATCGAGGCGCTGGTCGCGTACTACCGACGGGTCGGCATCCGGCTGGAACCCTCCGACGTCTGCATCACCACCGGCGGCAGCGAGGCGATATCGTTCGCGCTCGACGCGGTCGCCGATGCCGGTGACGAAGTCATCGTGCCCGAGCCGTTCTACACCAACTACGCCGGCTTCGCCGCGACCGCGTGCGTGAAGCTCGTGCCGGTTACATGTCTGGCCGACACCGGGTTCGCCCTGCCGCCCAGGGCCGAGTTCGAGCAGGTAATCACGCAGCGCACGCGGGCAATCATCTATTCGAATCCATCGAACCCGACCGGCGCCGTCTACACGCGGGCCGAGCTTGCGATGCTCGCCGGGCTCTGCCGGGAACGCGGGCTCTACCTTATCGGCGACGAGGCTTACCGCGAGTTCATCTACGACGATGATACCGAGCACGTGAGCGTGCTGAACCTTGCGGGAATCGAGGACCGGGCAATACTCGTTGACAGCGTTTCCAAGCGCTACAGCGCCTGCGGGGCCAGGGTCGGGTGCGTGGCCAGCCGGAACAAAGCCCTGATGGCCGCGATTCTTAAGTTCGGACAGGCCCGGCTCTGTCCGCCGACCGTGGACCAGCTCGCGGCGATGGCCGCGGTGAACGTCCCAGACAGCTACTTCAAGGAGGTCAGGCACGAGTACCAGTGCCGGCGCGACGTGGTCTGCGCGGCCATAGCGAAGATACCGGGCGCGCTCTGCGTTAAGCCGCGGGGCGCGTTCTACGTCGTGGCCAGGCTGCCGATCGACGACGGCGAGGCGTTCGCCACCTTCATGCTCGACCAGTTCCAGTTCGACGGCGAGACCGTGATGGTCGCGCCGGCCGACGGTTTCTATGCGACGCCGGGCAAGGGCAAGGATGAGGTGCGGATCGCCTACGTGCTCAACTGCCTCGACCTCGACCGGGCGATGAAGATCCTCGCCGCCGGCGTCGAAGCATACAACCAGAAGAAGTGACGAATGACTAATGTCGAATGTCGAATGAGGACCGGAGCCCGTTCCGCTCCTGATTCGTCATTCGGACTTCGGACTTCAAACTTCTTCGTGGAGTCCTCTCCATGAAGATCTGCATGGTCTCCGACAACTACTACCCCTACGTCGGAGGGATTGCCGAGCACGTCCATTTCCTCGCCACCGAGCTGCGCAGGCGCGGCCACGTCGTCAAGGTTCTGACCGCCCACGTCGGCGGCCGCATGATGGAGTGCATGGACTCGACGCCGGACGAGGACCACGTGAAGCGAATCGGCGACGGCTGGGTGATTCGTTCCAACCGCTCGTTCGCCCGAGTGTCGGTCGGATGGCGGCCGGTGGCCAAGATACGAAAGTACTTCACAGCGGAACGTTTCGACGTGGTTCACATCCACGGTTCGCTCGCGCCGACCCTGCCGCTGGCCGCGATTCAGGCATCGCGCACGCTTAACGTCGTGACCTTCCATGCCGGCCATGACCAGAGCCTCGGCTATGCGCTGTTCCGGTCCGAGCTCCGGCCCTACTTCAACGCGGTGCAGGGGCTGATTGCGGTGTCCGAAACCGCGCGGATATCCTGTGCCAAGTACTTCCCGGGTCCTTACAAGATTATCCCCAATGGAATCGACCTGACCTTTTTCCGGCCCGATGCGGGCCGCGTGTCCGGAATGGAAGACGGCCGGCCGCGGATTCTATTCGTGGGCCGGTTCGAGCCGCGCAAGGGCCTGAAGCACCTGCTCTCGGCGATGCCGGACATCGTCAGACACGTGCCGAACGTGGAGCTGGTTGTGGTCGGTACAGGCCTGCTTGGCTATTCGTACAAGTCGTACCTGCCGCCGGAGGTCCAGCGGCACGTGCGCTGGGCCGGGCTGGTGAAGAACGAAGAGCGGCCGAAGTACTACGCCAGTTGTGACGTTTACTGCTCGCCGGCCACCGGGCAGGAAAGCTTCGGTATCGTGCTGCTCGAAGCGATGGCGTCAGGCAAGCCGGTCGTCGCGTCCGACATCGACGGCTACCGGACCGTGCTGACCGACGGCCGCGAGGGCCTGCTGGTTCCGCCTATGGACCCGCCGGCTCTGGCGCAGGCGATTGTGAAGGTGCTCCGTGACCCCGAACTGGCGCGCCGGTTTGCTGCGAACGGACTCGAGCAGGTGCAGCAGTACTCCTGGCCGAAGCTGGCCGAGCGGGTTGAGGCGTTCTACGCAGAGCTGGCGCGGGAGTACCCGGTGCCGAGGTACGGGCGCAGGCGGAGTTGAGTGGGAACGGGAGAGCCGGCTCCTCCCGGCGACCTGCCCGACGAGCACGGCGAGGTCCTGAGCGCCGAGTCCGAGATTGCCGAGACGGTGGCGGTCGCGGCCCGGAGCAAGGGCAGGAACCAGCTCTGGTCGGTCCTGAAGAATGCCGAGTTTCAGATCTTCTCCTGGTCGCAGGCGGTGTCGCTCTTCGGCGACAAGCTCGACTACATGGCGCTGCTGGCGATGATCGCCTTCTACGCAAGCAAGTACGGATGGCAGAGTTCGCGGGCCATCTCCTACCTGTCGGTCATCGTAGCCATGCCGGTCGTTATCTTCGGCCCGCTCGCCGGCATCCTTGTCGACCGCTGGGACCGGCGCAAGGTGATGGTCGCGTGCGACTCGGCGCGGACGATACTCGTGCTGTCGATACCCCTGGTCGCGATTGCCACATCGAGCCTCATTTTGATATACGCGGTGGCGTTCGTCGTTTTCCTCTGCGGGCTCTTCTTCAACACTGCGCGGATGTCGATAATCCCGAACCTCGTCGGTTCGGACCATCTGCTGGGAGCGAATTCGTTCATGAGCTTCGTCGGACGGGTCGCGACCTTCCTCGGCATGTTCCTCGGCGGTCTGATCGTGGATTGGCAGTGGTGGTCGCGCATCGGCATCAGACCGGCATGGACCGCGGGTTTCTACATTGACGCGCTGACCTACCTTGTCTCCGTTATCTCGCTGCTCATCATCTTCCGCCGTCTCGGGCAGAAGTGGCACCAGAGCATCATCGCACGTCGGCAACAGCCGGAGGTCAAGCTCTTCCTTACACAGCAGGCGCGGATGATCCACGAAGTCAGGGAGGCGTTCAACCTGGTGCGCGGCCAGCCCTCAGTTCTCTTCGTCTACTGCTCGGTCTTCATGATGGTCATCCTGGGCGCGGCCGTGTTCGTGCTCTACATTCCCATCATTCAGGGCGCGAAGGAACTTGGCGCCGGGCTGGGACTGGGCACCCAGGGCGTAGGGTTTGTCGGTGCCATCGGCTCGGTCGGGCTGGTGGTATCGTCGATGGGCTACGGCCTGTTCGGGCACAGGCTGAAGAAGCACATCGTGATGCTCGCCTCTTTCCTTGTGCTCGGGCTGGTGGGCGCGGGGCTCGCGGTCTCCAAGTCGTTCGCGCCGGTCGCGCCCCTGGTCTTCATTGCCGGACTGGCCCTGTCGCCGGTCTACATCGGGATGGATACGCTGCTGCATGAATCGGTGCCGGAGGAGGCGCGCGGCCGGATATTCTCGACCCGGGACTGGCTGCTCCACCTGGCCTTTGCCGTATCCGCGCTCGTCATCGGCCAGTTGACCAGCGTCGCATCAACCCGGCGGCTCCTGTTCGGTATCAGCGCGCTCATCGCGGTGGCAAGCATCGTCGGGTTCTTCCTGACCCGCGGAAAGAAAGTGGGGTAGCAGCAAATGACGAATAACGAAGTCCGAATGACGAAGCAGGACAGCCGGCCATGAACGACGTACGCGTCACTCGAATGGCAGAGACCATCACCAACTACAGTCTGAACCTGAAAGTGGGCGAGCAGGTGCTGGTGCTGGCATCAGTGCCGGCGCTGCCGCTCGTGCGCGAGTTCTATGCTGCGGCACTCAAGGCCGGGGCGCTGCCGTTCCTGCGGACTCTCAACCCGGAACTCGACGAGGTGCTCTACCGGCACGGCAGCGACGAACAGCTCGGGTTCGTGCCCGCATCCGACCGGCTCGACATCGAAACCTGCTCGGCACGGCTCGCCATCCGCGGCGACGAGAACCTCGCCACACTGACGGGTGCCGACCCGGCCCGGCTCGCAATCGGGCGCAAGGCACGCAAGCCGCTGATGGATATCTTCATGGAACGCAAGGGCCGCGGCGAGCTCAAGTCCTGCCTCACTCAGTACCCGACGAACGCGAGCGCGCAGCAGGCCGGGATGTCGCTTGCCGACTATGCCGACTTCGTGTTTTCAGCCTGCTTCTGCGACCAGCCTGACCCGGTTGCCGCATGGAAGAAGCTCTCGGCCGAGCAGCAGCAATACGTGGATTTCCTGGATACGGTCAAGACGCTCAGGGTCGAGGGGCCGGGGACTGACCTCACCGTTTCGGTCGCAGGCCGGAAGTGGGTGAACTCCGACGGCAAGGCCAACTTCCCTTCGGGCGAGGTCTTCACCGGGCCGGTCGAGGATTCGGCTGAGGGTCGGATTGTCTTCGACGTGCCGACGCTCTTTCAGAGTCACGCGGTCGAAGGCATCGAGCTCGAGTTCCGCGGCGGCAGGGTAGTGAACGCATCGGCTGCGCGCGGTGATGAAATGCTCCAGTCGGGGCTCGATACCGACGAGCGGAGCCGCTTTCTGGGTGAGTTCGCGTTCGGCCTGAACTACGGCATCACGCGGCCGACGCGGAACATTCTGTTCGACGAGAAGATTGGCGGCACCATCCACCTCGCCATCGGCGCCGGGTATCCGGAGACCGGGAGTACGAATCGCTCCGGTATCCACTGGGACATGATCAAGGATATGAAAGAGGGGCGGGTGTATGCGGATGGGAAGCTGGTGTACGAGGGCGGAAGATTCACGGTCTAGAAAGCAATGACCAATGTCAAGCAAGATGAAGTAGAGGAGTGGAAAGTGGAAATGACGAAGTCGGACTTCGGACTTCGCCGTTTCCCCTTTGTTGTTAGTCATTTACCTCGGAGGTGAGTTGTGGCTGATTCAAGAGTCGAGAAGCTGGCAAAGGTCCTGGTTCAATACAGCCTGCATATCAAGAAGGGCGACTGGGTCAGGGTCGAAGGTGCGGCGGTCGCAGAGGACCTGATCCGGGCCGCGTACGTCGAGATACTCAAGGCCGGAGGTAACCCGATGGCGAGAGTCAGCCTGCCGGGTTTCGGCTACGAGTTCTACAAGCACGCGTCAAAGGAGCAGCTCACCTTTATCCCGCCGACAGCCGACCTGGAAACCGACCGGCTCGACGCGAGCCTGTCGATCTGGGGCGGCTGGAACTCCAAGGAACTCACGGGCGTGGACCCGAAGAAGCTGGCCACTTCGCAGGCCTCCCGGAGGAAGATGTTCGACCGCTATCTCAAGCGGATCGGGTCGGGCAGCCTGAAGTGGTGCGGCACCCTGTTCCCGAACAACTCCTCGGCCCAGGATGCGGAGATGTCACTTTCAGAGTATGAGGACTTCGTCTACCGGGCAGGCAGGCTGGACGAGAAGGACCCGGTGGCCGAGTGGAAGAAGGTATCCAGTGAACAGGCAAGATACGTACGTTTCCTCAACACTCTAAAGACAATCCGGATTGCGGGACCTGACACCGACCTGTCATTCAACGTCGCGGGACGGAAGTGGATAAACTGCGACGGGCACGAGAATTTCCCGGACGGCGAGATATTCACCGGGCCGGTCGAGGACTCAGCCGAAGGCCATATCCGCTACTCGTTCCCGGCCATCCACGGCGGCCGCGAGGTCGAGAACGTGCGGCTCGCGTTCAAGCAGGGCAAGGTCGTCGAGGCCAAGGCGGACAAGGGCGAGGAGTACCTGAACGCCATGCTCGATTCCGACCCGGGCGCCCGGTTCGTCGGGGAGCTCGCATTCGGCACTAACTATTCAATCAAGCGGTTCACGAAGAACACCCTCTTCGACGAGAAGATCGGCGGGACTATGCACATCGCTGTCGGCGCGTCGCTGCCCGAGAGCGGCGGCCGGAACAAGTCGTCGCTCCACTGGGACATGGTCTGCGACACGCGCAAAGGGTTCACAGTCTCTGGCAACGGCAAGCCGATAATGAAGGACGGAAAGCACAGCCGATTTCCGATTGCAGATTGAAGGAAAACAGGGACCGTACCGCGCGTCCTCGCGCACGGGACTGCCACGGCTTTCCGCCGGGGAAAACCGTGGCTGTACCCAAGGCCGACCGTCCCTGTTTTCAAAGCTTGCAGCAAGGGGAGAACCATGAAACACCAGAAGCAATACGATGAAATGAAGGATTTGGTCCTCGCGGCCAAAGGGCCGGAGGACGTGCAGGCACGCGTGGTCATCAGCCTGCACAAGAACTTCCCGAACTACAACTGGGCCGGCATCTACCGGCTCGAAGGTCAGAATCTCGTGCTCGGCCCGTTCCAGGGCAAGCCGACAGTGCATACCAGCATTCCGGTCGGCAGGGGCATCTGCGGCGCGGCCGCGGTCTCCAAGACGACTGAGGTCGTGCCCGACGTGAAGGCTGACGCTCGCTACCTGGCCTGCTCGCTCGAGACCCGCTCGGAAATCGTCGTGCCGGTCATCAAAGGCGGCGCGTTCTGGGGCGAGATTGACATCGACTCGGACCGGCCGAATGCGTTCGGTCCGGACGACGTCGAATTCCTCGAAGCCGTCGCGCGCCTGATGTCCGAACGGCTCTAGCCAGAGCCGAAGCTCGAAACTCGAAACCAGAATGACGATTGAAGCTCGAATTCTCGAATGAAGGCGTAGCACTTGAACAAGCTTGTGGTCACCATAGAATCCACGTGATGGTGAAGCCTCGGACGCAGTTCGATCTGGAGGAGCGGACCGCATCTTTCGGTGAAGCGGTCATACGTCTCTCGAAGACGATACGTGAGACCGCAGTCACCCGGCCGCTGGTTAGTCAGCTCGTCAGGTCCGCTACGAGTATCGGCGCGAACTACTGCGAGGCCAACGACGCCGAATCAAAGCTCGACTTCAGGCACAAAATCGCCATCTGCCGCAAGGAATCGCGTGAGACCGGGCATTGGCTCCGGATGCTGACTGCGGCCCTTCCGGATTCTGCCCCTGAAACGCGCAGACTCTGGCAGGAGGCCAAGGAACTCAACCTCATCTTCGGCGCGGTCATCCGTTCCTCCACCGTTCGCAAGGCCGCTGCCGAGGACGCCTAGCCCCATTGACCCACTCTCCCGCTAAGCCAGCTCTCTGCCATTCGTCATTCGGACTTCAATCGTCATTCGGGTTTCGCCATTCGGGTTTCTCCGTCTGCCCTTCGGTTTTCGGGTTTCAATCGTCATTCGCGCTTCGGACTTCGGGCTTCCGCTGTCCTACTTCTCCACCTTCTTGTACCCGTCCGGGACCTCGAACGCCGTTTCCGGGATTGCGTCCAGCGATACTGACTTCACCTCGTGGTATGACGAGAACATCACGCCCTCTTCTTTGGGCTTGTCGTCTTTCACGATCTGCTTGGCGATCTTGTTCGCAATCAGGCCGCTCAGACTGGTCGGCGGCTCTTCCGGTTCCTCTTTCGGTGTGGCTTCGCCACCGTCGGAACGAGCGGGTTTCTTCGCGGCGGCCGAGTCGCTCTTCACCTGCCACTTCACCTCAGTGACAATCGGGTAGCCCTCGACCTTCGCCATCTCCTTGCCGACCTCTTCCATCTTGCCCGCGGTTTGCTTGGGGTCGAGCCCGTACATCGAAGTCAGCATCCCGGCTCCGAGCCGGTCTGTCTTCTCCGGTGCCAGTTCGACGCCAAGCTTCTTCGTGTAGGCGCGGCTGAACTCGGCCTCGATCGCCTGGGCCTTCTTCAACTGGTCGGTCAGCGGCGTGTTCCACATGTCGGTCGTCATCACCTGAGTGACCCTGCCCTTGGATGCCGTGTCCTCGAGCACGACCTCCCACGTGACCAGATACTCGGTGCAGGCAAAGCCGTTGATGGTCTTGGTCGCGCCGGTCTTCGATACCTTGATCTCTGATTTGACGATCTTGTATGGCTTGCTCTGGTCCGGGCCGCTCTGTCTCCGCTCGGCTTTGGTCTCAGTCCCGGCGGGCAGGGCAATCGGGCGCTCGGTGTAGGTTTTCTTGGGCGGGTTCAAGTCCCAGACCAAGTCCTTGTCGAGGCGCGTAATCGCAACGCTCGTCTGTGGCTTGCCGGCGAGCATGCCGCCGATGCCGCCAACCATCTTCGTGGCGTTATCTTCCGCACGTTTGTCGCCCTGGTACTGGGTCACCGCATTGACCTCGGTCGTTCCCAAACCGGTGAGCATCGAAGCTCGCGTGAACGTCTCCATCTTCAGGTCGGCCAGCGCGGAGCCGACCATCAACGTGACAAGTGCGAGCACCATCAGCCGAAGAGACTTCATGGATACTCCTTTTGTCCGATTATAGGACGCTGCCTTATGCAGTCAACAAGGCCATCCCGCGGCGGTCGACACCAGAGCGCCTTCGGCAGTCGCGGTGACTCGAAGTCGTCTTGCCGTCCGCACTGGTCTCATGATGGTACGCCTTGACTAGGCCGGACCCAGGCCTATTCTGTCTGCATATGAAGGGTACCGCCTGGGTAGCCCCTCCTAACCACCAGGGGTCTGGCACGCACGTTTCGATCTGCGGTGTGGCTCCGCGGCGTGCACGCGGGTTCGCGTTGCCGAGAAGGCCATTCACCCTTCCCCTGTTGGTTTGCTTCCTGTTAATCTCCGTCGGCGTTGCCGGTGCGGACACACCTGACTGGGGACAGGACGTGCTTGTCGGGTCTTCGAGCGCGTCGCTCACCATCGCGAAGCTGACGGTTGACTCCGACACGAATGGCGACATCTACGTTGGCGCTCTGGCCCGTGACTCGGGCGGCACGGACACGATCTACACATGGCGCTCTACGGATGGGGGCGATTCGTGGAGCCTGACAGACTGCCTTGCGTCAGACTCGCTCACCGGCCACATCCGTGACTGCGAACTGCGTGTAGGGGGCGACGCCGAAGGCACCTGGATCTACCACTTCGTCATCTTTGATGCCTCCAGTGCTTCCGGTGGCCTTTGGCTGTATCGCCAACGGACGCCAGCATTGCCCGGAACATGGGTCTTGATTGTCCCCGGTGGAGACACGATTCTACGGCTTGCGGCGGATCGCAACATAGAGGATACACAGGACCTCTTTCTGGCTTGGGAGACTCAGAATGGACTCGTCAATCTGGTGAACTCGAACGACTCCGGCCAGACTTGGGGGAACCTGCGAACCGCGTTTGCCGGCTGCGAACGGCCATCACTCTGCGCCGGTGGCGACGGTTGCGTGTACGTCGCTGCCAACGCTCGTGATTCCACGTGGATCGGGGTTGCCCGGTATTCCGGAAACCTGTCCGACCCCACCCCAGTCATCGTGAAGCTGGACTCGAGCGGCGACCGACGAGTCTGGAATCCGTCCGTCGCCGCCGACCGCAACACTCCGGAATCGCTGCAGACCGCCGTCGTTATGTATAGCCACAGAGACACAGCGGGTAAGATCACGCCCCACTTTGGCTGGACAGTGACCGGTGGCGCGTATTGGGGGTCGGCCGTCTGGCCGGTGACTAACCAGAACCGTACCACGTGGGACGTGCGTTATCCCTGCGTCCGGAGATCGTATGACGACGACCTTATCAGGGCCGTAGTCACGATGCATGAGCCGAGCAAGAACTGGGACACGCTCGTCTACGCGTACGCACGCCCTGGCTCGCCGACCTCATGGGAAGGTCGCGCGACGCTGAACGGTTTGAGGGCGTCGGACCAGTACGGGGCCAAAGTTGGTTATTCCGTCGCGACGGACGGCGGCTTTGTTGCCTACGGCACGCACTCGGGTGAGTACGTCTACTTCGATGGCTACCACTTCGTCGGGATTGACGACGACACAACCAGAGGCCCGGTCCCTGACGGCTTGCACGCCAAGGCTATCCTGGGAAAGTCGCTTCTTGAGGTGAGCTTGGCAAGCCCCTCGTACATCAGAGTGCCTGCTTTCGATGCTTGTGGCAGGTCGGCCGGTGTTCTATTTGAAGGCCGTCTCTCTGCAGGCAACCACCGGCTTGAACTGAGCGCCAGCCGTCTCAGGTCCGGCGTCTACTACCTCAACGTGCAGGCTAACGGGATTCGTCAAGTGACCAAGATGGTGCTCCCCGCGGGCAGGTAGGCCGTGCGCACTATGGCGCTGCTGACTGTCGCGCTGGTCATCGCATCCGCACGGACGTCCGCCGCGCGCGACTCCTTGGAACGAAGAGCCGACGTCCGCTCACTCAGCTTCAACGAGTTCATGATAGACACGGGCGTGGCGCAGGTCAGCGTAGGCCAGTCACTACCGGCTGTTTCCTTCGACGGAGCCAACTACATGGTCGTGTGGCAGGATGAGCGGGCACCTTCTGGGAGCGATGTGTATGGGGCCAGGGTCAGCCCTGCCGGTGTGGTCCTCGACCCCAAAGGTCTTGCTGTTTGTACCGCACCCAACGCACAATCCTGCCCGTCTGTCGCGTTCCTTGACTCGGTGTGCTTGGTCGTGTGGAAGGACCGACGCTCCGACAACAACGGTGATGTGTATGGCACGCGGGTAGGCCGGTCGGGTGTGGTGCTAGACCCGGTCAACATTGTCATCTGCGATGCGCAGGGAGCGCAGGAATCAACAAAGGTGGCTGCCGGAGATACTTGCTGGCTCGTCGTCTGGCAGGACAACCGTTTGGGATGGAAGATTCGAGCCGCGCGAGTCGGTTGCTCCGGCACGGTTTTGGACCCGGGAGGCTTTCTCGTGGGAGCGGCGGACAGCAGCCAGACTTCCCCCGCCGTGGCCTACGATGGCGAAAACTTCCTCGTCGTCTGGCAGAGCGCTCAGTATGGTCCGTGGACGCTTCGTGGTGCCAGGGTGACCAGCTCCGGTCAAGTATTGGACCCGACCGGGTTTCCGATTTCCGGGGACGTTTCACAGAACATGGAACCAGTGGCACCGTCTGTAGCATCTGCCGGAGGTGGTTTTCTCGTTTCCTGGCAGAACGCACGCGTGCCCAAGTACGTCTTCGCCAAGCACGTCTCACATGAGGGCATTCCTGATGACGCGATAATCCCGGTGCCCGAGGTCGGTCTGCCGCAGCGGAATCCCTCCCTGTCCGCTTGCGGAAGTGTCTACCTTGCCGCGTGGGAAGAACAACACGGTAGTGCCTGGTGGGTATGCGGAGCTCGGGTCAGCGCTGAGGGAGCTTTGCTGGACACGGAAGCGATTCACCTCGACTCCGTAATCAGCAGCCAGGTGGCGGTGGCCGCCGGCACAGATGAATGGCTCATCACATGGTCTGACAACAGGCTCGACCCGAATCAAGCGACCATCTTTGGCGCATCGGTGGACACGACCGGTGTCATAGTCAGCGCCGCCCTCCACATCAGCACCCCGGCGACCTTCTTCTGCGCACAGCGTGCGCCGGCGATTGCCTCGCACGATAGCGGGTACATCGTGGCATGGGAAAGCGATGCGCCCATCGGCAGTTCCGGCTGGAACACGGACATCTGCGGTGCCAGGCTCGACCGTAACGGTTACATGATAGACTCTATCGTAATCAGCATCGCGTCACGTGCTCGTGACCAACTGACGCCGGCAATCGCATGCGGTGACAGCAACATCCTAGTGGCATGGGCTTGGGTTTCCGGAGTGTACGCAACGCGCCTGAGCTACGCGGGGGACATTCTCGACCCGGGCTGGCTCACTATCTCAACAAGCGGAGCGACTCCGGCCGTCGCATTCGATGGCACGAACTACCTGATCGTCTGGGCGGAGTCGAGGAACATCAACGGCTCTCGGATAACGCAGTCAGGCAACATCCTGGACAGGATAGCCATATCAACAATGAGTGCTACTGAGAGCATCCCCGCGGTGACCTTCGACGGAAACAACTACCTTGTCAGTTGGACGGCAGGAGACGTGGTTTGGGGAACACTCGTCTCCCCAGAGGGAGCGGTGATCGACACCGACGGGTTCTGCGTGAGCGGGGCTGGACACCGAGCCTGGTCTCCCACCGTGGCCGCCGGCGGCACGGGCTTCTTCGCCGCGTGGGTGGACTACAGAACCTCGTGGTGTGAGGTATTCGGGAGCAGAATCAGTCCTGACGGTCAGGTCCTTGACACCGCAGGCATCATGGTGTCGCGGTGGGGGTACCAGCCCTGGAATGAGAGTGACCCCTGCGTTGCCTCAGATGGTTCGAGTTTTGTGGTACTTTGGGAGCACTGCTACTATGAGCCCGGCCTGCGTGGCGCGGCCATCGGCGCCGATGGCGTTCGAACTGACACTTTCATGCTCTCATCCATGCCGATGAACTCGCCATCACCCGCAGGCGCCTATGGCCAGGACGGTCGCTTCCTTGCCGTCTTCTCCGCGGTCAAGGACCCTAACGGCGGGGGGCGCGATACGGTGCCGCGCATTTGGGGTAGCTTCGTGTCTCCTTCAGGAGCCATTGTCGAGCCCGACGGGTCTGGGGCCGGTCGCCCCTCGTTCTCGGCCAGCCCAAATCCGTTCTCACGCACGACCTGTCTCCGATTCGGGCATGAGCTGCCGCTCGGCACTGATGCCCAAGTGGTGATTCGCGACGCGGCCGGACGCTGCGTCCAGGTACTCACGTGTGCTCAGGCAGACGGTCTAGACTGGAACGCTACCGATGCAGCCGGACATCGCCTGCCTGCCGGCATCTACTTCTGCACGCTCAGAACCGGTGCGGTCACCGCGAGACTGAAGCTCGTCAAACTAGACTAGGACATGCCACTACTCGCGGTTGTGACGTACGTGTTGGTTGCCGCGACTGCGCCAGCACGAAGTTCATCCGCTGCCTTGCCCTCTACCGCCGTTCCCTTCGACGTAAGCAGAGTCGTGACCATGGCTCACAGTCCAGCGGACGCGGGTCCGGCCGGCTTCGATTCAGCCGAGTTCATGATAGACACCATGCCCAGCGGCTATGCCAGAAAGACCTCACGAGCGCCGGCAGTTGCCTTCAACGGCGAGAACTACCTCGTGGTCTGGACAGACGACAGCCTCAGGGGCATCATCGTACCGCCAAGCGGCGTTCCTGACGACCCCGACGGGTTCAAGATCGCAGCGGTCTCGGGTGTGGACCCGGCCGTGGCAGCCTGCGGAACGGAGTTCCTCGTCGTCTGGCAGCAAGGCTACACCCCAGACGTCTACGGGGCCCGGGTATCAGGGTCTGGGGTAGTGCGAGACCCCAACGGGTTTGTCATCAGCAACGCACCGCGTGCTCAATACAGCCCATCGGTTGCTTCGAGCGACAGCATCTACCTGGTCGTGTGGCACGACAGCCGCACCAATGGGAAGTTGCTTGACATCTATGCAGCGCGCGTCAGGCCTGACCGAACCGTACTCGACACCCAGGGCATAGTCGTGGCTGCCTGCTCTTCGGTCGTGCAACCGCATAAGCACCAATACCCGGATGTCGCATCCGACGGAACCGACTTCCTAGTGGCGTGGGAAAGCAATCTCTGCGGCGGCTGGGATACCCGATACAGCAGAGTATCCGAATCAGGCGCAGTCCTTGATCCCGGTGGCGTATTGCTGACCAAAGAGGGTGAAAACGCCAAGGCAGCATCGGTCGCGTTCGACGACAGCAGCTACCTTGTCGTGTGGCGTCGCGGACCTGATGCTTCGGCTAACATTGCGGGCAAACGCGTCACGCCGGGTGGCGTGATTCTCGACCGCAATCCGATCGTAATGTCATCGGCAACAGGCGTGCAGGAGGCACCCGACCTGGCATTCGATGACAGCAACTACGTCGTGACCTGGCAGGACAGCCGAAGCAGCGGGTATGACATCTACTGCACACGCGTCACGCCTGCCGGCCTAGTCCTTGACCCGCAAGGGCTGTTGGTTACGGGTGCAAGGAACGACCAAGAGGCGCCGGCGATCGCGTTCGGAACTAGCGACTTCCTGGTCACGTGGCTCGACCGGCGCAACAGCCAATCGAAGCCGCACATCTACGGTACGATGGTGAACCGGTCCGGCACGGTGGTCGGCCCGGATGTCGTAATTCCATATCCCGAGTCAATCCCGCTCTACTGCACGCAGAACCACCCGGCTGCCGCCTTTGACGGCACGAATTACTTCGTGGTCTGGCAGGACAGTCAGCCAGGAGGATCAACCTGGGACATCAGGGGAGCCCGAGTATCGTCTACCGGAGAGGTCCTCGACGTGCCGCCCATCCACATCTCAAGTGACACCAACTATCAGTGGAATCCAGCCGTGGCCTTCGGCGGTTCCGAGTACTTCGTTACCTGGCAGGACCGCCGCTTCGGCGCATCCTCGGGCTGGGCAGTATACGGGGCACGCGTCACCACGTCGGGCACGTTGCTTGACTCTAGTGGTATTCTCATCCAGCGACATCGAGGGTATAATGACATCACGCCTGCGGTCGCGTTCGACGGCACCAATTTCCTCGTGTTGTGGAACGAGGGCCGGACATACGGGCGGTTCATTAACCAGGCCGGGCAGTTCCTCGACTCAACACCTTTCCCCGTCACCACAGTAGCAGGGGATAAGAAGATCCCGTGCGTTGTCTATGGGCAGGACTGCTTCCTCGTGGTCTGGGACGACTATCGCACGTTTGACTATGGCCGGCTCTATGGCGTCCGGCTCAGCAGTTTCGGCGGCAGGCTCGATACTGGAGACCTGCGTCTATCGGGTGGAGGTTCCCCTACGGTTGGGTCGTTGGACGGTGACTTCGCCACGGCGTGGTACCAGATAAACAACGGGACGTACTCTGTGGCCGCCTTGCACATATCAGGAGACGGAGTTCCAGACACTAAGCCACTGACAGTTGCGACTGGGCCGGGGCAGCGCGTTGACCCCTCTATCACGTCGGTCGATGACTACTACGTGCTGGCATGGCCGGACAGCAAGAATGGTAACTGGGACATCTATGGGGCCAAGATGAGCCGCTCTCTGACCGGGCGGGACACATTCCCGGTCTGCGTCAAACCAAGGGATCAGACCGTTCCGTCGATCGTGAGCGGCTCCGGCGGACAGATGCTGCTTGCTTTCGCGGGTGTCGCTGACTCAGTCAGCGGCAATCCAGCATCGCGCCAGCGAGTCTGGGGCAAGCTCGTTTCGTTCCCCGGCCCAGTATCTCCGACTCCGGTTTGGCCCTCGGACAGCTTTGTCTTCTATGCGTCGCCTGTATGGGTCATGGTTGATACAATGCGACCGGAAATCGACACCTACGACTTCCAGGTCCGCTGTGGCGGCGAGACATTGTATCGGCAAGCGACAACTGCACCGCGTTGCACAATCCCCGATTCGGTCCTGGTAATGGGTGCCACACATACTTGGCAGTGCAGAGGTCACGCTGCCAGTGGCTGGAGCCGGTTCTGCGACGAGCGTCACTTCTCCGTGGACTTCCAATCGTCGGCGCTCCTCGGACCACGACTGGGTAGTCTGCGCCCTGTCCTTGCCTTGTCCTCAATCGCCTCGTTGAGAGAACGCATGTTTGCGTTCAACGTCATCGGTGCTGAGACAGTAGCCAGGCTTGATCTCTTCGACGCTCTCGGTCGGTGCGTGCGGTGCCTCAACATCGACAGAGACGGAACTTGCGTCTGGGACTTGAAGAACGATGCTGGGCGACGCGTTGGCCCCGGCTTCTACTTCGCCCGACTCGTCACCCGGCAGGAGATAATCACGCGCAAGTTCGTGCTAACCGACTAGATCATGGGCCTCCGGATTGTGCTCACGTCGCGGCGTCTGGTCGCTCTCTGCGCAGTACTCTTCTCGTTCGTGCATGCGGGCAAAGTGCTCGCGGATCCTCCGCGGGTGATGTTCCTCGTTGATACATCCGCCACCTACGTGCGTTCGGATAGCGGAACACAGGCCGCAGCCGCGGCGTTCAATGGCGTGACGTATCTCGTCACCTGGTCGGACAAGCGTGACGGGCAGTGGGATATCAACGCCGTCCGGGTGTCGTCGGCCGGCCATGTGGTTGATACGACCGACATCCCCGTCTGTCGTGCTGTTGGTCCGCAGCAGAGCCCGGCCGCTGCATCTGACGGCAGCGGGTTTCTCATTGCCTGGGAAGACCAGCGCAGCGGGATGCGGTGGAACGTGTATGCGGCACGAGTGGATTCGAGCGGCCACGTCATGGACACAGCTGGTATCCTGCTGCGGTCCCTCAATGGAGACAAGCACTCGCCATCGGTTGCATTCGGCGCTGGGAAGTACCTGGTGGCGTGGGACGAATACTACGACTCACGCAATATCGTCGCCGCGTTCGTGGATACTGCCGGGCATGTCAGCGATGGAATCGAAGTATGTAATGCTGTCGGTACTCAGGGCTCGCCGTCGATGGCGTTTGGCGACTCGCTGTTTCTGGTGGCCTGGAACGATACCCGGAATGGCGACCGTTCCACGATATACGCTGCTCGCATAACCGAGTCAGGAGTTCTGCTCGATACGAACGGCTTTGCGGTCATGACCCCGCACGACGCGCAGGTGCTACCCTCGGTTGCGTACGATGGGACGGATTTTCTCGTCACGTGGCAGGAGGGTCCGGTCCTGAACAGCGACATACTGGCAGCGCGGGTAGCCTCAACCGGGGCTGTGCTCGACACGTCGGCCATCCTGGTCTCAGACGCTGCGCGGGACCAGACCCGGCCGCGCGCGGTGTTTGCCGACTCGAGCTACTTCGTGGCCTGGGAGGATTCCCGAAGCGGAACACCCGACGTCTACTGCGCTCGGGTGACCTCGGCCGGTCAGGTTATCGACACCACTGGCATTCACGTAGCGGAGGGAATCGGACCGACGTTCGCCCCGGCTATCGCCATAGGCAATGGCCAGCTACTGGTAGCTTGGCAATCTGGCGAGGACGACACCACGCCTCACGGCATCAACGGTTCCCGCATCTCAACGTCGGGGGAGGTGCTCGATTCTGCCTCGTTTCTCATCGCCGCGAACCTGCGCAAGAAGTACACAAAGCAGGACAGCCCAAACGCGGTCCTCGGAGATAGCTCGTGGCTCGTAGTCTGGACCGACTATCGGCCAGACACGCTTCACACCTGCATCTACGCAATGCGCCTTTCCAGCGAAGGTTCACCGCTGGACGGCGCGGCGATCAGGATATCGTCAGGCGATGGTGATGGCTGGTCGCCGCGCGCGGCTTTCGATGGTTCGAACTACCTCATAGTATGGCAGGACTCCAGCAGTGCCAGATGCAACATCCATGGCAGACGTCTCAGCCGCTCTGGCGTGTTGCTCGATACGTCCGATGTGCCGATTGCCTCGTCCAGCAACCGAGAAGGCAGCCCGGCGGTGGTCTACGACGGGACCAATTACCTGGTCGTGTGGCAGGAGTTGATGTCGGACGGGTTTCACATATGCGGACGCAGAGTATCATCACAGGGTGCAGTATTGGACACTCAGCGAATCTACATCAGCGTCGAGCCGGGCGGGATTTCCCCGGCAGTGGCGAGTGGAGACTCGTGGAACCTGGTGGTGTGGCGAGATTCATCAGTCGGCTCGACCGAGGCCCAGGCCGTTCGGGTTACTCGCGCTGGCGTAGTTCTCGATAGTCCGCCTGTTACCCTCAGCTACAGCCTGGGCCGATGCCGGAATCCCGCTATTGCACGGGGCGGAGACCAGTACTTCGTGGTGTGGATAGACCGACCAAACAACCGTGACGCGTTGCTGGGGGTCACTCTCCGCTGGTCAGGTCAGCACCCCGAGACCACACGTGCCGCGGTCTATCAGGGCCAACCTTGGCCCCGGTTCCCCGCCGTCGCCTTCAACGGACGAGACTACATTGTTGCTTGGCGGTGGACGCCAGACAAGACGGCAGCTCGGGGGGCTCGAGTCAACCAGTCGGGTGCTGTAATGGAGTTCTTCGACGTACTGGCAGGTAGCAGGGACTGCTATCTGGGCGGCCTCGCGGCGGGTCCGGACCGCACGATGCTCGTCGTCTTCACAACGTTGACCGATTCCATCAACGGACTGCGGGCTAATTGCCTGCGAGTTTGGGGTCTGCTGTCGTCACTCAGCGGAGTCGCAGACTACACAGACCCGCCGTCTGTTTGCCGGCTGGAGTGTGTCCCCAATCCGTTCACTCGAACTACCGAGATCCGATTCTGCCCCGTGACAACCAGCGGTGCACGGGTTCGCATCTACGACGCTTCGGGGCGTATGGTTCGCTCCATGGTTGCGGGCACGACCGAACTCGCGCCAAACTGCGCTGTGGTCTGGAACGGTCTGGACGACGGGGGCAGGCCCGTGTGCACAGGCTGCTACTTCATACGGTTTGAGGGCAAGGGCCTCACCGTCGAGGGCAAGCTCGTTCGGTCACGCTAGCCCGGATCCGTGCAAGGTGCGGGCGACGGAAGCGATTCTGCGTGGTCTGGAACCGCGCTGAAGTGGACAAGTAGAGAATCCCGGCCTGCATCTGAGGCTGGAGGTAGCGGCGTCATTCACCTGGACATCTGTGGGGCAGGGCGGGATTCAGCGGACAGGTCTGCGTGGGCGCAGAGAGCAAAGACCAGCTCCGCGAGGCGGCGGAGGATGGCTTGGTCGCTGTACGATTTCTGGTGAACGCTCAGGATTTCAGCTACCGTTCGGACGTGGGCGGCTGAGCTCCAGCTTCGGCTTGGGCTCGCCGATGTCGAAGACTTCGGTCCGGATTGCGGCCAGGATGTCCGAGTCGAGACCGCGGGCGTGCCGTTTGTCGAGCAGGACCCGGGCAGCCATTGCAGAGCTCTCACCCGCGATTCGCTGTTGACGGGCTAGCTTCCAAAGCTGGCGGCCATGCGCTCCGCCCGCGCCGGTCGCTTCCGCAATCTGCTGCTGGGTAAGGCCGGCTCGTGCCCGGGCCTGTCTGAGAATCGGGAACAGGCCGGCGATGGCTGCTTTGCTGACAGCGTCCTGCTTCGCCGTGGCCCAAGTCTACTTTAAAGTAGACAGCATAGCAGGGTTTCAGACCGTGTAAGTAGCTGGGCTGGCAACGAGCTATGTCCAATACCACATTTTGCAGGGCACTGCCCCGGGGGCCGTTTGGGTCAGTGTTCGACGAGAGGCCAGGCAAGCGGTTGTCACAGCAGCAGGGCGAGGTGTCCGGACGGGAGTTGGGCCGGCAGTTTGACAAGCGGCAAGGACAATTGTGTGGACTGGAGTCTGTTCGGCAGCCTCGTCCGCAATAGTCACAGCAGTCTGGCGAGCAGCTCGGGCCTTTGCAGTGCAGAGAGCGCGGCAAGGCGTTCTGCGGGTAGCTGGTCGAGCAGCAGCGCAGGTAGTTCTGCCCGTAGTCCGGCAAGGTGTCTGTCAGGCAGTTCGCTGAACTGCCTGCACCGCTGCCTGGCCCGGAACGGGCCGCGCTATCCGGTCCGCAATGGGGCCAGCCCACCGAAAGGAACGAGCACCGATGTGGCGCTGTGCTTGCCGGTCCCGGCTAGCGGCGGCGCAGGCGGTACGCGATGACGCGGAGGAGACCCAACGCCAGGACCAAGCTCGAATGACGAAGCTCGAATGACGATTGAAACCCGAAGCACGAAGGGCAAAGCGAGAAGCTCGAATGACGAAGCTCGAATGACGATTGAAGTACGAAGGGCAAAGCGAGAAGCTCGAATGACGAAGGGCGGCTACGGAGTGCGCCGGCGCAGGCGGTAGACTATCACGCGCAGGAGGCTGGTGATCTCGAACAGAGGGAGCAGGACGACAGCCTTGAGCCAGAAGATGCCGGAATGGTCGTGCTTGCGCAGGTAGCGGAATGCTGAGCGGTGTGACTCGCGGATCATCTTTGCCCGCACCTGCTTGGTGCTCGCACCATGGCGATGGACCACGCGGGCGTCAGGAAGGTAAACTGTCTTCCAGCCGGCGTCGGCCATGCGCTTGGACAGGTCAACGTCGTTGTAGAACATCGGGAACTGCTCGTCCATGGGGAAGTTAGCAGTTAGCAGTGAGGAGTTAGGTGCGAGGGAGTCGAGGACGGCCTTGCGGAGCATCAGGCAGGAGGCCATGGGTTGCTCGACCTCGGCGGTCCGTTCGTAGTCAAAGTACTTCATCTTCCAGCGGCCGAAGACACGGCTCTTGGGGAAGAGCCGGGAGAGGCCGATGAGTTCCCAGAAGAGTGACGTTGCGGTTGGGAGCGAGCGGATTGAGAATTGAGTCGTGCCATCCCGGCCGACGAGACGCGGCGCCACAGCGCCGACCTTGGGGTGCTCGTCCAGGTAGCTGGAGAGAGCATCGAGCGCGCCGAGGGTAGTTCTGGTGTCGGGGTTGAGCAGCAGGACGTATTCGCCGGTCGCGAGCTTGATGCCCTGGTTATTGGCGGCGGCATAGCCAAGATTGCCCGCGTTCTCGATGAGTGTCAGGTGATGGTGACGGCGGAGATTCTCGACCGTCGCGTCGGTGGAGGCATTGTCGACGACGATGACCTCGAATTCCTCGCCGTAGTTGATGGAGTCGATACAAGCGTCGATGTCGGCGGCGGAGTTCCAGGTGACCACCACAATCGAGAGCTTCATGCTGGGAGGCGAAGCTCTCGATCAAGCTCGAATGACGAAGCTCGAAATCCGATTGAAACCCGAAGCACGAATGACGAAGGGCAGGCGGGGAAAACCGAATGACGAAGCACGCACTGTCGGACAGGGACCGCCGAGGTCAATGACGATTGAAACCCGAAGCCCGAAGGGCAGAAGGGCAAGCTCGAATGACGAAACTCGAAGTCCGATTGAAACCCGAAGTCCGAATGGCAGACGTCCAGTCGCGGCGGGTATGTCACCCGAATCAAGTGTCCTCGCTCGGTGCCTTGCGGCTAGAAACAGTACGCATTACGGCGCCGAAGATGAGGTTGGGTTCTTTGGCTTCCTGCCAGAGCTTGCGTGTCTCCGGCGCGGATTCCGGAAGGGCTGCGGTCAGCATACGAAGCCAGTGGCCAGTCTCCCGCGACTCCTTCCGGCAGATAGCGATCTTGTGTCGGAAGTCAGTCTTGGATTCGGCGTCGTTGGCCTCGCAGTAGTTCGCGCCGACGCTGGTCGCAAATCTGACCAGTTGGTTCACCAGCGGCCGGGTGACCGCGGTTTCACGTATCGTTTGCGCGAAGCTGATGACCGCTTCGCCGAAAGACGCAGTCCGTTCCTCCAGGTCGAATCGCGAGGACTCTGCCACGACGTGGATTTTAGGGCGACCACCGGCGTATTCAAGTGCCACTCCGTTATTCGAGAATTCGAGCTTCAATCGTCATTCTGGTTTCGGGCTTCGAGTTTACCGCGGGCTCAGAGCCCGCGGTAGTAGTCCAGCAGGTCGGAGAGGGTCTGCGTGAAGGGGGTCTCCGGCTTCCAGCCGGTGGCGGAGTGAAACTTGGACGGGTCCCCGGTGAGGAGCGGGATGTCGTGGGGCCGGAACTTGGCGGCCGAGCTCTTGATCTGCACCGGCACGCGGGAGAGACTGCACAGATAGTCAACGCCTTCCTGAATCACCATTGGTTTGCCGGAAGTGACGTTGTAGGTTTCGCCCGCGGTGCAGCGCTCGAGGGCGAGAAGGTAGGCCCGTACAACGTCGCGGACGTCGGTGTAGTCGCGCCTTATGCTGAGGTCGCCCATCTCGATGACCGGGTCCTGTTTGCCGTTTTCTATCCTGGCGATGGCATCTGCGACCTTGGGGAAGACGAATGCCGTGGTCTGGCCCGGGCCGGTATGGCTGAACGGCCGCAAGACGACCGTGTCGAACCCGAATGCGCGATGGTAGAAGAGGCCGGCCTCGCCGGTCATGTGTTTGCTGAGGGCGTAGGGGCTGAGCGGCTGCGACGGCAGGTCTTCGGTCAGGGGTCGGCCGATGTTAGAGCGGCCGTAGACGTCAGCCGAGGAGATGAGGACGACGCGGCACTTGAGCTGGAGTTGGCGGACAGCCTCGAGCAGCTTGAGCGTGCCGAGGGCGTTGACCTCGTAGGTCGTCATCTGGTGTGATTCGGAGAGGGCCACTGAACTGATGCCCGCGAGGTGGATGATGCCGTCGGGCCGGGTCTGTTCGAGGAGCGAGCGCGTGGACTCGAAGTTGCAGACGTCGCCTTTGTGAAGCTCGCCGGGAAGGCCGGGAGGCGCATCAGCCCAATGGAGGCCGAAGACGGTATGGCCGGAAGATGCCAGATGGCGGGCGAGGTGGCCGCCCGCGAAGCCCTCGATGCCGGTGATGAGAATGCGGCTCACGCGACTAGTTAGGAGTTAGCAGATAGCTGCTAGCAGCCGGACTCCTAACTGTTCACTCCTAACTCACTAACTTGCCCTGGAGCGCCAGTAGTCGAGCAGGTCTTTCATGGTCTGCTCGAACTTGTACTTCAGTTCCCACCCGGTTTCCGTTCGGAGCTTGGTCGCATCGCCGAGCAGGAGTTCGACATCGCTCGGCCGCATCCGCTTCGGGTCGGGCCGGGTCTCGATTTTGACCTTTGAGAAGCTCAGCAGGATGTCGAGCATCTCGCTGATCTTGTAGCCTTTGCCGGTAGCGACGTTGTAGACGTCGCCGGGCTTGCCTTTCTCGAGCGCGAGGTAGTAACCGACCACGGTGTCGCGCACATCGGTGAAGTCGCGTACCGCGTTCAGGTTGCCGACGTAGATTACCGGCTCCTGCCTGCCGCGTTCTATGTCGACAATCTGTTTGGCGAAGTTGGAGGTGACAAAGACGTCGCCGCGACGCGGGCCGGTGTGGTTGAACCCGCGCGTGCGGATAGCGTGCAGGTTGTAGCTCTGGTGGTACTGGTAGCCCATCAGGTCTTGCGCGACTTTGCTGACGGCGTACGGCGAGAGCGGCCGGAGCGGGTTGGTCTCCTTTATCGGCGTCTCCTCGGGCAGCACCATGCCGTACTCTTCGCTGGAGCAGGCAAGCTGCACCCGCGTCGGGCATCCGACTGCGCGGATTGCCTCGAAGATGTTGGTCTGGCCGATGACGTTGGTCGTAAAGGTCTCGGCCGGGGCGACCCAGGACATCGGCACGAAGCTCTGGGCGGCAAGGTGGTAGATGCGGTCCGGTCTCAAGTCCCGGATGAGTTCGTACATCGCAGTCGCGTCGCGGATGTCGCAGGCATGGGTTGTTATTCGGTTACCGAGATGGCTGATATTCTCGGTACGCGAGCGCCAGCGCATCGTGCCGTGCACTTCGCAGTCGCCGCGCGACAAGAGATAGTCAGCCAGATGGCTGCCGGCGAAACCGGTAATGCCAGTAATCAGACACTTCAAAAGACCTCCCGGAATTGAGACACTACTACGGTCGGTGCGAGCCTCAGGCCTTCTGGACTTTGCCTGAGCGGATGCAGCGCGTGCAGACCCAGATGCGCTTACTCTCGCCATCGACCTTGGCCCGGACGCGCTGCAGGTTGGGCTCCCAGGTCCGTTTTGTCACGTTGTGGGCATGGCTGATGTTCGAGCCGACCACGCCGACCTTACCACAAATCTCGCAATGTTTGGCCAATTGTCCTCCTTGGCGGTGTTAGATTCGCACAGAGGATAGCAGGAATGGCCGGACAGTCAATCCGCGGATAGGCGAAGTGAGATGTCAGAAGCTAGATGCTAGAAGTTAGAAGGGCGGAGTGGAAAGGAGAAAGTAGAAAGTGGAAAGTCCCAAGTCCGGACTTTGTTGTTTCCCCTTTCCACTTGGTCCTTGTCCTCTCATGGTATCTTCACGATGCGGCAGGAGGCGGCGTTGGGCCCGGCTTCAGCGGTCACGAAGTAGATGCCCGCCGGCATTGACCGCAGGTCCAGTACGAGTGACGATTGACGAATGACGCACTGTCCGACAGGGGCCGCTGGGGCCAATGACGAATGGATGAGACGGCCCGAGGCGTCATGGACGCGGACGGTGAAGGATGAAGGCTGAGGGCTGAAGGGTGAGGCGGAAAGGCGGATGGTCGTCGTGTTTGTGAAGGGATTGGGAGTGGCGTTGATTTGGAGACGGGCAGCGGGTCCGAGAGGGGCCTCGGCGACGGCGGCAGGCAGCACGTCCACCGGCACCCGAAGGTAGACGACAGCATTTGTGGTCTGCGGGCCCTGATTCAGCTCCGAGAATCCCGCGACCTGGTCGGCGAAGTAGATGATGTGGAGCGTGTCGTTGACTACCTCGGTCAGAAACGGAAAGCGTTTGCTGGTGCTGTCCGGCTGCGTCAGTCGTACCGCCGGGCTCCAGTTGCGGGCAGCGCCGCTTGTGCGGGCGGCCCAGATGTCGGCGCGGCACAAACCCGTGACCGGGTCAACGTTGCCCGGGTCGAATTGCTCCCACACAGCGTAGAGCTCGCCCAGCGCGCGGTTCATCCCGATGCTGGACCGGCCGGCCGCGAGCGCTGCGTCGCCGATTCTGGTTCCAGCCGGGCAGGAGTAGTCGTGCACGAGGCGCCAGCGGGGCTCCGGGTACTTGGCGTAGTGCCAGACCTGGGAGTGAAGCACGTCGCTGCCGTCGTACAGGTCGGCGAGCAGGTTGATGCGGTTGGAGTCGTAGGTGGCGCAGCCGGACAGGAGCGAGCGAGACAGGGGAGACGGAACTGAATCCGACAGCCGGGAGGTTGCGAACCAGTTCGCGCCGTTGTTCGGAGTCTCCCGGAGGAAGAGCGTGCCACGGTCGGTGCTTTCGGTTTCCGCCCAGATGTAGCCGTACTGGCCGCTCTGCTTCGACACGGCCAGGTTGAACGCCGGGAAGGCACCGACATGGCCGATGGTTATCGCCCGGGAGGGAGCCCGGTAGATTAGCGAGTCGTCCCTCAGCGCGGCGAACTTGTAGAAGCCGAAGTTGGCCGCGCCGATGAGCGTGTAGCGGCAGTTCGAGCCGGCCCTCTCTTCGCGGAAGACGCCGGCACCCGCGCTGCTGTCCACCAGCCTCGTCAATACGAAGGTATCCCGTTTCAGGTGGCTGGCGGATATCATGGCGCTGCCGCGGATGACGTTGAAGTCCATTGAGCCGAGAGTGCGCGGCTCGGAGTTGGCGACCAGTCCGCCGGGCCAGCGCCAGTTGCCGCTGCGTGGCCTGAAGTTGTAGCGTATGTCGCCATATCCGTTCCGCCAGACCGCGTGCGTTCCTGATAGTGAATCGAACGCGATGAAGCGGACCGCGGGGCCGTACATTTGACGGTCGCGGTTCGTGAACCCGATGGTCTCGGCAACGACCTGCGCCCGGGCCACTGCTACAAGCGTCAGGAGCGCAATGCCGGCCAGCGGGAGCCGCAGTCGATTCCTCATGGACAGGTTCACACTGACTATAGACCGAGGTTCTGGCCAGTCAAGTTGTCGGCAGACCCTGGAGGCATGGAAAGCGGTCCCGAGTTGCGAACAGAATCAAGTTATCACGGAGAGCATGAGATACTGGACAGTTCTTGATGTCACTCTCAGTATCCCTATACCCTGTCACCCTGAGCCCTTCGCTTGTTGTCATGCTGAGCCCTTCGCTCCCCTCCGTCATTCTGAGGTCCTACCGAAGAATCTTCGGACGCTCAAGGGTGAACTCCGCGAAGCATCTTCTCTTCCTGCTCAGGGTAAACTGCGCGAAGGGTCTTTGCACTCGAAGATTCTTCGGCGTCGAACGCCTCAGAATGACAAACATTTCCTGCTCTCATTAGTGACTGCTAACTAATCCCATGTCGGTGAAGGAGACGGTTGAGGCCAGGTGTCCGAGCTGCGGGGAGGAGTCGTCAACCACGGTCTGGCGTTCGATGAATGTCACACAGGACCCCGACGCCAAAGAGCTGCTGCTGGCCGGGGCCGTGAACGTGTTCCAGTGCCCGAAGTGCCGCTACGAGTCGCTGCTCGACATCGACTTCCTGTATCATGACATGGAACGGAAGTTCTGTGTTCAGTACTATCCGTACGAGCGGCTGGGCGACGACGGCTTTCTGGCCAACTTCACGAACGAAGCCGAGCCGGCGATAGCGGTCCCCGAAGGGATGCAGGTGAAGCCCGGCATGGAGTACCTGACGCACCCGCACATCGTGTTCGATATGGGCGAACTGGTCCGCTACGTCGCCTTCCGAGATCGGCTCTACGAACTTGAATGCCCGCGTTCCGAACCGGGAGCATCGGGCCAGCCGGCCGCTTCCAGTCCGTTAACCGAACCCGGCTGTGACCCATCTTGACTCGTCGAGGCACGGGTCTAGAATTTAGTCAGGTTCCTAAGTCATGACTTGTGCCGGGACGCCGGCACACAGGAGGTATTGGTTTATGCGTAAGTACCTGTTGGTGCTTGCCGTGCTCGCTGCCATCCCGGCAATGCTGATGGCTGGACCGGGAGTGGGCACGCTGGCACCGGACTTCACGCTGCCCGACTCGGCCAGCGTGAATCACTCACTCTACGACTACTCCGGCAAAGTAGTCGCCCTGCTCTTCTGGCAGTCGGGCTGACCATCCTGTCGCGCGGAGTTGCCGCGCCTTCAGGCCATGTTGGACGACTACGGAGAGCAGAGTTTCGTGCCGCTGGCCATCAATCTCTGGGAGGATTGGAATACAATTAAGTACTATGCCAGTCAGTATTCCTACCCCTTCCTGCGGGACGCCGGCGCAGTCTGGAATACTTGGAAGATAAGCAACTCGATCCCAACCAACTATGTAGTTGACGGGGCCGATACGGTCAGATACGGCATCGTAGGTTGGAATGAGGGAGCCATGCGCTCCATCATTGAGCAGTACATGACCGGTATCAGCGAGGCCCCGGCCGTGCAGCCGCTTGACTTCGCGGTCGTCGGCGCGAACCCGGTAGTCGGGCACAGTGCGGTCCGGTTCAGTCTGCCCAAAGCCGCGAATGTCGCCCTGCGCGTCTACTCGACGTCGGGCGCGCTGGTGCGGACATTGTGCAACGGGCAGATGCCGTCGGGCGCGAACACAGTCAACTGGAATCTGCGTGACGACTCGGGCAGGCTGGTCGGCAACGGCCTGTACGTGTACGAACTGAGTGCCGGTTCGCAGGTCGCGCGTGCCAAGATCTCGGTTCTGAAGTAGCGCAAGCGAGTGCTTAGTAGAAGGCGAGGGCCCTTTCGGCCCTCGCCTTTCTTCTTGACCCTGCGGTTCTATTCGCCCCGCAGGGAACTCCAACAGCCAGGGTAGTCAGCGGTGAAACTCGGCACAGGGCTGCCTAGGACAGGCCCGCCGCAACAACCGCCACCACGACTGCCGCAATAATCAGCAGCAGGTAGTTCGGTTTGCTTCGTTTTTCGACGTCTAAGCTGCGAAGTTCGTGGTCTATCTGCATACACACCTCCTAGCAGTATTAGCCCAACATGGTGGAGTGCACGATTCATACCATCGACATGGGGCAGCATCTAACCTGATGAGGCTCAGGTCGAGGCATTGACTGCCCGGCCGATGGCTCTAGAATAAGGCCATGAACGGCAAGACGTGCATGATACCCCGAATCCGAGATAGACGGCCCCGAACGCCCGAACCCATTCCATGTGGCCTCCGTGTCGGTTCCCGTCTTCTTGATTTCGCTTGACAGGCGGGGGCAACCGGGCATGCTGTCTGCGGCGCTAAAGAGCGCTACCAAGACCGCGAGCCTGGTGCTGCTGGTGTGGGCCGGGTTTGTCGCGTCGCGGCTCGAGGCAGCGACCGTCAGCGGGTTCGTGAGGGACGGCCGGACCGGCGAGCCACTTGCCTTTGTCACGGTCTACCTGAGCGACCAGAGCGCGGGCACGGTGAGCGACCGGAGCGGATACTATGTGCTGAGCGGCGTGCCTGCCGGCGAGCGGACCGTGGTCTATTCGATGGTCGGCTATCGGCCGGTGGAGCAGGGTTTTGTCCTGAGGCAGGATGAGTCGGTGCGGTTCGACGCGCGGCTCGCGAATGAGCCGATTCCGGTACGCGGGGTCACGGTCTCAGCCGCAAGGGAGCGGTTCAGGCGCGAGGTGGACGTCGGCATGCGCCGGCTGGATATCCGGGACCTGAAGATCGCGCCGGGGATGATTGAGCAGGACTTGTTCCGGTCCCTTGCGACGCTGCCGGGCGTGGTCGCGGTCAGCGACTTCTCAAGCGCCTTGTACGTGCGCGGCGGTAGCCCGGACCAGACCCTGGTGCTCCTCGACGGCGTGACAGTGTACAACCCCTATCACATCGGCGGTTTGTTCTCGACCTTTAATCTCGACGCCGTGAGCAATGCCGAGCTGCACGCCGGCGCGTTCCCGGCCGAGTATGGCGGCGCGGTGTCGTCGGTACTCGACGTGGAGATGAAGCAGGGCAACTCGGAGCGGCTGTCCGGCAGGTGGGACCTCGGGCTGCTGACGAGCAAGCTGATGTTCGAGGGGCCGCTGCCCAAAGGGTCGTTTCTTGTTGCCGGGCGCCGGACCTATATCGATGCGGTGACGTGGACGATTGACAAGCTGGTGGACGATTCGACGTTCCGGGTCTACCTGCCGTACTACTTCTATGACCTGCAGGCGAAGGTGAACTTTGACCTGTCAGCGCACGACCGGCTGACACTGAGCGGGTACTCGGGCGACGACGTCATCCACATCAGTGACTCGACCGGCCGGATGGATTTCCGCTGGGGTAACTACACGCTGGCCGCGAAGTGGCGGCACATCTTCTCACCTCAGGTTCTTGCCACCACGATGCTCACGCACGCCCGCAACCGCGTGAGTATGTCCGCACTCGAGTACCCGTGGCCGGGCGACACGGCGGACACTTCGGAATCGAAGCTGACCATGCGGGTGAGCGACGCCGGGCTGAAAGAGGACTTCACGGTCTTCGTGGACTCGGGCCAGACTCTCAAGTTCGGGGCGGAGGCGAGGCGGTTCGACCTGAGTGACTACCTTGGCGCAGACACGGTCGTGTTCTGGAATCTGCACGAGCGGCCGTGGTACGCCGCGCTGTACGCGGCCGACAAGTGGCGGCCATGGCGGCCGTTGCTCATCAACGCCGGAGTGCGGACCGAGTACTTCACGGGCGGCGGATACTTCCGTGCTTCCCCGCGCGTGAGCGCGAAGTACTTCCTCCGGGAAGACCTGGCCGTAAGCGCGGGCTACGGGCTCTACTATCAGTACTTGAGCATCCCGTTTCCGCGGGACGAGATGGTCGCCAAGATACCCGCGACCTTCTTCCAGCAGTGGATTCCTGCGAGCGAGAAGTACCGGCCGGTGTCGGCGGTGCACTACGTGCTGGGCAGCGAGAAGTGGTTCGGCGACGACTTGCAGTTGAGTGCGGAAGGCTACTACAAGCAGATGGACAACCTGCTTGAGACCGGCTCGATGCTGCCCGGGATAGGGGAGGAGCCCGGCGCGGGCGACACGGTGAGGTTCAACGTCGGTTCCGGCTGGGCCGCGGGCGGCGAACTCCTGTTGCGGCGTAAGGGAAGCTGGGTCGGCTACAGTCTTGCGTTCACGCGCCGGACCTTCGACAGCACGAACTTCTACCCGGTATTCGACGCGCGGCACAACTTCAACGTGGCGTGGACGACCCGGCTGGGCCGCGGTTGGAGTATCAACCTGCAGTGGTTGTTCCGAAGCGGGTTTCCCTACACCGGGCCAATCGGGCAATACCAGTACGTTCGTGAGGGCGACGGGCGTTTCCCGGGATACGGAGACCAGTTCTACTACTGGGTGCCAATCGGGGGCCGGCGGGGCAACTACCGGCTGCCGCCCTACCACCGTCTGGATGTTGGCGTCGAGAAGGCGTTCCGGCTGTTCGGAGCCGATTGGGCCTTCTATTTCCAGGTCATCAACGCCTACGCGCAGAAGAACGTGCTCTGGTACAACTACCAGACCGACGAGCACGGCCGGATTGTGCGCGTGCCGGAATCAATCCTGCCGTTTCCGCTGCCCAGCTTCGGCGTCCGCGGAGGATTCTAACCGAGGATGAAGTACGAAGCTCGAAGGACGAAGGACGAAGTGAGGACGTCGAATCCGGCGCGCATCGCCGCTGCGTGTCTGTTCGTGCTCGTACTTGGGTGCGATGAGGGTGTCGACAAGTACAAGCCCGAGCCGAACGTTTACTGCGTCATCAGGACGGGCCGCGACACCGTTTCCATGATGGCCGGGATGACGCTTGGCTACTTCGACTCCATTCCCGATTCCGGTCGCTGGAACGGGACTGCGGGCGTCGCGGCAAGTGTGACTCACCGCGATTCCGTCGTCACGTTGAGGGAGCTGCCCGGGCCGGTCGGGTTCTACCGGGCTGAGCCGGTGAGCATCGTCCCCGGCGACTCGTACCAACTTCTCGTGACCTATCCCGCCGGAGCAGTTGTGCGCGGGTCCACCACTGTCCCGGATACCTTCAGCCTATATGAGCTGGGGTTCGACAGCATCTTCTACGAATCGTGGCCGGGAGAGACCGTGTGGGTGCAGCGGATTGGCTTCAAGTGGAGCGAAAGCCGCGGAGCGGCAGCATACTTCGGGGAGAGCGAGGCGTGGTACAAGGCCGGGTCGGACAGCGCCTGGGTGTCTTGGGCGGGGCCCAGTCGGCCCGGTCGGTGCGATACTCTGTACGTATCCCCGTTCATCTTTGAATACGACACGCTGACCCAGGAGGTTGACAGCCTGCCGCTCGAACGTGTGAGGCTGGCGATTCGGGCAATCGACCGGAACTGCAACGACTACAGCACGCTGGGTTGGTGGCAGGGCGGAGATGAGTTGATGCGCCTGGATGGAGGCGTGGGCGTGTTCGGCTCGGCGTGCATCGCGGAGACGACGTTCCGGTTCCAGCCGGGACGTTGACTGCCCGCACGACAGTCCTAGAATAGAATGATGAAAATGAGAATCACGGTTCTTGTTTCGGCATTGGCCTTCCTGATTGGCTGCAAGTCCGCCTCGCAGAAGACGACCGTTACGTTCTGGCATGCGATGGGAGGTGAATCGCAGAAGACACTCAAGACGATGGTGGACCGGTTCGAGAGCACCCATGCGAACATCCACATCGAGCTCGTCGGGATGGGCAACTATGACGCGCTCTCCCAGAAGCTGATGGGCGCGGTCGCGGCGAAGAACCCGCCCGTCATCGCCCAGCAGTACGAGAACTGGACGACACAACTGCACGCGGGCGGGGAACTGGTCTATCTCGACAGCTTCGTTCGCGGCCCCGATGGTCTCAGCGCCGAGGACCTGGCCGACATCTACCCGGCACTGCTTGAGAACAACACCTGGGACGGCAGACTTCTGACCCTGCCGTTCAACAAGAGCGTGCCGGTCTACTACTACAGCGTCCCGATGTTCGCGGCTGCGGGCTATCCTGAGTTCCCGAAGACTTGGCCCGATTTCAGGGATGCTGCCATGAAACTGACGAAGCGGGACGCGGCCGGCAACATCGAAACCTGGGGAGCGGCCGGCGGAACCGACATCTGGATACTCGGGTCGATGCTGTTCCAGCGCGGGACGGAGTTCCTTGAACGGGAGGACGGCAAGCCTCTGTTCAACGGTCCGGAAGGCGTTGCGGCGCTGCAGTTCCAGGTGGACATGGTGCTCAGGGACAATGTCCAGAACACCGACGTCGGCAGGACACCGATGGACGATTTCCTGGTGGGCAGGATGGCGACGCTGACCGGTAGTTCGACCTGGCGCGCACCGGTGGTGGACAAGGAGTCGTTCCCGGTCGGGATGGCGCCGATTCCGACGTGGGCGAAGCCGGCGGCCATCGTCTACGGCACGAACATCGGCATGTTCAGACGGGCAACGTCAGCGCAGAAGGCCGCGGCGTGGACGTTCATCAAGTGGTTCACGAGTCCGGAGCAGCAGGTCGAATGGTCGCTCGGTACCTGGTATGTGCCTATTCACCGGCGGTCGCTGGAGGACCCCAGGATGGTCGAGCGCTTGGCCAAGACGCCCGGATTGCGCGCGGCGTACGCTCAGATGGACTGCGCGGTCTTCGAGCCGCGCGGGCTCAAGTGGCTCGCCGGCCGCAAGGCGCTGGTCGAGGAACTCGAGCAGGCGATGTTAGGGGCCAAGACTCCGAAGCAGGCGCTTGATGACGCGGCCGCGCGCTACGCAGGCAGCGCGCAGTGAGCAGTTTCCAATTGTGACGGACCGTTCAAGTCCCAATGCCTGAATGACCGATGCCGCGCGGCCCGCTCTCGGTCCTCCGGACTGACAAACCGGCTTGGTCCGGGACGAGTCTAACTATGTGGCGATGGTTGGGCATCCACGCAGCGTGTTAGAACGTCTGGCGGGGAGCAGAGCGGTAGCAATAGCCGGGGAAGCAGCGGGCAGAGCAACTTGGAGGGCAATTCGGGAAGCTACTCTGCAGGCAATCGGCAGAGCAACGGTCAGAGCTACGCGGAGAGCAACGCGGACGGCAACTCAGACCGCAATGGTCAGAGCGACCGGTAGAGCAACCGGCAGAGCAGCGCGGAGAGCACCGGGGGATGCAACCCGGCAAGCAATCGGGAGGGCAACCGGGACTGCAATGGAGAGAACGATTCGGACCACAACGGTCTGAGCAACGGGGAGAGCAACGGACAGAGCAACGGACAGAGCAACGTGGATGGCAACTGGGACTGCTGCGGGGGAGACGGCGGAGGGGAGTTTCGCAAAGGCTGAATAAGGGGCTGTGAAGGCTGAAGTTAGGGCGCTACAGGGCTTGATGAAGCTGTATCTCCTGGCTAAACTTCTGGCATGGGCACCGGAGCGAAGGCGACCGATTCTGATGCGGCCCTGCTTCCGAAGGAAGTAGGGGAAAGGCTCAGGCAAATCCGTCTGCAAGCCGGGCTGACCCAGACCGAGCTGGCCTTGCGCATGGGCCGGCCCGGGCCATCAGGCAAGTCCTACGTGTGCCAGATCGAGCGAGGCTACATGCCCGGGCTCACGTTCAACTCGGTCATGGACTTCCTTGCCGCCTGCGGCGCGGACGCGAGCGCAATCAAGGATATCATCGACACGTACACGAAGCGCCCGCCGATTCCCGAAGAACGGACGAGGAAACAGGTCGCAGAAGCCGCGGTCGGGCTGCCTCTGCTCAAGCAGGCGCGGGTCGAATGGTACGACCGATTCCACAAACCGAAGGCAGGCAAACGCGAGACACCGGAACAGCAGCACGACCGCCGCGTGCGGGAGGCAAAGGGAGTAGCCCGGGCAATCCGCTGGGAGCGCAGGCTGCACCGGATGTGGAACGACGTCCTGAACGAGTTGCACGTGGGCGCCAAGGACCCGCTGGCCGTCCATCTCTGGAACTACAGCCGGAAGGTGTTCGGCGCGCTGCGGCGCACGCGCAAGACCCGGCCGGTCTGGCGGGACAAGGCGATGGCCAAGCTCGACTCGTGGGCATCCGAGCACGGGCTTCCGCCTGAGCCGTTCGCAAGAATGAAGCAGGCAGTCATCGTTCTGTTCGCCGACATGGAACGCAAAGGCGAACTCGACTGACCGCGGCCTGGAACCGGAAGTCCTTGCCGCCATCCGCACCAACGTCTTCAACGGCCCCGCGTCAGAGCCCTGGCGGAGAGTCAGTAGTGTCCTTCGCGGCCCCTTAGATACAGACAGGCGGAAAATGGGTAGCGCCCCACTCAGTGGGCTACGAAGCCCGCGTCTCGTGTACGGTGTTGCTGCGAGGCCTGTCGTTCCAGCTCATCCGGACTTGGCCCGGCTGCTGGACGCAAGAGGTGTCCGTAGATGACAGCATCGGATGGCTGCGGCAGTGGCTGTTCGGTTGGAGGCCGGTCGAACACCACTCAGGACCGGACCGAGACCCCGACCGAGGTGTTTGGTAGGGACAGCGGGTCAATCCCGGGAACAGTCCGGGGGCAAGCCCCGGGCATACCCCTGTTAGCTGCCGGTGGGAACATGTGATTTCACCCGAATCCTACCCGTTGTGCCTTGACTTGGAGTGAGTTACGGGACGAGTGTCGGCTGGATGTTAGCAGATTTGGCTAACACCCTCGGGTCAGAACTCGCATTTCCGTTTCCCGCTGCAGAACACTCCGTCCAAACTCGGCCGACGCGTGCAGTCCTCTCCCGGGGATGACTGCCATCTGCCCAGTTCCATTGAGCAAAGGGCGGATTCTCGCCCGTCCCCTGGTTGCCTGCGTTCTGGTTCCGGTCTCTACCTCGACCTTAACCTCAGCCTCCACTGTTCCTACAGGGGCGAAGCCAACCTCTTCCCGCTACCTTGCCACCACCACCTTCTTCACCGACCGGAATCCCGATGTGTCGAGACGGTAGAACCGGACCGAGGTTCGCATGCATCATCCCGACTAAAGTGTCCCGATTTATCCTATGTTATAGGGAAGATTGGGAATTTGGAAATATGGGAAGTGTCCCTGTTTCCCTATCAGAGCCATTCTGTAGAGCGCCGGGTGATCATTGTTCGGACGACGGTCGTCATGCCAGACAAACTCGTCGGCTTCGGCCACCTGGCTCTTGGCGTCGTCCGAGATCTTGATCGGGCCCGTCAGGAAGTCCTTCGCAAGGTAGAGCTTCTCGATTATCCCACGGCTCAGCGCCGGCGCCCCCGGCACCCCAGGCTCAAACAGGTCGGGGATCATCGCGCCGACAAGGTAAAACTTGACGCACATGTAGCGGTCCAACGCGGCTTGTGTACCCGGCGTCGGCTGGGCGGTTAGTGCATCATAGAACGAGGGGTCGAACTCCTGCCAGGCGCTGAATGACTTCAGCGCCAGCAGGGCGTGTTCGATTCCCGGATACGCCCCGGCGGACCCCGCAATGGTCAACAACACCAGGGCCGCCATGCCCAGTCGGTGAGTTCTCTCGCCAGTCATGGATTCCTCCTGTTCACTGTTATTCTGCCCTAAGACGAACTCGGACGTTTGTGCTCTGGGTTCCTCCTTGTTGTTCACTCCATCCGCACGCTTGTGTAATAGATCTTGGAGTGGTCAGCCGGGTAACTACCCCACGTGAGATGAACCAGTCCGTCCGGAGCAACGGCCAGGCTCGTGCGCCAAGTCGGATGCGTAGAATCCGCTCCCGTCGCTTCAACCGGAATCGACCACCTCGACGTCCTGCGCGCCACCCTAAGCTTGGAGGTACTGGCTTGCTTCCACCCAACTACTAGGCCCGAGTCGTCCAGTGCCGCTAGGCTGATCATGCCTGGGGCGTGACTCTGAGGACACAGACTGTCCGGCCCTATCCATCCTGTCTCATCGCGATACGTCCAAATCCACATCTGGTTGCGGCCCCCATTCTCCGCGAAGTAGACCGTACCACCTTGGGCTACCATGGCGAAGGAACTGGGCCAGCGCGTTATTGAGTCCAACAGCGTTGGCGAAGTCCACGTGTCGCCACGACAGGACTGCCAATAGGTCCGTGCCGAGTCCTTGTCGTCGTAGACGACGATGCAGCGTCCATCCGGCCGCACGCCGAGAGCGGCGTTCAGGGACCGGTACTTGTCGCGAAGTACGGATACCTTCCCCCATCCCGCTGTTGGGTGTCGACGGACGTAGCACGGGTTGAAGCCATACCCGATGTCCTCAAACAGGAGATGCACGGAGCCGGATGAGTCCACGCCGATGCTAGGAACCACCGCGACACCGTGCACTATCGTCTCGGGAACCGCCCAACTGCCGTTCGGCTCGCGCCGCGTGTAGAAGATGACCCAGGCAATGCCCACCGACTGAGACCACGCCGCGTGTAGAGTGCCGCTTCGGTCGTAGCACAGCGACACGCATCGCGAACCCCACTCACCTCCGGACCGGGACAGGTTTGCCGGCTGGCTCCAGTCACCTCCCGAGTCCTTCTCCACGTACCACACGTCCTCTCTGCCGCCTACGTTCCGGGTCCATGCCAGCACCACGTGCCCGCTGGCGTCGCAGGCGATCCAAGGGTCGTACGACAGCGAGTCTGAAGGCGTGATGCACTCGATATCAACGCGAGCATTCGGGCCGTGGCACAGCGAACAGGACGTAAGCATGAAGCAGGCAACCAGAAGGAGCAGCCGTGCGGCCTTTCGCACGGACGGACCTTCCCCTACCCCTGAGCGCGAAAAAACGGTGTTGTTCATAGAGTCAAGCTACCCAGTCCCGACCTGTGGTCAACGATTGACGTGGTGAAGTCATGTCGCTCTGCGGCCGCACGTGGGCAGCGCCGGACTGCGGCATCCGTAGCGCGCTCGCCGACGCCATCGACGGAAACCAATCTTCGCGAAACCACACGTCAGTTTAAGCAGGTGACCCGGTTTGCGTCAAGCCGCTGCGGAATCTCGCGGGGACGGGTTTAACCCACCGAGAATTCAGCACTTATCGGAAGTCGTGTTCCCCGTTCCTGCCGTCTTTCATCCACGGGATTTCGGGGACACGATATTTATTCCACTCCGGAGCGCGTCAAGGCCGGGCGGACATCCATGTTCATCGTCAATAACATAGCCGGGGTGGAACGGAAGTCAAGCGGACGACAGAGACGGCCATCCTCAGTCATGGAGCTCAGCCGGCGATTACTCCTGAAGTAGACCGGGGACGTTTGTCATGTCGTCAAGCTGCACCAAGGCCGCGGACGCCGGTGGGGCCGGGGCTAGTAGTCGACTGAGTCGAGCAGCAGACCCTGGGCGGGCGCAGTCTGGAAGGGTTGATACGGCCTGCCCGCGAGCGCGGCGCGGATGTCTTTCTGCGTGAGCCGGCCTGAGCCGCAGGCGACGAGAGCGCCGACGATTCTCCTGACCATCTTGTACAGGAAACGGTCGCCCTCGACTACTACCAGAACTTCATCTTCCGGGACCGGGACACGATCCGAATTGCAGGACAATTGGCCGCGGCGGCCCCTGTCTGACAGCGCGGTCATGTCCCTCGCCAGGACCCGGACGCGACGGACGTGGCAGGTGCCATCCAGGTCCCTGGTCTGACAGAACGCCCGGAAGTCTCTCGTACCCTCGAACAGGCGCGCCGCCTTGCGCATCTTCTCAACGTCCAGCTTGAACCAGAACTCCCATGCGTGCCTCCGGCGCAGGGGAGACCTCCGACGTACAATACGATAGACGTAGGTCTTGCCGAGGGCGCTGTGGCGGGCATGGAATCCCGGCTTCGTCTCTTCGACCGACGTGACCAGGATGTCTTCGGGCAGGAAGTGATTGAGCGCGAGCTTCAGGCGGTCGAGCGCCTTGGGACACGATCCGAATTGTCCGACAATTCGGTCATGTCCCTCGGCGTGGAAGTTCGCGACGTAGGCTCGAGCTGATACGCCGGCATCGGTACGGCCGCATCCGTAGACTGTGACCTTCTTCTGGAGGATCTTCGCGAGCGCGGACTCGAGTTCGCCCTGAATGGTCTGATGGCGGGGCTGGTACTGCCAGCCCGCGTACTTGGTGCCGTCAAACTCGACGACTAGCTTCAGGTTGCGCGTGGCAAACGACGAAGTCACAAGGGGCAATGATAAAGGGGAAGGGGAAAGGGAAATTGGCAAAGGGAGGAAGAGCGAAGAGCGAAGAACGAAGAACCAGGAACCAAGAACGAGGAACTAGCTAGGGGGCTCAGCGCGGGCGCTTCTTCAGGCACTTCATGCAGAACCGGGCATGCGGCACGACCTCGAGCCGGGCCTTGGGCACCGGTTCGCCGCAGGACACACAAATCCCAAACGTGCCGTCGGCAATCCGCTTCAGGGCGTCCTCAATCTGACGCAGCGTGTCGGTCTCGATGGTCTTGAAGCGCGAGGCCATCTCGCGCTGGTAGTTTTCAGTGCCTTGGTCTGCCGTGTAGCTGCGGTGGCTGGAAAGGTCGCCGGTTACGTCCGGGCAGGCTGCGTCCATGACTTCGTCGGTCACGCGGCCCTGCTTCAAGACCCGCTGCTTCTCGGCCAACAGAGCCCGTTCGTACTTGCGCATATCGCGTTTGTTCATCACTCCCTCACTCTCTTGAGCGCCAGGTCGGCCGGCTCCCGGTTCACCTTGGCGCTTTCCCGAATATCTGGCTCGGCCAGCGCGTCGTCGGACACCGCCACGGCCAGGGTCTCGCGGCGGATGTAGTCTTCGAACGCCCGGACCGCCGCTGCCAGGCGCGGCGATGACTGGTAGTGGAGCCGGATGCGGTCGGTGACTTCGAACCCGGCCGCCTTGCGCAGGCCTTGGACCTTGTGGACAAGCTCCCGGGCAAGGCCCTCGTTCTCCAGTTCCGCAGTCAGCCTCGTGCAGACGCCTACGGCATGCTCCGGGTCTTCTTCGACCGCGTAGTCGGCCGGGAACTGCGCGTCCCTGTCGCTGAACAGCAGGTCGTGGACGTTCAACTCCTCCCTGATGGTGTCGGCATGGCGGAGCAGGGCGTCCTTGTCGCCCGGTTCGTTCAGGCGGACAAGGACCGACTGCAGCGGCTGGCGTACCTTGAGTTTCGACTTCTCACGCGCGGCCCGGCCCAGCGACACGACTGCGCGCACGAGGCTCACCTCTTTTTCCAGCGCAGGGTCGATGAGCAATGCGTCCGGTTCCGGGTAGGCGGTGAGATGAACCGACTCGGGGGTCGGGACACGATCCGGATTGTCGGACGATCCGGTCATGTCCCCCGGCCGGGCGAGGTTCTGAAACAGTTCTTCGGCGACGAAGGGCATGAACGGTGCGATGACTTTCGCGAGCGTGACAAGGCAGTCGTACAGAGTGCGGTAGGCGGCCTGCTTTTCGGTATCTGAAGCCGACCCTTCGACTCCGCTCAGGGCAGGCTTCCAGAACCGGCGCCGGCTGCGGCGCACATACCAGACCGACAGGTCGTCGATGAACTCCTCGACCGCGCGTGGGGCCGAGGCCGGGTCATAGTCGTCAAGCCGCTCGCGGATCAGTTTCACCAGCGAGTTGAGGCGGGAGAGAATCCAGCGGTCCAGAAGATTGTCGAGTGACGAATGCCGATTGCCGACTGCTCCGGAATTCGACATTCGAGGTTCGCCACCAGCCATTTCCGGAGTCCACTTGTCGATGTTAGCGTAGGTGACGAAGAAGCTGTATACATTCCAGAGCGTCAGGAACTTGCGGCGCACATCGTCGCCCAGCGCGTAACCGAAGTTCAGGTTCTGAGCCGGGTTCTGGCGGCAGAAAACCCAGCGCATCACATCCGCGCCCATCTTGTCGAAGGCCTCGTCGGTGTCGATGGCATTGCCCCACGATTTGTGCATGTCCCGGCCGTCGGCGCCCTTCATCGTAGCGTAACCGAGGATGGTCTTGAACGGCGAGCACTTCTCCAGCACCGTGGACATGGCGAGGATGGAGTAGAACCAGTTGCGGAACTGGCCCGGGAAGCTCTCGGTGATGAACTCGAAGGGAAACCACTCCTGCCAGTAGGAATGGTCGGTGAGGTAGTGAGTTGTCGAGAACGGCACGATGCCGGCGTCGAGCCAGGGGTTGCCCACGTCCTTGATGCGTGCAACCGGCTTGCCGCACTTGCCGCACTTGATGCGTACCAAGTCGACCCAGGGCCGGTGGGGCGTTTGACCATCGAATCTCTCCCAGCCGGACACGACCCGCGACCTCAACTCCTCGCGCGAGCCGATCACGTCGAACCAGCCGCACTCGCAGCGGAAGATGGGCAGGGCAAGTCCCCAGTAGCGTTTCTTCGAGATGCACCAGTCGGACATGTTGCTCAGCCAGTCGAGCTCGCGGGCAAGGCCGAACTCGGGAATCCAGCGCACCTGCCGCGCCGATTCCTTTATCTCCTCGCGCAGGGAATCCATCGCGATGAACCACTCATCGACCAAGCGGAAGACGAGTTCCTGGCCGCAGCGCCAGCAAACCGGGTAGCGGTGGGTGTAGTCCTCGATTCTGAACAGCAGGCCCTTCTTCTCCAGGCTGTCGAAGACCGACTGGGCAGCGGCCTGCGCGTCCATGCCCTTGAGCCAGCCATAGGCGTCGGTGAAGGTCCCGTCTTCATTGAGCGGAGCGATGACTGCCAGGCCGTGTTCCTTGCCGAGCAGGAAGTCCTCTTTGCCGCAGCCCGGCGCGATGTGGACGATGCCGGTCCCTTCCGCCGCGCTCACCTCGTCCCACGGCACGACGCGGTGCTCGACGCCCTGCTGGGGTGTGAGTTCGTCAAACGGGCCCTGGTAGCGCAGACCGACGAGTTTCTCGCCCTTCAGTTCTTCGACGACCGTGGCGTCCCTGCCGAGAGTCTGAAGGAGCGGCCTGGCAAGGATGTAGGTATCTTCGCCCTTGCGCGCGCGAACATAGTCGAGTTCGGGGTGGACCGCCGCGGCAACGTTCGAGGTGAGGGTCCACGGCGTCGTGGTCCAGACGAGGAGGTACTCATTGGAAGGACGAAGTCCGAGGTCCGAAGGACGAAGTACCGGCAGGCGGAAGAAGACCGCCTTGTGGGTCAGCTCCCGGTAGCCTTCGGTGGCAATCTCCTGGTCGGAGATGGCGGTCCCGCAGCGCGAGCACCAGGGCATGACGTCGGTGCCTTCGTAGATGAGGCCACGCTCGTGGCACTTCTTCAGGAAGTGCCAGATGGAGTAGTTGTTTTCCTCGGACATCGTGTAGTAGGAGTCGCCCCAGTCCATCCACTGGCCGAGCCGGATGGACTGCCCGGTCTGGACCTGCGAGTACTTCAGTACCCGTTCCTTGCACTTCTCGACAAACCGGTCAACTCCGAACGCCTCGATGTCGCGCTTCGACTTGAACCCGAGTTCCTTTTCGACCTCGACCTCGACCCAGAGTCCCTGGCAGTCGAAGCCATTCTGGTAGCGCTGGTCCTCGCCGAGCATGGCGTGGTAGCGCTGGAACAGGTCCTTGTACGTCCGTCCCCAGGCATGATGTACGCCCATCGGGTTGTTGGCGGTGATCGGGCCGTCGAGGAATCGGAATTTCGGCCTGCCCCGGTTATGCTCGACGAGCTTGCCGAAGATGCCGCGCTCAGCCCAGAACTTGAGGATGCGCGGCTCGATTTCCCTATGGTCGGGCTGACGCGGAACAGGTGCGAACATCAGGCTAAGCCCAAAACTCGAAGTCCGAATGACGATTCAATGGTCACATCCAGAGGCCGAGTGCGCATTTCCCCGCATTCGGGTTTCATTCGACATTCGGGCTTCGTACTTCATCATTCACTATCTTGCCCGGCCCGTGTTCCGGGCGTCGCGCTGGAACATCGGCCAGATTGACTGGGCCGGGAGACTGATGCCGGCCACACACCATGCCCGGTTGCCGCTGCCGACGTAGATGTACCCGCCGGCATCAATCTTGGGCGCGGACAGCGCGTACTCCGGGTCGGACAGGCCTTCGCCGAGCCTGCAAGCCCAGCGCCGGCTGCCGTCCGGATTGACTGCGTAGAGCGTGTCCGCCTCCTGCATGGCGAGCCGTTTCTTGCCGGCCACGGCCAGCACGTAGACGTAGCCGTCAGCGGTGACCGCCGGCGTCGAAAGCACGCCGCCCATGGGCGTTACAAAAGCCCAGAGCGAGTCGAGCTGGGGGCTGAGTTTCAACAACCTGCCGCTGGCGCTGACGTAGATGCTGCCGTCCGGGCCAATCACCGGCCCGGACGCCTCCTCTCCGACAGAGAGTGACCAGCCGGTAGCACCGGTCGTCACGTCGAGGGACTGCAGCAGACCGGTTTCGGTCATTACGTACATCGTGTCCCGGGTCGGGTTGATGGCCGGGGCCTGGATTACCGGCACGAGGAGGTTAGTGGCCCACTTCTGACGCCCGTCGTCGGGGTTGACGGCATAGACCATGCCGTCCTGGTTCACGGCGTAGACGGTGCCGTCGGCCCCGACGACCGGAGCTGCGCTGCCGCCTCCGGTGAAGAACTCCCAGGCCCTCGAGCCATTTGAGCGCAGGGCGATGAGCATGGAGTCCTCGGTATGGAAGTAGGCTGTGCCGTCGGCCCCGAGCGCTCCGGTGGCACTCACCGAGCTGCCGACAGAGTCGCGCCATTTGACGGCGCCGTTGGCATCGAGCGCATAGATGAACTCGTTCACACAGCCGACGAGGATGGTGCCGTCGTCGGCGACTACGGGTGCGGAATGGAATTCGTCGGCGTACGGGTCTTGTGTGTAGAACGCCCACTTCACGGCGCCCGACGGCCGGAAGGCAATGACCGCGCCGACTATCGCGCTGGTGATGTAGGCGGTGTTGTCGGGCCCGATGGCGAACGAGTTGACGTTGAACTCCGCGGAGTCCGGGTCTTCGGGCTCGAAGGGGTCAGTGAAGCCGGTAGACCACGCGACGTGGCCTTCGGCCACGACGTTGATGCCCAACGCTGCGGACCAGGCCGATGCCTTCTTGCTGTTCTTGGCCCGGACTTTGATGGCGTACGAACCGAACCGGCTGTAGGAGTGCGTGTCCGAATAAGGGACTCCGCCGTCAATGAACTGCGACCACTCGGACTTGGTGCCGTCGCCCCAGTCGAACTGGTACGACACCTGAACGCCGGACGGGTCGGTTGTGGAGGTCGTGCAGGCTCCGGCGATGTCGGGCAGCCACTGGGTCGGGCCCTTCGGGGCATCCGGCACCAGCGGTGCCTTGCCGCAGGCGCCGACCAGCAGCGCGGCCAGCGCGATGAGGAGAATCGGAAGGAACCGACTGGACTTCATGTTTCCTCCATTGCTAGTGTACTGCCTTACCGCAGCGGGTCGCGGACCGGTTGTTTGAGGCGCGTTCGACCCCTGCGGGCAAGGGACAAGGATAGCCGGGAATCCGCCTCTGTCAAACGCTGCGCGAAAGCCAGAAGGCATGAGGGAGGAGGGCGTTGCCATCAAGCTCGTTCCGCAAGCAGGACGGGCCCTCGGATGAGGGCCCGTCGCGATCCAGGATGTTCCCTGGCTACTTCTTGCCGGTGTTGTAGTGGTCCTTCTGCCACTTGGGCCACGGCGCCGTCGCGTCGAGCGGGCCGTCGCTGTAGCCAGCCACGCAGAAGAGCGCGCCCTGGCCGACCACGATGATGTCACCGGTGTTGGTGATGGATGGGTTCGGGTCGTAGTCCAGCAGACCCAGCGGCTTTGGCCGCCGCGGGTTGCCGCTGCGTCCACCGCCGGGCAGGTAGTAGTTGCAGTCGCAGGCCCAGACCTTGCTGCCGTCAGCCTGGTTCAGGCAGAAGAGTATGTCGTTGTCGTTCTGGAAGTAGACGTAGCCGTTGGCCGCGACGATGGGCGTGGTGGTGAATGACCCAAGGCTATCGTGGAAGCTCCAGTTCACGCCGCCGGTCGCCGGGTTGATGGAATAGGCCGTGCCCAACTCCGTACCCACGAAGAGCGCGGACTGGCCGAGCGCCATCCGGGCTGCGCCGACGCCCTCGAGTACGAGCGGCGCGGCCCATTTGTCGTTGCCGTCCGGTGTGATGGCATGCACGGCCGAGTCGGTCCCGCAGTAGACCGTGCCGTCGCTGCCGATTATCGGTCCATGGACCTCGCCAATCGGGACCAGATGGCGCTTCCACAACGGCGAGGCGAGGTTCGCATCCATCTTGATTAGATAGCCCGAGTCGGTGCCGAAGTAGACGCTGCCGTCCGCGTCTATTGCCGGCGCGTCGACTACGCCCTGGCTGGTCCCCAGTGAGTAATCGGCGGCCTTTGTGACCGACGTGCCGAGGTCCGTGAACTTGTAGATCCGGTACAGGCTGTCGAGGTCCTGGTCGCGGCCGACGTAGATGTCGGAACCGCTGATTGCCGGTGCGCCAAACTCGATGAACGGCTCGAGCGACTCCGGCGTTACGTTCGGCCACCGCCAGTCTGCTCTCAGGTCGGAGAGCCTGAGCGCATAAAGTTCGCCTTCGGAGCTGCCGACAATGACGTGGCCGGTGGCGGCGCAGAGGGCAGGGCCGCCGGAGAAGTCATATTCCCGATAATATGTAGTGGCGGACCGCTTGGACTTGCCTTTGTCGGCGCTGATGGCGCGGAACGTCCAGTCGCCCCAGGAGAAGCTCATCACGACCTCGCCCGAGCCGTCATTGGCGACCAGCGCAGAGGTCGACATCGAGCCCTCTTCCGGGTCCTGCCAAAGCCATTTGACGCCGCCTTCTTTGCCGACCGGTATGCGGACGGTGAACGGCAGCGACTTGGCTTTCTTCCAGTCCTGCACCCACACAACCACTTCCGCGGTTTCGACCTTGGTGAAAACGTTGCTGACGGTGAACATGCAGGGCGTAGGGGTGAGTTCGGTGGTCGTGGTGCCTCTCGGCCACTTCACGATGGCGCGGATGCTGTCGTCGTCGTCATCATGGCCGTAGACGGTGATGTTGGTCTCGGCACCCATGACCGCGACCGGCGGAATCAACACGGAGTCAACTACGGGTCGCTGGTTCAGGTTGACCTTCACGGACTTGGCCGGCGAGAAATCGGAGGCCTTTTTCGGGTCATCGTCACGGATCGCCTGCACCTTGACGTCGTACGTGCCGACCGCCTCCCACTCGTGAGTCACTGCCGCGGTTTCGCCCGACGGGTAGGCGATGTCACCGGTGTCGGTGGCGTCCGACCAGTCCATGATGTAGCGGATGCTGCCCTTGGCGATTGTGGTTACGACACTGCACGTATAAGTGGAGTAGGTCCAGGTCGAATCAGGCCCCCACGGAGCGCCCGGGGTGGCCGGCGGCTTGGACGGGCAGCCGGTCATGCACAGGACGACTACCAGCGCGAGCAAAGCCGTCCCTGCGGTTTTTCTCCAATCCATGCGAACCTCCCTGTCGGCCGCTGGTTTCGGCTACCGGGTCACGACCGGGCCGTGATAAACACCGACTTCGGGCAGGCGGCGACTGGCGCCCTTGCCGTCTTCGAAGTAGTAGTAGTAAGTGTGCATGTTGCTCAGGAACTCGCCGGTCGTGAAGCCGTAGAGGCCGTTGGCCGGTTTGCCCTGGACTCGCTTCATCGCGTGCGGGAAGTTGTCGATGTAGACGAGTGCGACCGGCGGATCGTCGCCGTCCACGTCATTGTAGTGCACGTAGAAGCGGTACCGCGTCCGGAAGCCCGCGAGGTCGGTGACTCCGCCGATGGCCGGCTCAAGCCGCTGGTCGATAAGCGTCGGCGGCGAGTTCGGCATGGCTATCACTTCCGGGCCGCGGAGGAAGCCCGCGGTCGGCAGATTCACGCAGTCGCCGTTGCGGTCCTTGGCCATGAAGTAGTACGCGTGGGGACCTTCCGGCAGCCTTGTCTGGTAGTGGTAGACGCCGTCGTTGGGCTTGCCGCTATGTAGTTTCATGTCGTGGACGATGCCATCGACGACCACCTGGACCTTGGGCGACGGCGGGCAGTCCGTGTCCTTGTAGTGAACCGTGTAGGTGTAGATGTTCTGGTCCGAGCCGTAATCGAAATAGACGCCGCCCTTGGTCAGCAGCGGCAGGCGGTTCATCGGCTTCTTGGCGCCGACGAACGGGCCGTTGTACGCCCCGTAACGCGGGAAGCGCTCGCTCTCGCCGCGCGCGTCCTCGGCGTAGAAGTAATACGTGTGTTCGCCGGGAGGAAGAGACAGCCGGGCCCGATACATGGCCTTGGCAGCAGTACCCCGACCGAGGCGCTTCATCGGGTAGGGGACGTTGTTGATGTAGACTTCCACCTTGGCGGCAGCGTCGCCGTCCGGGTCACTATATGTGACCGTGGCAACGTACACGTTTCTCGCCGTGCCCGACATGGGTGTAATCATCGGTTTGCACAGGCAGGGTTTGTTGTTGCCCTGGGCGGCCAGCGTTGGGGTGGCGAGGACCAGGACCAAGAGAACAGCTGAAGCTGCGGCAAAAGCATAGTGCTTTGTACGCATTCTTCCTCCTTTTTTCATGGTGCGGGTATTATAGGTTTCACGAAATCGGGTGTCAAGGGAAGCGACCCCTGAGCCCGCCTCTGTCGAGCATCAGCAGCGGCCGTTGTGGCCGTCATGCATACAAGTGTTGGGTCGCGACGCGCCGCACGACGCGCAGCGAACACGACCCAGTGGCAACCTGAAGGCTGGAGCACCACCTCCATCTTACATTGCCTCATGTTCCTGTCAACAAAGCATTTGCACCGCGTCGGGAACGGCCGGCCGGGCGCGCGGGAATCCCGAGTCGGGACCGGTGACCCGGAACCGGCATTGGAGCCACGGAGACGCGCGAGAGTACGATTCCAACGGCGTCTGCGCCTGCTTCGTTCTCTTCGTGGTCGCTTGACTACCGGTTCCGAGGTTGGTCTCCATTGGATTGACACGCGGCCGGAAAGGAGTAAGCTGGACGTATGCGCAGGGCGCTGGTTGGCTTCCTTCTTGTCACGATTGGGGCGGCTACGGCCGCGGGGCAAATCTGGAGCCCGGTCGGGCCTGAGCTGTTCCCGGTTCTTTGCGGGACGATATCGTCGGTTAACCCGCAGGTCGCCGTGGTGGCGGTCTCGAAGGGAACCACCGCCGTCCTGTACTCCACCGCCGACCGGGGCTCAAACTGGTCAACTACCGCTGACCTACTGACATTCCGGCCGTTCGCAATCGTGTTCGAGCATGGCAGCGACACCATTCTCTATGCTGCCGCCGGGGACGTTTTCAAGAGCACCGACCGAGGTCGTACCTGGACAAAACTGACGACACCTGACGGTTCGGTCTGGCTCAACCTCGGGTTCAATCCAAGCGATTCGAGTGAAGTCTGGCTCGCGGGATACTCGGACGCGAGCATTCGCGGTCGGGCGTCAGTCGCGGTCAGCACCGACGCGGGTGCGACGTGGACGATGCGCGTCTGTGACACCACTCCGCGCAGTTCCGCCCATTCCATCGCTCTTGACCCGACTCGCGACAGCACCCTCTACTGCGGAGGTTCGATTGCCGGCCGGGCTGTCGTGTACAAGAGTACCGACAAAGGCGCGACCTGGGCGGCTTACGACCTGCCATCGTCGGCGAGTGCCGACTCGGGCACGATTTGCAGCCCGCCAGCGCAGGACGTGCCGGTGCTTGGGCGAGTCAGGTTTCTCTACGTGAACCCGCTCAACACCAGCGTCCTGCTCGCGGCACAGCCCTGGTACGGCGTATGTCGTTCTACCGACGCCGGCGAAACATGGACGCGGAATTCGGGAATCAGCCAGGGCCATTCATTTGCCTGCTCGCCGCCGCAGCCGGAAGTCGTGTGCGTTGGTGTCACCAACGGCATCTACAGCTCGGAGGATGCTGGTGCACATTGGCACGCGATGAGCCACCTTCCGAGCGGCGGAATCGTTGACTGCATCATGGCCTTCGCCGACTCCGCCGGCGGAGCTTTGGCGACAAACGGCTGGGGTGTGTTCAGAAGGAGGTACCAGTCGGCAATCTGGGACCCGGTTGCCACACTGGACACGGCCTTCGTCACCTCGCTCAGCGTGAGTCCGGCAACGTCGCAGTCCATCTGTGCCGCGATTAGGGACGTCGGTGTGTTCCGATCCACGAATAACGGAGTCACCTGGAGTCGGTGCGCGAGCTTCACAGGTTCGGACCGCGTCGCCAGCCTGGCAGCGAGCGCCAACGACGTTTGGGCGCTGGCCGACACCGGTCTCTACTACAGCACAGACTGCGGCAGAGCGTGGACCCTCAAAGGAGATTGGTTTGACTCTGCTCGAGCGGTGTCTGTCTCACCCGTTTTCGGCGACTTCGTGCTGGCGACCGGCCGGCGCGATGATTCACTCGCGGTCCTAGTCTCAATCGACCACGGCGACCATTGGGCCCAGTCCCTGCTGTGTGCGGGCGGAACTGGAAGGACTATTGCGTTCAGTCCATTACAGGCGGGCCGGGCGCTGGTCGGCGGCGATTCCGCGGGCAGCGCCGTTGTCTTGATGACCCGCGACACCGGACGAACGTGGCAGCGTGTCGGGACCGGATTGAACGGCACAGTGAGCTGTCTGAGGTTCGGGCCGTCATGTGGAAACGAGTTCTGCTGCGGGACCTCGGCGGGCGCATTTCAGAGCACGGACACGGGCCTAAACTGGCAGTACACGGGTCTTGCCCACGTGAACGCGATTGTCTATGCCTACGCGGGAGACTGGCGGGTGCTCGCCGGCACCGACAGCGGCATCTACCTAAGGGAAGGTGGTAGCTGGATCGAATGGAGCAGCGGGCTGTTCAGTTCCGCAGTTACCGCAATGGACGTCGACCAGCCGAACTACAGGCTGCTCGCAGGCACGAGAACAGCCGGGCTGTTCCGTGGCTGGGTCCCCCCAGGCGTTAGCGAGGAGCAAGGACAAACGCCCCCTTCGCAGGGCTTCGCGCCGACCGTTGTCCGCGGCGTCCTGTTTTTGTCTTCGTTGCTGGCTCCTGACTGCCTACTCTTCTCTGCTGATGGGCGGAGGGTGATGACCCTCAGGCCCGGTGCGAATGACGTGCGCGCTCTGGCGCCGGGAGTGTATTTCGTCAGAGGACCGAAGACCGAAGACGGGAGACCGGCCGCGGCCGTCCGCAAGGTCGTCATCACGCGCTAGCCCCCACTAAATGGGGACGCTACCCATTTTCCGCCTGTCTACGTCTAAGATTCATAATTAGAGTATGTTAGGCTGCGAAACCAGCCGAAAAGCAGGCTTCGGGAATCGCCTCAGGAACCGTTCCCGGGACGGTTCTGACGGCGGTTCGGGCCGGGATTCGCAAATGGACACTCCACACGACTTCCGGAGGGGTTTCTGCCGCTGTGTGCAAGAGGACTCAGAAGAGCATTCTCCAGTGGACTTGAGCCGTGGTTCTCAGATGCACCCGAAGCGCGACTCTGAAGGCGACGTGCGACGCGACTGTCGACGTCATCTGCAGAAGGACTGCCGGAGGGACTTGCGGGAGGATTCGTACCGAGACTCTGGAGGCGATTCGCGCGATGAGGGGCGATATCAGGGGGTGATGTCTGAGTTCAGCGCAGGCCTGGCGGAGGGAGGACATCAGGGCTCGGGGCACAACGGCAACTGGATTTGGGACACAATTCCGATTCCTCGACGGAATCGGGTTATGTCCCGCGTCCGAGCCGCTTGGGACACGACCCGTAACTCCGGGGGAGTTTCGGTCATGTCCCGTCGCCGGGGCGTCATTTGACTTTGGTGCTGAATCGGCTATTTTATGAGTGAAAATCATTTGGAGGAAAGAAGAAATGCCGTTGACGAAAGAAACGAAAGATAAGCTTATCGGAGCCCACCGGATCCACGAGAAGGACACCGGGTCTCCGGAGGTGCAAGTCGCAATCCTGACCGAGAGAATCGGGATGCTGACCGGCCACCTGAAAATCCATAAGAAGGACAAGCACTCGCGCCGCGGGCTGATCAAGCTCGTGAACGAGCGGCGGTGCCATCTTGATTATCTCGCCAAGCATCACAAGCCCCGGTACGAGAGAATCGTAGCCGACCTGAAGCTGCGCGGCTAGCGGTCAACTGACCACCGGACAAATTTATATGAGTAAGATAAATAGAGTCGAGAAGGACGTGTGCGGACGCACACTGTCATTTGAGCATGGTCTGGTCGCCCGGCAGTCGGACGGCGGCCTGCTCGCCCGCTACGGCGATACCGTTATCCTCGCCAGCGCGGTCTATGCCAAGGAACCGCCCAAGGACTACCTGGACTATTTTCCCATGATAGTTGACTACCGCGTGCTGGCCTATGCCGCGGGGAAGATCCCGGGCGGGTTCTTTAAGCGCGAGGGCAAGCCCCGCGATAAGGAAACCCTGACGTGCCGGCTGATTGACCGGCCCATCCGGCCGCTTTTCCCGGCGAACTTCCGCGCCGACACGCAGATAGTCGAGTACCTGCTTTCGACCGACCTTGAGAACGAGAGCGAGTTCCTCGGCCTGGTCGCGGCGTCGGCGGCGCTGCACATTTCGGACATCCCGTTCCAGGGGCCGATTGGCGCGTGCCGGGTCGGCAAGATCAACGGCGAGTTCGTTCTGAACCCGCCGATGACCAGGGAACCCGAGGCCGATATGTGGATGCTGTACGTCGGCATCGGCGACCAGGTGATGACGATCGCCGGCCAGGCCCGCGAGGTGTCCCCCGAGGACATCGACAAGGGCTGGGAGCTGGCCCAACCGGTCATCAAGCAGACGATTGACCTGCAGCATGAACTGCGGGCGCTCGTGGGCAAGCCGAAGCTGGTGAACGACAAGCCGAACGTTCCGCCCGAGCTCGAGGCCGAGATTCGCCGCGTCGCCGCCGACGGGGTGAAAGCCGCGAACGACACGGTGGACAAGCTGGCCCGGGGCACCGCCCGCAGTGCCCTGCAACGGTCGGTCATCGCCGGGCTGGCCGAGAAGTTCCCGGGTTCCGACAAGATGATAAAGGAGACGCTGGACGAGATGTTCGGCGAGGACATGCGGCGACGGGTGCTTGAGACCGGCGTGCGCCTGGACGGCCGTAATGAGACCGAGGTCAGGCAGATTGACTGCGCGGTCGGGGTTCTGCCCCGGGCGCACGGTTCGGCTCTCTTCACCCGCGGCCAGACCCAGTCTCTCGCCGCGACTACGCTCGGCACCAGGCAGGACGAGCAGGTCATCGACGACGTCGAGCTGGAGGTGGAGGAGCGGAAGTCTTACATGCTCCACTACAACTTCCCGCCGTTCTCGGTCGGCGAGGTGAAGTTCCTGCGCGGCCCGGGCCGCCGGGAAATCGGCCACGGCGACCTGGCCGAGCGCGGGCTCGAAGCGGTAATCCCGAAGGACGATGATTTCCCGTACACGGTCCGCATCGTCTCCGACATCCTTGAGTCGAACGGCAGCTCGTCGATGGCGTCGGTGTGCGCCGGTTCGCTGTCCCTGATGGACGCGGGCGTGCCGGTGAAGGCCGCGGTCGCCGGAATGGCGATGGGCCTGATTACCGACGGCGACATCGCGAAGGGCGCGAAGTACCGCATCGTCACCGACATTATGGGTGATGAGGACCACTACGGTTACATGGACTTCAAGGTCGCGGGCACCCGCAAGGGCATCACCGCGATTCAGCTCGACCTGAAGCTGCCGGGCGTGCCTTACAGCGTGCTCGCCGAGGGCATCCGTAAGGCCACGACCGCGCGGATGTCCGTGCTGGACATCATGGACAAGGTCATCGATAAGCCGCGGCCCGACCTCTCGAAGTACGCGCCGCGCATCGTCTCCATCGTGATTGACAAGGAGAAGATCGGCACGGTCATCGGGCCCGGCGGCAAGATGATCCGGAAGATCACCGAGGAAACCGGCGCGACCATCGACATCGAGGACGACGGCACGGTGACCATCGCTTCCAACAAGGTCGACGCGCTGAACGCGGCCAAGGAGTGGGTGGAGTCGCTGGTGGCCGAGGTCGAGGTCGGCAAGACCTACGAGGGAACCGTAACCCGCCTGATGAACTTCGGCGCTTTCGTCGAGGTCCTGCCCGGCAAGGAAGGGCTGGTCCATATCTCCCAGCTCGGGCCGGAGCGGTACAACCGAGTCGAGGATGCAGTGCGCGAGGGCGACAAGGTATGGGTCAAGGTCGTGGAGATCGATGACATGGGTCGCGTGAACCTGTCGCGGAGAAAGGCGATGGAAGAGCGCGGCGAGATACCACCCTCCGATGATACCGGCATTGCATCGCGGCCGCCGCGACGCGGCGGGCCGCCGCACCGTGGCCGCGACGACCGACGCCCGAGGCGCTGAGCCGGATAGGCTGAGAACGGATAGGGGTCGAACCGCACCGGCGCTTCGGCCCCTGTCTCTTTAGGAAAGGACAAGGTCGTAAGGACAAAGGATGAAGTGGAAATGGCAAAGTCCGGACTTGGGACTTCTGACTTGGGACTTGCCCTTTGCTTTGTCGCTGGCACTTCCTCATGCCAAAGGACAACAGCGTGACTAACGGTATCCAAATGACCACATTGCCATCCGGCCTCGTCGTGATTTCCGAGCGGATACCGCACATCCGCTCGGTGGCGCTGGGTTTGAGCTTCCTCACCGGCGGTCGTGACGACCCGCCGGACAGCGGCGGAATCGCGCACATGATCGAGCACATGGTCTTCCGCGGCACCAAAGACAAGGATGTGATCGCCATCAACATCGCGGCCGAATCGCACGGCGCCGAGCTGAATGCGTTCACGGACAAGGAGACAACCTGCTTCTACGGCCGGCTCCCCGGCGACCAGTTCGGGCCGGTTACCGCGTTGATGGCCGAAACCGTGACCGGGCCCGCGTTCCGGTCCGAGGAGTTAGTCAAGGAGAAGGAGGTCATCTCCGAGGAAATCCGCACCAGCCGGGAGGACCCGGATACCATCGCGCTGAACCTGCTCTTCCGTGCGCTGTACGGCGACCACGGCATGGGCCGGCAGATTCTCGGCAGCATTGACTCGGTCAACCGGCTGTCGGATGAGGACCTGCGCAAGCGGTACCTGGGCTGCTACGGTCCGGCCTGCGGGGTCGCGGTGGCCGTGGGCGATGTCGAGCATGAGCGGCTGGCTGACTCGCTGGCATCGTTGCTCGACACCCGCCCGGCCTGCCGGCCGCCGGCCCGGACCCCGGCCGCCCGGACGCAGCCAGGAGTACTGGTGGAGACGAAGAACGAGCTGTCCCAGGTCTATCTGTGCCTGGCGAAGCCGGCACTTACCTACTCCGACCCGCGGCGCCACGCGCTGGCCGTGCTGAACATGGCGCTCGGGGGCGGCGTATCGTCCAGGCTTTTTCAGCGCTTGCGCGAGCAGGAGGCTCTGGTATATTCGGTGGGCAGCTTCGCCGAGCAGTATTCGGATTCCGGGCTGCTCGGCGTCTACCTCGTCACCGACCACCGGAAGCTGGCGCGGTGCGTTGCCGCTCTGCGTGAGGAGTTCGCGCGCCTGCGCCGCGACCGGCTGACCGACGAGGAGTTCGAGCGGGCGCGGAACATGACCAAGAGTTCGGTGCTCCTGGCGCTCGAGGGGATGAGCACGCGGATGATGCGCCTGGCCCGGGCGTGGCAGCTCCTGGGCCGGTTAGTGACGGTCGATGAGACGGTGGAGGCATACAACCGGCTGACTCGCCCGGACGTCGAGAGCCTGCTGGACGAGCTGCTGGCTGCTGATTTCGAGTACTGCGGCGCAGTCGGGCCGCTTTCTGAACAGGCAGTACGTAGTACGCTGAACGCCTGATGCGTCAGGACATCGTGGAGTGCGGGAGCACAGCTCCCGCTTTTCCGGAA
>DDXO01000024.1 GCA_002347155.1 Caldifarciminota bacterium UBA2258
CTCTGTTTGTCAAGCCCGTCCGCTGGCCCCGGATCCGATATTGAACCGCCAAGACGCCAAGAACGCCAAGCAGACAGAACCATCTGAGCTTCATACCCTCTTTGTGTCTTTGTGCCTTTGTGGTGGACTCCTATTTCGGATTCAGGGACTGGCACTCTGCCGTCGAGCGCGACCTCCATCAGGTCAATGCCAAAGGAGTGCGGGATGCTGTCAGTAAACCCGATCGCGTCGGTCTCGTCCGGCCCGAGCCGGAAGGCGGTGTCGGTGCCCAAGGTGAAATCCGGACGGCTGTAAACCCCGGGAGGATTTGGGTTCCAGCAGTGAAAGGACGTGTCGTCATTCAGATAGCACGCGACGGCAAACTGGTCCAGTATCTGTACGAAGTTGCTCCAGCCCGGAGGTGGTACGTACCCCGGTACGTACGTGCTTATCGCCGCGTCAATCGCGAGTTTCCCCTGGCTCACAGGGTTAAGGTCCCCGAGTCCCTTAGTCTTGGCGCAGCAGTCCCTCACAAACTGAAGCGCAGTCTGCGGTTGGGGAACCGGATCCTTGTAGAAGTGCTCATACATAAACCGCCAGAAGAGGCAGTATTTGTACCCCTGAAGCAAGACGGAGGTATTAAGGGACGAGTCCAGGTATTTGTTGGCATCTTCGGGGTACGTGCGAGACGAGCTAAGGAACTCTTCAGTGTCACATTGAACCGATTGCAGGAACCTGGCTTGGCCGTCAATAAACCACCACCAAGCGGGCGACTTCCATTTGCTTGAATCGGTAAGCCCCCACTGGATTCCATGATAGAACTCATGGCAGATGGTACTCCCTAATACTGCCTCTTCGTCTGTGTATTCATGGAGGACGCTGTCGATGTTGGACCAAACTGCTATCTTCCGATCGTCACCCTTGAGCATGCCTGTTGCGGCGAGCATGTGATACCATATGGTCGAGTCATTCACGAAAACTTGGTGGATGCTGTCAGTATCGGGCGGGCTGCCCAGGCTCCAGGTGTCAACCTGCATCCGCCAGGATTCAAGCATGTCATCCTCGACGCACTGGGCGAAGCCGTCGGCGTGCCCCTCGCCCTGCGGATTGATCTGAGTTCTGAAGAACTGGTCGCAATAGTAGACCTTCAGCAACTCGCTGCTGCCGGGAAAAGTGGTGTCAATCACTTTCTCAAGCGTAAGCTCCCTCAGAGTATCGGTGGCTCGATGATACGACGTATCGGGATGGAGGGTGTCGTAAGCGTAACCCGCTCCTGCAACGAAAATGCCCGTCGATGCTGTCGGCGCCGGCCAGGAATAGCTGCCACTCCCCGAATTCATCTGCACCTTTTGGAGAAGTCTCACCACGCCCCGGATACTGTCCTTGACTCGCACGAAAACGTTAGCCGATTCGGAAGGAAATCCCGACAGATGAAACGTCACTGTATCGTTTGTTGAGTGGCCATTGGTATCCACCGTGGCATAGTAGTGTGGATTCTGAGCAGCGTCGTACTCTACATAGGCGCTCCTCGGGGCTGTGTCTATGTCTATCCTCGGCACGACGTCAAGTCGGCCATGTTCTGGCAGTTGGTTGACGCCAAGTAGATACTCCTTGAGGAGCCCTTTGTCGTTCCCCCTGAACACCTCGCCAAACTGATTGCGCCAGATTTCGAAGTGCCACTTCTCTATCTGTTCCCCAATTCGCACCTTCATCTTGAAGGTCGCTTCGTTGACCACCTTTATTCTCTTCGCCTCTAGGAAGGCGATCGGCGGGAGTGAATCAAGACCGCCGAGGTCTCCGGTTTCTGGATTGGAGATCGGCTCGCTCCCCACTGCTAGGAGCACGAATGCCTTGGCCAGCTCAACGATATTCTCGTCGGTTACCTTCTGCCCATTGTCAACGAGCAGCCGGTTGAAGTTGATGGGCATCATGTAGCGCTTGCTTCCAGCGACCGCCATTAAGTAGGGACGTGGCGGTTTCTTGCCATCAAGGCCCTTGTAGAATCTGACTCCCGGGAAAGCGCCCTCCAGCGAGGCCGATGTCACCTCACTGAACGGGAACAAGGTCTTGAGAAATCCCGTGTCATTCTTCTGGTCGGCAAAGTAGCCGGGCAGCATCTCCGGAAACTGGCTCAGGATGCCCATCACCTCGCTCGCCGAGATTCTCCTCAGCGAAACCGAGCCCTGCGGCTCCTTCGCCGGTTTCCTACCCGACCCTGCTGCCATGGAAATGGCAGCGACCACGAGCAGCCCGATAAGGGCTACTCCGAAATACGCGCTTCTACGCATACGTACCTCCTTTGATGTTACGGACCCTCTTCGCTGTGGTTGCGACTGTCATACTCGTTCCGTTAGCCCGGCAAGTCTAGAACCGGCGCTCTGTTTGTCAAGCCCGTCCGCTGGCCCCGGATCCGATATTGAACCGCCAAGACGCCAAGAACGCCAAGCAGACAGAACCATCTGAGCTTCATACCCTCTTTGTGTCTTTGTGCCTTTGTGGTGGACTCCTATTTCGGATTCAGGGACTGGCACTCTGCCGTTGAGCGCGACCTGCATCAGGTCAATGCCAAAGGAGTGCGGAATGCCGTCGTCCTTGATGTAAGAGTCGGTTTCATCCGGCCCGAGCCGGAAAGCGGTATCCAGAGTCAGGTCCGGCGGGCTGTAGATACCAGGTGGGTCAGGGTTCCACTTGTTGAAGGACGGATCATTCAGATAGCAGGCGACCGCGAACTGGTCCAGCACCTGCCCGAAGTTGCTCCAGCCCGGAGTTGGTATGCCCCCCGGAACGTACGTGCGTATGGCCGAGTCAATCGCCGCCTTTCCCCGACCTATGGAATTGCTGGTACCGACGTTCACCGCATAGCAGTCCTTCACCAATTGAACGCCACCGCTGTCACGGCCGAAGTTCTCATACATGTACCGCCAAAAGAGGCAATAAGGATAGCCGGCAATAGAGTCGACTTCCGAAAGCGTCCGGAGCGAGGTATTCAGGTACCTCGTCAGGAAACGATTCGCATATGTTGGGTATAGCCGGAGTCCGGCAGTCCTCCCAAGTGTGTCCTTGAATTCCTCAACGGGATACTGAACCGACTGAATGAACCTCGCCTGTCCCTCGGTGAACCATCGCCACCTACTCAGTTTCCACTTGCCTGAAGAGAGACCCCACTGAATCCCATGGTAGAACTCATGGGCTACAGCCGACCTTATGACGGAATCCTCCGTCGTGTAGTTAGGAAACATATACCAAAGTTTGAAGGGGACGCTTATTCGCCGATTTGAGTCGGGGTAAGCAGCCGCTCTCGGCAACGCGTGATACCAGTTCATGGCATCATTGATGAACACTTGATGGACGTTGTCAGAATCCGGCGGCGTGCCGAGGTTCCAGGTGTTGACTTGCGTCTGCCAGGATTCCAGCATAGCATTCTTCACACGCTGCGCAAAAACGGGGGCGTGCGCCTCAAGCGACTCGTGGTAAGCAAAGAACTGGTCACAGAAGTGAACAGCCAGAAATCCACCCCCGCCCTGGAATTGTCCGCTAAAGACCTGCTCGATGGTAAGTTGCTCTGGGTCTGGGGTCAGTCGGCTGAAGGTGGTGTCACCAGGCTGCATTTTGCCGGCGCATACATCGGTCATGCCCGTCTGTGTCCCTGCACTTGGCGCCCAATCGATGAACCCCTCGCCGTCCTCATCAATCGCGACAGGTCCCATGAGAGTGTCGGGACCGAATGTGCAGGGATCTTGGGGTTTGACTCTGACGTATACGTTCGCCTCGCATGAGTCAAACTCATAGAGCCGCAAACGAACCCAGTAGTTCGTTGGGGCACCGTCACGAAAACTCTCCAGATAGTAGTGATAATAGTTGCCGTCGAATTCCGCGGTCGCGTTTCCAGCAGTGACGTCGATTTCGATCCGCGGGACCGGGTCCAGCCGTCCCGTTCGTGTCTCTTCCGGAGCTTGCACCAGCCGATACAGACGGCCAGGCTTCCCGTCAACAAGAAGAAGTGCTCTGGCGAACTGCCCGACCCTTACCGGTCTGCTCTCACGGGGGAAGCGGCGACTCTGCGAGAGCTTCCATGTCTGCACCTCACCGTCAATTCTACATCTGATCTCGACATCCCAGGTGAAGGTGCTCTGCGCGTTGTACTCCTCTATCCTCCTGGCTTCGACGAAGGTGACCTGTGGAAAGGACGCGAGCTCGTCCCCACTAGCCCCCCCGAACTCAGCATCACCGTAGACCGGCTCGCTTCCAGCAGCCAGTAGGACAAAGGTCTTTGCCAGTTCGATGATGTTCTTGTCTGTCACCTGCAGACCATTATCAAGAAGCAATTGGTTGAAGTGACCGGGCATCCAGTACCGCTTGTTCCCAGCGACGGCCATCAAGTAGGGGAAAGGAGGTAGACTGTTGAATTCGCGACCCTTGTAGAACCGAGTGGCCGGAAAGACCTTTTCCAGTTGTGCCGCTCTCACTTCACTGAATTCGAAATAGTCATTCAGATAGGCCGTATCGTTCCGCTTGGAGGCCAGATCCGCGGGCACCATCTCAGGAAACTTGCGAATGATACTCATGACCTCGTCAGTTGAGAGCCGCCGCAGCGACACTCCCACCTGCCCCTCTTTCGCCGGCTTCCTTCCCGACCCTGCTGCCACTGAAATGGCAGCGACCACAAGCAGCCCGATTAGGGCTACTCCGAAATACGCGCTTCTACGCATACGTTCCTCCTTGGATGCTAGGCATCCTCTTCGCGGTGATTGAAGCTGTCATACTCGTTCCGCTTGTGCCCGGAGTGTAGCCCCTCGTTTCTGGTTGTCAAGAGTCTCTCTGTGCCCTTGCCGCGCCTTGCATCCGGTAAGGCGGCAGCCCTGCTACCGCACTCCAAAGCAGAGGCGGCCCGGGGGCCGCCGCTCGATTTCAGACGGGGAAGGCTAGTTGTGGCTGGCCGGGACGCCGGCGGCGACCGGGATTCCGACTTCCGGTTCTTCGTACTCCGGCTCGGGCCGAGAGGCTGCAAGCGGCTCGGCGACGGGCACCGGCTCGTACGTTGGCTCCGGAACAGCGGACGGGACTGGCTCGGAGACCACGGGGCGACTCTCCATCATCGCCTGCGCCCGCTCAAGCGCTTCGGTAATGATCCGTACCCGGGTCTCGCATGCCAGGCGACGGTTCAGAATCAGGTAGCAGCTTCCGCGCAAACGGCACAGCCCACCCTCGCTCCGCAGGTCGTCGTACATGAGTTTGATGCCTCGCTCGCGGCACTCTTGTTCGAGCTGTTCGAGTTGCTTTGCCTTGGTCATTGACTGGTCACTGGAAACTGGTTACTGGTCATTTCCTCAGATGCGGCTCAATCTCTCGCTCGAAGTAGCGCAGGCTCTCCAGCGCCGACTCCTTGGGCCTGACCTCGAAAGCGATGAGCGCGTCGGTCTTCTCCAGCAGCTTGAAGAACGGTACGAAGTCGATGCGGCCGCGGCCAAGCGCCGAGTGCTCGTCGCGCAACCCCGAGTTGTCATGGACGTGGCTGTGGAAGATGCTCTGCCGGTGCCTGCGGAAGAACGCGAGTTCCTTCGCACGCATCTCCGGCTTCAGCACGTTGATGTGCCCGACGTCCAGGCAGAGCCCGAGATTGCCGCCCAGCAGCCGGTCAAGAATCGGCGGGGTCAGGTCGTATCTGAACCCGCCTACGTTCTCCACGCAGAGCCGCGCCTTTCCGCGCGCGTACGCCTTGAGCTCGGCGAGCGACTCGGCGATCGCACGGGAGTAGTACTCGGGAAACTCCTGGTGCGTGTAGCGTCCTCGGCCCGCCACTAGATCTCTCGATCCCTTTATCCCTTGATCCCTTGCCATCCCGAAGTTCATGTCGAACCCGAGGTGCATGACCACGTTTCTTGCGCCGATGTCGTGCGCCCAGTCGAGCTCCTGTTTGAGCTGCTGCACCCCGGCGGCACGCACGCCCGAACTGGGTATAAAGAAAGATGGCCCGTCAATCGCGTGGATTGCCAGGGCCACCTCCTGCCGGAGCGCGGCGGCTCGTATCCGCCGCCGCTCCCGGGCGTGTGCCAGTTGGCGCTGGAACTCGATGTTGCCAAGGTTAAGCTCAAGCACCTTGAGCCCGCTGTCGGAGCAGAAGCCGATGGCGTCGATGATGCTTGAGAAATCGAAGAGAACCTGAAGGCCCAGGCGAAGCCGGACCTTCGCGGATGGATGCACGTGCGATTATAGAAATGCACTCTCCGCTGTCAAGCGTATCATGGGCCGGACAGGTCTGAGGCAACCACAGATCAACACCGATGAACACAGATGGGGAACTGGGAGTTGCGTCCGGCCTATCTGTCCTACAAACGTGCAGGATCGTCGTTTGCGCGAAGGCCTTCCTCGCCGCGCCTCGGTCCCGGGGCCGTAGGGTTCTCACTCCGGACTCAATCGGTGTTCATCTGTATTCATCCGTGGTTAGTACGGTTTGTTGCGGCCTCGGTAGCCGCGCTCTCTCCATGTGCGTTCATCCGTGGTTCCACCCATTCTCTCTGCGGCAGGCTCCCAATCCCGGTGTCCGTCTTTGACAATCCGCCCCGTACGGGGCATAATGGCGGCCCTATGGCAACCATCGGTCTGCTGCTTGTCTCGAACATCTTCATGACCATCGCGTGGTACGGACACCTTAAGTATCGAAGTTCTCCGCTCTTATTGGCCATTCTCGCCAGTTGGGGAATCGCCTTCGTCGAGTACTGCTTCCAGGTGCCGGCCAACCGCATCGGCTATGCTCACTTCACCGGCGCGCAGCTCAAGACCATTCAGGAAGTGATAACGCTCGTCGTTTTCTCGGTCTTCTCCGTCGTCTACCTGAAGGAGCAGCTTCGCTGGAATCACCTCGTCGGGTTCGGGTTCATCATCGCCGCCGTCTTCTTCATCTTCAAGAAGTGGTGAACCTGGCCTTAACACAGTCTTAACACAGAATTGATACGCACTTGACTCTGCTGCGTATATTGAAGTCAGTCGTATGCCGATACCATTTCGATTCGCCGCGGCGCTCGCATGCGCGGCGCTCCTGCTGCCGCTCGGTTGCGGTCGTGCTTCCAAGACGGCTATTACTCTCGCCGGATCCACTTCAGTCGAGCCATTTGCCGAACTGCTCGCCGAGCACTACATGGCGCAGCATCCCGGCATCAAAATCAGCGTGCAGGGCGGCGGGTCGAGCGCGGGCGTCCGCGCGGTGACAAGCCGCATCTGCGCCATCGGCATGTCCTCGCGCGAGCTCAATCCTGAAGAAAAAGCCCTGGTCGAAATCCCCATCGCCCACGACGCGATTGCCCTTATCGTCAATGCCCGAAATCCGGTGCGGCGACTGACCATGGCGCAGGCGCGCGACGTCTTCACCGGGCGCGTCCGAAACTGGCAGGAACTTGGCGGCCCGAACCGGCGCATCACGGCCATCACGCGCGAAGAAGGCTCGGGCACCCGCGCAAGCTTCGATGAAAGAGTGATGGTCGCCGGCATGCCGAAGGACAAGGACGGCAAGACGAACCCGGCCGCGTTCGCGCCCGACGTGCTGGTACAGAACTCCAATGGCTCGGTGCGCGAAATCGTCGCCTCGGACCCGGCCGCAATCGGCTACATCTCCTCCGGGCTGATTGACGAGCGCGTCGCCGCGGTCGCAATCGGCGGCGTCACTCCGACCGAAGCTACCATCCGCAGCGGCCGGTACCCGGTCGTGCGCGACTTCCTGTTTCTGAGCTGCGGCGAGCCGACCGGCACGGCCAAGGCCTTCATCGAATACGTGCTGAGCGACTCCGGCCAGAAGGCGCTCGCCGAAGAAGGACTCACGAGGGTGAAGTGACGAATGACGATTGTCGAATGACGAATTCGGCGGATCTGCTACTTGACCACTAGACCACTCGATCCCTTGATCCCTCTATCCCTTTATCCCTCTTCTCTATGCGCGAGAAGCTGATCGAGAAAGGACTCCTCCTCGTCGCCTTCTCGGCCGTGGCGACGATATTCCTCATCGCCTTCTTCATCTTCCGCGAGGGAGTGCCGCTCGTAGCCAAGGTCGGGGTCTGGGACTTCATCGCCTCAACCCGCTGGGCGCCGAGCAAGGGCCAGTTCGGCATCCTGCCGATGATTGTCGGCTCGCTCGAAGTCACCATCCTCGCGGTTGTCTTCGGTGCGGTCCTTGGTCTCTCCTGCGCTATGTTCCTGGCTGAGTTCGCCCCGCGCTGGAGTGTGCGCATCCTCAAGCCGATGATCGAGCTGCTGGCCGGGATACCGTCGGTAGTCTACGGTTTCATCGGCGTGGTCGTGCTGGTCCCCTGGATTCGCACGACCTTCGGCGGACCCGGGTTCAGCGTACTCGCTTCGTCAATCATCCTCGGCATCATGATACTCCCCACCGTAATCGCCATCTCGCTCGACGCCTTCCACGCGGTGCCGCCGCTGTACAAAGAAGGTTCGCTCGCGCTCGGCGCCACCCGCTGGCAGACCCTCTACCGGGTTCAGCTCCCGGCGGCCCGGTCCGGGATCATCGCCGCGCTCATCCTCGGCATGGGCCGCGCGGTCGGCGAGACCATGGCCGTCATCATGGTCGCAGGCAACGCCCTGACCATGCCCACATCGCTGCTCCAGCCGGTCCGTACCCTGACATCGAACATCGCACTGGAAATGGGCTATGCTTCCGGTGACCACCAGGCCGCGCTCTTTGCCACCGGCATGGTCCTGTTCGTCATCATCGCGGTCCTGAACACCATCGCGCTGGTCGTCACGAGGCCGAGAACGTGATAGGAAAGGGAACAAGGGATCGAGGGATCAAGGGATCGAGTAAGGATTCCCGAATTCCCGAGAGTCCGGCCATTCTGCAATCTGCAATCTGCAGCCTGCAATCTGAATTCGTCCGATGATCATCAAGCCCCTCGCCTGGCAGCGCATCGTCTGGGTCGCGCTTGCGGCAATGACCCTGCTCACGCTCGTCGTTCTCTTCTTCATCATCGGCTTCATCGCCAGTAAGGGCGCGCGCGTCATCACGCCCGAGTTCCTGTTCGGCATGCCGGCGCGGATGGGCAAGGAAGGCGGCATCCTGCCGACCATCATCGCGACCATCTACATCACCCTGCTGGCAATCATCATCGCGACGCCTATCGGCGTGGGCAGCGCGGTCTACCTGACCGAGTACACCCGCGAGTCGGCAATCACCCGTATCGTCCGCTTCGGCGCGGACGCGCTCGCCGGCGTCCCCTCGATTATCTTCGGCCTGTTCGGCTTCATCCTCTTCGTCATCCGGTTGCGCATGGGCTGGTCGCTCGCTGCCGGCGGGCTCACGCTCGCCTTCATGATTCTGCCGACCATCATCCGCACCAGCGAAGAGGCCATCCGCGCCGTGCCCCACAACCTGCGAGAAGTCAGCTACTCGCTCGGCGGCGCCAAGTCCCAGACCATCATGCGCGTCGTTCTGCCCAACGCCCTGCCCGGGATTCTCACCGGCGTCATCCTCGGCATGGGCCGCAGTGTCGCGGAAACCGCGGCCACCATATTCACTGCCGGTTCGTCCCTGCTCATTCCCAAGTCGCTCTTCGACCCGGCCCGCACCATGGCGGTCCACTTCTACATCCTTGCCCGCGAAGGCCTCTCGATGGAACGCGCCTACGGCACCGCGTTCCTCCTCATCGTGGCGATTCTCCTCATCAACGTCGTCGCCTATTCGCTGATGTTCCGCCTGACCCGGAAGATGCGCTGAGGATAGGCCAAGGTCAAGGTCAAGAACCCCATGCCTCAATCTCAGCCTCAACCTCGACCTCAAACTGGTCCTAAGATTGCCGTCAACAACCTCGCGGTCGCGGTGCACAAGCGCCTGATACTCAAAGGCGTCGGCCTCAACATCGCGGCAAACTCCATCGTCTCGGTCATCGGCCCGGCCCACTCGGGCAAGACCACTCTGCTCCGCGTCATCAACCGGCTGATTGAAACCCAGCGCGAGTTCATGCGCTCCGGCGACGTCCTGCTCGATGACACCGAAGTCCGCCGGCTCAACATCGACTCCCTGCGCCGCCGGGTCGGCCTGATATTCGCCACGCCGGTTCCGCTGCCCGGCACCATCTACGACAACATCGCCTACGGCCCGCGCCTCAAAACCCGGCTGCGCCGGTCCCGGCTCGCCGACTTGGTCGAGCAGAGCCTGCGCGCAGCCGCGCTCTGGGATGAGGTGAAGGACCGGCTCAACACGTCGGCCCTGCGCCTTTCCGGGGGCCAGCAGCAGCGGCTCTGCATCGCGAGGGCCCTGGCNNGCAGCGGCTCTGCATCGCCCGCACCATCGCGGTCAACCCCGAAGTCATCATGATGGACGAACCCACCTCCGGCCTTGACCCGATATCCACTGCCCAGATTGAGAACGCGATGCGCGAACTCAAGAAGCAGTACACCTGGGTGCTGGTAACCAACAACGTCAAGCAGGCCGCGCGGGTATCCGACCGGGTCGCCTTCTTCCTGTCCGGCGAGCTGGTCGAAGAAGGTGAAACGGCGCAGATATTCACTCGCCCCAAAGACCGGCGCACCGACGACTACGTCTCAGGGAGAATCGGATAGTTCATGCCGCCACTTGATCCCTTGATCCCCCGATCCCTCGATCCCTCTTCCGCCAAACTCTCCACCCGCTCGCTTGACGTCTTCTACGGCGAGTTCCAGGCCGTCAAGTCAGTAGACATCGCCTTTCCCAGCCGCGCCATCACCGCCATCATCGGCCCGTCCGGCTGC
>DDXO01000105.1 GCA_002347155.1 Caldifarciminota bacterium UBA2258
CCGCCACTTCTGACTTCTGCATACTGACCTCGGCCGTTCCTGCCCCGTCATTCCTTGCCGGTGTATTCGCCTCCGCCTCCGCACCTCTGACCTCTAGCCTCTAGCTTCTGACATCTGACCTCGTCTGGCGTCATCTCCTCCCTCTCCTCATTGCTCCCTTGAAAGCTGGTAAGAAAGCTCGTCTCAAAGCTCGCTGGAAGGTGTAGCAGAACGCTCACTTGAAGGCTTGCTTCATCGCTTCTTCCATCGCTCAGCTCAATGCTTGTCACATGGCTTCGCTCATCGCTCTTCGCATCGCTTGAGACAAAGCTCAAGACATCGCTTCTTTCATCGCTTGCTTCAAAGCTCCGCCGAAAGCCCGCGTCAAAGCTCATCTGAAAGCTCAACTCAAAGCTCACTTCACGGCTTATTTCAAGGCCTCTTCGAACACTCCTTCGAAGGCTAGCCCCCAGGCGACCCCTATATGCGGTTTTCAAGCCTTGCACATGGCTTCAAACGGCACATAATACTGAAGTTATGTCTCAATCACCGTTCGCGCCAACCGCGCAGTTCCTTTTGCCCTTTCTGCCATGCGTCCAATCGAGCTAGAAGCGGAGACTCGCGACGTTCTTGCCTTCATCCGCAGGACCGAGTTTCCGCTTCCGTGTACGGCCGAAGCGCGGGCCGGGTCTGGCCGATGGTGCGGGGCCCGGTAAGCAAACGCATCAGCTCGTTCGGAGTGCCGGTGCACGAAGTGAACATGCACAAGCGCTACGTGACCGAGCTGCTCAAGGCCTTCCGCACAAAGACGGGTGAGCCTCTGGCCGCAGCGCTCGAGGAAACTAGGGAGTGCGCCGAGATAAGCTGATGTAGGACCAGTTTGTGAGAGTCAAACCTGAGCAAAGGCGTAGCTGCCACCTCAGAACTGAACTCTGCACCTGGTGGAGCAATCCGCCATCGTGAAACCAGAGGAATGGGATACCGGGCCACAACGCAATTGAAGGTATTGAGCCCTGAAATATCCGTCGTCCCAGTCGCCGAGGCTTTTCCCTACATGACTATGCGGTTAGCTCAGCAGACGACAGGGCGGTCGTGGAGCCTGTCCTCACTGGTACAGCGCTCATGGAGGCCCTGCAAGCTGACACGGCGGCGCGGTACATGTCGCTTTTCGAGCGATACTGGGGCGTGCGTTCTCGGAACCGCTTAATTCCGAAGCACTTGCGTGATGAGTAAACCGCATAGTCATATCTCCCTATGCCGCAGGCAACATTCTCGTCACCGCTATGCGAAGTGATGCGAACCCTTCGACTCCGCTCAGGGCAGGCTCTGGCGGGGTCGAAGTCCGTGGCAAGGTATCAAAGGGTCAACATCGGAACTCGGGAGACCCCTGGCGCTCCCGCAAGGGTAGGAGCCAACAAGCCGCCTATTAACGGTAAGGAGGCTCAGATGGCGTCATGGGAGTCGGACCAGCTCGTAGTAGTGTTGAAGCAGAGTAATGCCTGTGGAGCGAAGGGGCTGGCAGGAGAACCACGGAGCAGGGACACTTCTTCCGGACATGGAACCGGAGTAAAGAAGACAACAAAACTCGCGTCCATGACTCACTCGACGGAGGGTGAGGAGGTTGTCCTGAAGAGCCGGATGCGGGAAATCTGCAAGTCCGGTTCCGTGAGGGGCCTCGTGGTGGACTCCCAAAAGGGGTTGGCCACGAGGCCCACTCGACCAGTCACCTATTCAACGATGACGGCAAGGGCATCGGGCCACACCCGTAGGCATTGCAGATTTCGGATTGAAGATTGTAGATTGACGATTGACACCGAATACCGAGCCAGATAGAGCCATGCCCGCTCCAAGACCGAACCGTTGGCATCCGGCGATGCTACCTGATGACTACCTGAGGAAGTTGCGGCAGGACCTGGCCGAGGTCGAGGCTCAGGTCGAGGCTGAGTCGCAGAGCCGGTGCGAGCCTTTCCCCGACGACGACCCGCATCCGGACGACGCCGCGTCAGCTTGACAGGCACGCAGTCCCGCTCTAGAATCCAGTCCATGAAAGCGCGTGAAACGGACCGATTTCGGACGGCGATTCGAGACAGCGGCAACCGCCCCCTTCTGCCGAGTCATGAATAAGCAGGCTCCAACAGCATTGGACCGGCTGCTCGCGCTGGGCGAGGAGGCCTCCCTACACACCGAAGCCGACCTTGCCCGAGTGGTAGGCGTGTCGCGTGAACGCATCCGTCAGTTGAAGGTCCGTCTGCCCCACAAGCCGATCAACAGCAGGCAATCAAGTGTATCCGGCTACGGCACCAGGGTCGAACGGGCGTTCTACACGGCAATGCGCCAGGGCATCGACCGGCTGATCGCGCTGGTTGACATGCGCGGTGACGACGAGTGCTGGCCCTGGCTGGGCCACATGTCGAACGGCTACGGGATTCTCGACCACAGCAGCCGGTATGTCCACCGGCGGATATACGAATGCGAGCACGGCCCAATCCCCAAGGGAATGCTCGTCGTCCACAAGCTGGAAGGTCGTCCGTGCTGCAACCCGCGACACCTGGTGCTGGCGACCGGGCGCGAGCGGACGTGGCGGGCCTACCGCAGCGGGTCCCGCGTCAACGTATCGGCCGAGCTGCGCCGGCTGACCCCGGCCAAGGTGCGGGCGATTCGGCGCGCCTACGCGAGACTGCCGAAGGTGAAGGTGCAGCGGCACGGTCGGACGTTCAAGCGCGTACCCCTCGGATGCACGAAGGTGCTTGCCAAGCGGTTCGGCATGGAAAACCGGAAGCTGCTCGCCCATGTGGCGACCGGGAAGGCCGGTTCCTGGATACTGCCCGGCAAGCCGTGAGCAGGCACGATGAATTGTAGATTGTAGATTGCAGATTGAGGATTGACGTGGGCGCAGCCCGCGAGTGACCGGGAGCTGGTTTCCAGTTCCTGGTTTGTGGTTCTGGGTCCCGAGTTCCTTCCCCTGTGTGAAAGTGCCGCGTCACGCGATTGGGCCAGCGTATGGTCCTGCCTTCGGCATAGCAGCGGGATGACCCGTCCCTCTGCGGCAGCGGAAACGACAGGGGCGGCCTGGCGGCCGCCCCGTGTCGGGCAGGGGTGGAGGCGTTACCCCGGTTCGGAAATCTCCTGGGAAGTCCAGAGGACTAGGTCACGTTCGTCCTTCGTCCTCCGTCATTTGTCCTTTGTCCTTTCCACTTCGTACTTTCCCCAAGTCAGTCTATCTGCCTGCGGATGAACGTCGGTATGTCCAGGTTGCCTTTGTCGATCGTCATCCTGACTTCTTTGCCGGCAGTCCGTTTGATGGACGGGAAGAGTTCCATCTCGGCCAGGAGGTCGGAGACTTCGTCGACTTTGGGCAGCGGGTCGGAGAGGCCGGTGGCGATCATCGTCACTTTCATATTCTCGCGCAGGTCCCGGTTGCGGGCCGCGCCCATGCGGACGTCGGCCTGGCCGTTGGTCGCGTGGAAGACCGTCTTCGCGGCTTCGTCGACTTCTTTGAGCGTCATCGAGTCGTCGCCCGAGATGTTGAGGAGTATCTTCCGGGCGCTCTCGACCATCACGTCTTCAATCAGCGGCGACTGCAGGGCCCGGTGCGCGGCTTCCGAAGCCCGTCCCGCACCCGAGGCGATGCCGACGGACATGACCGCGCCGCCGCGTTCCGACATCACGGCGCGGACGTCGGCGAAGTCGATGTTGATGAGCTGTTTGGTGATGACGACTTCCGAGATGCCGCGGACCGCGTTGAGCAGCACGTCGTCGGCCAGCCGGAATGCCTCGAAGCAGGGCTTCTCGCCGTACTCGCAGAGCACGCGTTCGTTCGGGAGCACGATGAGCGTGTCTACGTGCGGCCGCAGGGATTCGATGCCGCGCGAGGCCCGCGCTTCGCGCAGCCGGCCTTCGAACTGGAACGGCCGCGTGACCACGGCGACGACCAGCGCGCCGTTCCGCTTGGCGACCTCGGCCACGACCGGGGCCGCGCCGGTCCCGGTGCCGCCGCCTTCGCCGGCCGCAACAAAGACCATGTCGAAGCCGGACATGGCCTCGCGCAGTTGCTCGATAGATTCGTCGGCCGCCTGTTTGCCGATTTTGGGGTCGCCGCCCGACCCCAGGCCCCCGGTGAGCTGCGCGCCGATCTGGACTTTGTTCGGCGACAGCGACATCCCCAGCGCCTGCAGGTCGGTGTTGACCGCGTGCAGCTCGACGCCGGATAGTCCGGCATCGATCATGTGGTTTATCGCGTTACACCCTGCGCCGCCGACGCCGAATACGGCGATGCGGGTCAGGTTTTTCTCTTCCCTTACCGGTTCGATCATGCCTTGCCTCCGTTGTTAGGAAATAGGGATAAAGGGATCAGGGGACAAAGGGAAATGAGCATCAGAGGAACGAGACTCCCGCACTCGATCCCTCTATCCCTCAGTCCCTCTGTCCCACTGCTCCGTATCACGTGAACCAGCTTCTGACTTCTTCTCCGACTCCGGACAGGAAGCCCGGCGTCGGGAATTGACTTGCGGCTTTGCCTTCAACCCCGCAGCGGATAAGGCCGACAGCGGTGCCGAAGCTCGGATTCCTGGTCACCTCGGCCGGCCCGGCAATGCGGTCCGGCCTGCCCAGCCTGACCGGCATGCCGAATATCTGCTCGGCCACCAGGTCAATTCCGCAAAGACCCGAACCGCCGCCGGTGAGCACTACCCCGGCCGACAGGCCTTCGCCGAAGCCCGACTTCCTGACCTCGGCGTCGGCCAGCGTGATAATCTCCTCGGCCCGCGGCTGGATGACCGAGGCGAGCAGCCGGCGCGAGACCTGTTTGGGCCCGCGGCCCGAGGCGTCTTCGACCGCTATCGGCTCGTCTCTCTCGATCTGCGTGGCCATGGCCGCGCCGTACTTCCGCTTGAGCTCCTCGGCCTGCGGGAAGGTGGTGCGCAGCCCGATGACAACGTCTTTGGTGATATTCGTCGCGCCGACCGAAAGCAGCTTGGTGAACCGGATTTCGCCGTCGCGGTAGATGGAGACGTCGGTCACACCGCCCAGGTCAAGCAGTACGACCCCAAGCTCTTTGTCCTCTTCGTCGCAGACCCCGTACAGGCTCGCGATTGACTGGAGCACGAGCGAGCGGTTCCTGGACTCGAGCCGTTCCATGACCCGGTAGAGGTTCTCGACCGCGGTCACCGCGCCGATGATGAGCAGCGCCTCGACCTCGAGCCTGACCCCGAACAGGCCGATCGGGTTGCGCACGCCCTTCTGGCCGTCCACCACGAACTGGGTCGGCACGACGTGGAGTATCTGTTCGTCGTTCGGCAGCCTGACAGTCTGCGCCTGTTTGATGACGTCTTCGACGTCGCGCGGGCTGATGCCGCGCTGGGGCTTCCGCACCGGCACCGCTGCGGTTCCGGTCAGGTGCTTGATGTGCTCGCCGGAAATGCCCGCGAAGACCGGGTACGACTTGAACTTACCGCCCGCCATCTGTTCGCACTGCCTTGCCGCCGCCTCGACCGACTGCGCCGCCTTGTCGAGGTTGATAACCACGCCCTGCTTGAATCCGTCGGGCGCGGCTGTGCCGTGTCCGACGATGGTCGTCTTTCCCGCGTGGTCGGTCTCGGCCACGAGACAGGCAATCTTGGTGCTGCCGATGTCCACCGCCGCGGTACGCCTCGTTCTCGCCATGCTACCTCCTACGGAAGGGATCAAGGGGTCGAGAGATCAGGGGATCGAGTGCCCGACACTTCATCCCCTGCTGCTCGCCGCTAGCTGCCATTCGCCGCTCCCACCCGGGACTTCTGACTTCTGGCTTCTGGCATCTGCCTTCTGACTTCGTTCGGACCGGGCAAGTACTGTACTTCTTCCTCGAGCAGAATACCGGTCTGCTCTTCGACCGTGGCCTTGATAATCTGGACCAGTTCGTAGACGTCCGCGAACCGCGCCTTGCCCGTGTTGATGAGGAAGTTCGCGTGCATCTCCGATACCCTGACCCCGCCGATGGTCCTGCCTTTGAGCCCGCACTGCTCGATGAGCTTCCCGGCCGGAATCCGCTCGCCGTCTTTCTCGGGGTTGCGGAAGAACGAGCCTGCCGACGGCTCGGTCGGGTGCTTCTGCCACCGCTGCTTGCGAATCTGGTCCGCGGAGAGGGACCCAGGGGTCGAGGATTCGAGGGTCCCAGTGTCCGGCGCCGGACCCCTTGAATCCCTGAGTCCTTGAATCCTACCTTGAAGTTGCATCGTCACTTCCACCGCAATGAGCCCGCCTTCTATCATCGGCCGGCGATACTCCCGCCGGATCTGCGTACCGGTGAGTACGGACTCACTGCCGTCGCGGTCGAGCACCGTGACGCCGGTAACGATGTCACCCAGGGACCGGCCGAAAGCTCCGGCATTGGAGTGAAGCCCGCCGCCGACCGTACCCGGTATGCCGGCCAGAAACTCCGCGCCGGTGAGCCCCTGCTGCTCGGCAAAGGTCGCGACCTCGTCGAGCGCGGCGCCGGCGCCGCAGAGAAGCCAAGAAGGGATCGAGGGATCAAGGGATCGAGGGATCGAGTGTTCGGAACTTCCCTCAGTCACTTTGTCCCTTTGTCCCGCCTGCTGCTGCGCGGGCAGGCCCTCTATCTCTTTATCCCTCTCCAGTCTCATCTCCGCGAGTTTCCCGCCGAAGGTCACGACCACGCCGCGCAGGCCCTGGTCGGATACAAGCACGTTTGAGCCCCGGCCCAGCAGCCACGTCCGTATCCCGGCCTCGCGGCAGACCCGGAGCACGCAGGCGAGCGCCTGCGGGTCATCGGCGCGGACCCAGGCGTCGGCCAACCCGCCGATACGGAAGGTTGTGTGCCTTGCCATCGGCTCGGCAAACCTGAGCTCTGCCGCGCAGCCGGCTACAGCTTCGCCAAGACTGCTTCGCCAATCGTGCATATGTTCCCTGCCCCGGCAATGAGCACCACGTCGCCTTTGCGCAGCTTGCCGGCCAGGACGTCCGGAATGTCAGCCATCTCCGGCTCGTAACAGGCGACAAGCCTGCCCGCTGCCTGTACGGCCTGCAGTATCAGGGTCGCGTCCACGCCCGGGATTTCCGGCTCGGATGCCGCATAGATCTTCGTCAATATGAGTTCGTCGGCCGCGGCAAAGCACGTGCCGAACTCTTCGGCCAGCGCCTTGGTTCTCGTGTACCGGTGGGGCTGGAACACGACCAGGATGCGCCGGTCGGGAAATGCATGGCGCAGGGCCTCGAGGGTAACCCTGACCTCGGTTGGGTGGTGTCCGTAATCGTCGTACACCACGATCCCGTTCTTCTCTCCAAGCTTCTCAAGACGGCGATGGACTCCGGAGAAGACGGCCATTGCCTGCGCCATTGTGTCAAAACTTATGCCGAGTTCGTTGCCGGTCGCGAATGCGGCCAGGGCGTTCGCCACGTTGTGCAGTCCCGGCACCGGCAGATTGAACCGGCCCACTTCCTTGCCTCCGTAGAGCAGGGTGAAAGCACTCGAGAACCCGTAAAGCTGGATGTCCTTCGCGCGAAAGTCCAGGTCCTTGGTCCCTGGTCCCTGATCCCTGGTCCCCAGTCCGTAGGTGACGACCCGGCGTTTGGCCCGGCTCCGGATGGAACGGACCGCGGGCGAGTCCATACCGAGCACCACCGAGCCGTAGAACGGAACCCGGTTCACGAACCGCGTGAATTCACGCTTGATGTCGGCCAGGTCGTGGTACACGTCCAGGTGCTCGCGCTCGATGTTCGTGACCACGGCGATTGCCGGGTACAGGGCAAGGAATGAGCGGTCGCTCTCGTCCGCCTCGGCCACGAGGTATTCGGACTGCCCGAGCTTTGCCCCGGCCTTGGCGCCCATGACCCGGCCGCCGATGACGCTCGTCGGGTCCAGCCCGGCCCGCTCCATGAGATGCGTGACCATCGAGGTAACGGTGGTCTTGCCGTGGCTGCCGGAGATGGCAACCGAGAACTTCATCCGCATCAACTCGGCGAGCATCTCGGCCCGGCGGATGACGGGGATATCGCGCGCCCGGGCCGCGGCCAGTTCGGGATTCTCGGAGTGTACCGCCGAGGAATAGACGACGACCTGGGCATCGACCGCGTTCGCCGCATCATGGCCGATGAAGACCCGGATTCCCGCCTCGGCAAGCCTCCACGTCGTATCGCTCTCTTTGGCGTCCGAGCCGGTCACGTCGAAGCCGAGGTTCTTCAGCACCAGCGCGATGCCCGACATCCCGACCCCGCCGATCCCGACGAAGTGGACCCGCTTCAGGCGGCCGAACACGCGACCCTCCGGGAATGACGAAGCTCGAAACTCGAATACCGATTGAAGCTCGAATGAAGGAAGTCGGCCAATTCGAACTTCGGGTTTTGCCCGCACTCAATCGTCATTCTGATTTCGGGTTTCGGACTTCTGACCTCATTCATTCCTCATTCGAGCCTCGGATTTCGAGCTTGACTCCTGTCCCTGGCTCAGCTCCTCGGCTATCCTGCGGGCGATTACCGAAGCTGCGTCGGGTCTGGCGACGGTCCGCGCCGCTGCTTCCATCTGCTGCCGACGAGGTACATCGTCCAACAGCGAGCCGATAAGGCTGGTGAGTCCGGACAGGCGGCTCTGGTCCAGAACCGTGGCTGCCCCGACCGATGCCAGGTATTCCGCATTCGCATTCTGGTGCCGGTCGGTGGCATGTGGGAAGGGAACGAGTATGGCAGGTATGCCGAAGGCAACTAGTTCGGACAGAACCACGCCGCCTGCCCGGGACACGGCTATTGTCGCCCGCCGGTAGAGCTCCTCCGGATGGCTCGTAAACTCGACCAGCTCGACGTTTCTGGAACGGACCCGGGACCGGACAAACTCGTAGTCCCTGCGGCCGGTGAGGATGATGAAATGGAGATTGGCAAGCGCCGCGGCCGCGTCCAGGGCAGCGACGTTCAAAGCCTGGGCGCCGAGGCTGCCGCCGATGAAGAGCACCGTCTTGCCGTCATCGCTCCTCTCCCCGTCACGGAATTCGCGGCGCAGCGGGTTCCCGGCCACGCTGTTTTCCCCGGGGAGCGGCCTCGCGCTCGGGAACGCAAGGAACGTCTCGCGCGCTCTTGGCGCAAAGAAGCTCGTCACTCGGCCGGGAATGCAGTTCTGTTCGAGCAGGAAGTACGGAGTACCGCTGAACTCGGTTGCGGCGAGCAGCGCGGCCGTCGCAAAACCGCCCGTGGCCGCTACCCCGGATGGCGTCACGCGACGCAGGAGTCCGATGGCCTGCGCGAGCCCGCGCGAAAGAAGCCAGGCGGCCCGGGCCTTGCCGCCGAGCCCCTTGCCGTAGAAGCCGGACGAGGCAAGGGGCGCAAAGGCGAAGCCATGCTCTCGTGCCACCTGGTTCTCGAGGCCGGACTCCCGGCCCGCCCAGAGCACTTCGATGCCCATGTCCCTCATCTCGATGCCGAGTGCCAGAGCCGGGTATATGTGCCCGCCGGTGCCGCCCGCGCCAAGGACCACCTTCAAAGACGCAGGTTGAATCTGAGATTGGGGCTCGGAGTGACTCATGTTCTGTCTCAACCTCTTCCTTTGCCTGTTCCCATCACACTCTGCCCCCGAATCGCCCGAGCACCAGCACTTTGTGCCGGGTCGGCGCGGCCGGCCCGAAGCGGAGAACCAGGCCGCGCGAGGCCGCCGGCATGTCAACCGTGACCCGGTTACGCCGGTAACGCGAGATGTTCAGCAGGACGCCGACGGCAAACAGGTTGGAAAGCAGGGCTGAGCCTCCGGAGGATATGAACGGCAGCGGCTGGCCCGTGGTCGGAATCAGCCCCAGTGCAACGGCGATGTGGACGAGAGCGTAGAGGAAGATGGTCATGCTTATTCCCGCGGCAAGGTGCTGGCCGAACGGCGTGCGCGCCTCTGAGCCTATCTTCATACCGTACAGGAACAGAATCAGGTAGAGCAGGCAGACGGCCGCGCTGCCGATGAACCCAAACTCCTCGCCGATTTCGGCGAAGATGAAGTCGTTGTACATCTTCGGGAGGAACTGCAGTTTCTGGCGACCCTCGCCCAGACCGCGACCGAAGGGACCGCCCGAGCCAATCGCGATTAGCGATTGCTTCTGCTGGTGATGTCTGCCAACCCTGAACCTGGCAAAACGGTCGCGGGCGTGCGGGATGCACGTCACCGCCACGACAAACAGCACCACACCGACCCCGACGGTGACGGCAAGACGCCACCACTTCACACCGACGACGACGAACAGCGCCAGGCTGGCGACAGCGATGATGAAGCTCGTGCCGACTGCCGGCTGCAGGAGCGTGAGCCCGACGACGACGAGCACCGCCGCCCCGGGCAGGAGGAAGCCCCAGAAGCCATGCTGGTCCCTGCCCTGCTCCTTGAGCGAGTCGAAGTACCCGGCGAGCCATACCAGGAGCGCGTATTTGGCGAACTCAGCCGGCTGGAAAGCAAGGGTCCCGAGCTGCATCCAGCGTTGCGCGCCCTTGAATACGAACCCGACGACCAGTGTAAGAACCAGCAGCGTAAGCGAACCGAAGAGCAGCACCCATTTGACCCGGCCGTTCCAAATGGTGTAACGGAGCTTTGCGCCCAGCGAGAGCGCCAGCAGGCCTGCTGCCGCACGCAGGCCCTGCGACTTCAAGAACGCCACGCCCTTATGACAGGTCGTGGCGTAGACGAGCGTGACCCCAATCAGAACCAAAGTCACGACGACGAATAGCACTGTTGAATCGATCGGCCCGGACGGCCGCTCCGGCCGGCGGACGTTCTCCCACTGCCCGACGGCAACTGCCGCGATGTTCCGTCCGACGGTAACTGCCGAGGCCGGCCGCCGACTATGCAAGTTCGTTCACTCCCTTGCGGAACGCCTCACCCCTGGCCTCGAAGTCCCGGAACTGGTCGAAGCTGGCAAAGCCGGGAGCGAAGAGCACCGCGTCTCCTTCGCGGGCCTTGTCCCGCGCGGCGACGAGCGCCGCCTTCAGGTCCGGCAGCACGTCGTAGCTTCGGAACCCGAAGTCATCGAGTTCGCGCGAAAGGCGGGTGCTGCTCTCGCCGACCAGGATGACCCACTTCGCGTACCTCCTCATCGCCCGGACGTACTCCGCCGTGGGCAGGGCTTTCTCCCTGCCGCCGGCGATCAGGACTACCCGCCT
>DDXO01000122.1 GCA_002347155.1 Caldifarciminota bacterium UBA2258
TCCCTGCGTCCCGGACGGAGCGGTCACATCCAGCGCGAACCAGCTCGACTCGCCCGCCGCTACGTATCCAAGGTCAGGTATCCCGTCGCCATCGGTGTCGGTCAGGTCTTGCGTTCCGGCCGCGTTGCTGAGTCTCGCGCTCCAGCCCAGGGGAGACGAGGGCTTCGGCACCGCCACCACGCCGCCGGTGTCGCCCGCAAGCTGGGCGTAGAACTTGTAGGTCTTGCTCTGTCCGGCCGCGAGCTGTCCCGACTGGTCCGGCTCAATCCGGAGCGTCTGCGCGGACACGTGCACCGAAGAACCAACCTCGTCGTTGGAGCTGTCTTCGTCAATCGCCAGCATCGTCGAGCAACTCATGGCCCAGTCGCCCGTTTCCGCCACCCAGGGCGGGAACCCAAGCTCCGCCGTTGAACCAGAAGGCAGCGCGTCCGCGACATTCACCTTCTCGTTGTAGCCAGTGCCGATGCGGAACCGGACGTCGAAGAACCGCTCCTGCCTATTGCCGAAGTTCCTGATTCGAGTGCGAGGAACTACGGTATCGCCGGCCCGCACGATGCCGGATGGCTCCAGAATCGCGATGGCGCCGACGTCGTGCCTCGGCGGCGGGAGCACTTGAATCGTGGCTCTGATGGTGTCATTGGCCGGGTTCATGTCACCAGGCAGCGACGTGAAACACGTGACGGCTAGTGAGCCGACCGGCTCCGCAATCCATGCTGGAAACACCACCGTGTCAGAGACCTCCGACGCCAGTGTCTCTTGAACCGTCTGGGCATACGCTGTCCCGATGCTCAGGGTGACCGGGAATACCGCCCGGCTCAAACCGAAGTTGCGGACAACCACACTCGGCACGTACGCGCTGCCGGAGTCAGCGATTCCGGGAGGCGACAGAATCGCGACTGGGCCTACGTCTGGGTCGGCGTTGGTCCTAATGAGGTAGACATCCCTATCTCCAGTACCTAAGGATCGGTTGTAGCCTGTGACGATGTAGCCTCCATCAGCAGTCTGTCGGACGGAGAGGCCTTGGTCGCGGTCTGACCCACCATAGGTTCTCGTCCAGAGCGTATCGCCGCCAGCATTGATCTTTATGAGGTAGACGTCGATTCTGGTCGGACCATCAGTCTCGATTGCACCCGCGATGATGTAGCCGCCATCAGCGGTCTGCTGGACCGCGTCACCCCGATCCCAGTCCGTCCTGCCGTAGGTTCGGGTCCAGAGTGTATCGCCCGATGCGTTGGTCTTGACGACATAGACATCTACGCCTTCGGGTGTGGGAGGGACTGGACTTACGGTGTAGCCCGCGATGATGTAGCCGCTATCAGCAGTCTGCTGGACCGAGGTGCCTCCAGCTCTGTGCTTGCCTCTGTAGGTTCTGGTCCAGAGCGTGTCGCCCGAGGCATCGGTCTTGAGGAGATAGACGTCCTCACCTCCGAAGGAGTTGGACGTGCCCGCGACTATGTAGCCACCTTCCGAAGTCTGTGCGACGGAGAAGGCTTCATCGTGATTCTCTCCTCCATAGGTTCTGGTCCAGAGCGTGTCGCCTACGGCGTTGGTCCTGATGAGATAGACATCATCGTCCCCGTAATCGGGGGTTTGGGTACTACCAGCGATGATGTAGCCGCCATCAGCGGTCTGCCGGACTGAGTAACCCACCTCGCCACTTGTCCCGCCATAGGTTCTGGTCCAGAGGGTATCGCCCTGAGCGTCTGTCTTGATGAGATAGATATCCATGCCTCCGGGAAAGCCAGGGCCGGTGTAGCCCGCGATGACGAACCCGTCGTCTGTCGTCTGTTGGACGGAGAGACCGAGGTCGTAGTCCGCCCCGCCGTACGTTCTTGTCCAGAGCGTGTCACCTCGGGCATTGGTCTTGATAAGATAGACGTCAAGCTCGCCTGCGCCGTAGGATGCAGTAGACCCTGCGACGATGAAACCACCATCGGTCGTCTGCTGAACCGAGTAGCCCACGTCATCGTCCTGTCCGCCGTAGGTTCTCTGCCAATTCGTCTGGGCAGAGGCAATTGAGGAAAGGCAGACCGCGGACAGCAGAAGGCAGCCGCTGACCCGAGGCCGCGTCCTCATCGAGGACATACTCATTCGCTACTGCCTTGCCACCACCAGCTTCTTGTGGATGCGGTCGGTCTTGCCCGCGTGCACGTAGTCGAGCAAGTATTCGTAGGTTCCGGGGGCGAGGGGGCGGCCGTTGTCGTTCACGCCGTCCCAACGCACAAGGTGGACTCCGGCCGGCAGGTCGGCGTTGGCAAGCACGCGGCATACCCTTGCCCCGTCCCGCGTGTAGACGGTCAGACTCGCCTTGCCGTCTTCCGGCAGCCCGATGACAAACGTGGTATGGTCGGTGAAGGGGTTCGGGAAGTTGTGGATTGAGAGTTCCGGCACGAGCGTCAGAGTTAGCAGGGCCGTGTCGGTGATGTCCGGCCGACCACCCACGTGTCCTGCCACGAGGAATGCTTCCTGACCGAGCGACGCGGTGTCTCCCTGCGTCCCGGACGGAGCGGT
>DDXO01000127.1 GCA_002347155.1 Caldifarciminota bacterium UBA2258
TCCCTGCGTCCCGGACGGAGCGGTTGCATCGAGCGAGAACCAGCCTGACTCGCCCGGCGCTACGTATCCAAGGTCAGGTATCCCGTCGCCATTGGTGTCGGTCAGGTCGTTCACGCCGGTCGCGTCGCAGAGCCGGACGCTCCAGCCCGCCGGCGCGACCGGTCGCGCCACCTCGACGACCCCGCCAGTATCGCCCTCAATCAGGGCATAGAACTTGTAGGTCTTGCTCTGTCCGGCCGCGAGCTGTCCCGACTGGTCCGGCTCAATCCGGAGCGTCTGCGCGGACACGTGCACCGAAGAACCAACCTCGTCGTTGGAGCTGTCTTCGTCAATCGCCAGCATCGTCGAGCAACTCATGGCCCAGTCGCCCGTTTCCGCCACCCAGGGCGGGAACCCAAGCTCCGCCGTTGAACCAGAAGGCAGCGCGTCCGCGACATTCACCTTCTCGTTGTAGCCAGTGCCGATGCGGAACATGACGTCGAAGAACCGCTCCGACCGATTCCCGAAGTTCCTGATTCGAGCCCGCGGTATCACGGTGTCGCCGGCCCGGACGCTGCCGGACGGTGAGACAATCGCAACCGCCCCGACGTCGTGCACGGGCGAGCCGAGCACCTGAATCGAGTCCTGGATGGTATCATTGGTCGGGTCCCAGTCGCCGGGGAGCGACGTGAAGCAGGTGATTGAGGTCGACCCGACCGGCTCCGCAGTCCACGGAGGGAACACCAGCGTGTCCAGCGGCACGGATACCAGCGTCTCCTGTACCGTCTGGGAGTAGCCCGAACCGACGTTCATTGTCACTTGCACTATCGACCCAGAAGTCAGGCCGAAGTTACGGACGACGACGCGCGGCACATACGAGATGCCGGAATCCACGACTCCAGGCGGCGACTGAATCGAGACCGGGCCAACGTCGAGCGTGCCATTGGTTTTGATGAGATACACGTCGCGGTAGACCGCACCAAAGGACGCCGTCCAGCCTGTAATGATGTAGCTAGTGTCCGAGGTGAGTCCGATAGAGAAGCCCGCGTCTATGTGCTTTCCACCGAACGTTCTGGTCCAGAGCGTGTCGCCCTGCGCATCGGTCTTGACCAAATAGACATCAGACCTCCCCGCACCGAAAGAGTAGGTCAGGCCTGCGACGATGTAGCCGCCGTCACTGGTCTGTTGGACCGAGTGGCCCCACTCGTCATTCGGCCCGCCGTAGGTTCTAGTCCAAAGCGTGTCGCCCGATGCAGCGGTTTTGATGAGATAGACATCACCGCTGCCTGCGCCGAACGAGACAGTCCGGCCAGCGACGACGTATCCGCCATCAGTCGTCTGTTGGACCGAGAGGCCTGCGTCGTATCTCGGCCCGCCGTAGGTTCTGGTCCAGAGTGTATCGCCCTGAGCGTTAGCCCTGATGAGATAGACATCGCTACTCTCTGCCCCGAAGGACTCGGTACGGCCTGCAATGATGAGGCCACCATCCGTCGTTTGACTGACTGAGTAGCCTTCGTCGGTCGACTCTCCGCCACAGGTCTTGGTCCAGAGCGTGTCGCCTCTGGCATCGGTCTTTATGAGATAGACATCGACAGCTAGACCGAAGGACGAAGTCGAGGCGCATATGATGTAGCCGCCATCCGACGTCTGTTGCACGGAGAATCCCTGATCATTGCTCGGCCCGCCGTAGGTTCTAGTCCAAAGAGTGTCGCCCCTCGCATCGGTTCTGATGAGATAAACATCATAGGGCTCCGGCGCGTCGACAGACGTCCCGCCTGTTGCGATGTAGCCGCCGTCAGCGGTCTGCTGTACAGAGTGGCACCAGTCGTTATTTGGCCCCCCATAGGTCCGTGTCCAGAGCGTTTCGCCCTGAGCGTCGGTCTTGATGAGGTAGACATCCTCGTCCCCTGCCCCGAAGGACTCGGTGCGGCCTGCGACAAAGTAGCCGCCATCCGAAGTCTCCTGGACCGACTCGGCAAAGTCTTTGTCTGGTCCGCCGTAGGTTCCAGCCCAATTCGTCTGGGCAGAGGCAATTGAGGAAAGGCAGACGACTGACAGCAGAAGGAAGCCACTGACCGGAAGCCTTATCCTCATTGCAGACATGCTAAGGCCCGCATGGCGTTGTGTCAATAGGGAATCGTGTCAGCCGAGGGGCGCGGCACTTGTCCGGTTCGGGGTCATCTCGGCTCCACGTTCCTTCATGCAGGCCGGGACTGGACTGCCTTGGCCGGCCGGGGCTCGTTTCCGACCCGTCGGGAAGCATACAACCTGTAGTATATGTCGGGCGCTGGACCACAATTATGCCGGGGAGTGGACGGCCCACGGGCTGCCTGGTAGGCAGCATCTGCCGATACATCTGGGGATGCGACGAAGCCTAGAACTGCTCAAACTTCGACTCGTACATCGAGCCGAACAACATCGCGTGCAACTGCCGGAACAACGACCGGCACGACTCCGTGAGCAACTCGCGGTAAAGCGACGGATTCAGGTCGAAATTCAGCTTGAGATACAGCTCGTTACTCAGCTTCGGACGCATCTGCCGACGCAAGCGAGCACACAGCGCGCGAAGCTTCTGCCGGTACTTCGTGACGAACATCGAGCGGTACTTCGCGAGACCCAACGACTGGTGCAGTGAATGATCGAGGCTCAGACTAAGGTTGGCTTCGCTTCTGTAGAAGCAGTGAAGGTCGAGTTAGAGATGAAGCGAATGCGCAGTTTGCGGCGCAGTGCGCTACGCAGGGAACGACGCGTTTGCCGATGCTCTGCGGCGCGAAACGTGCGGCAATCTGACCGACTGAATCACAAGGGGAGGTTGAGGTTAAGGTCAAGATTGAGGCTGAGGTTGAGGCAAGAGGAGAGGTCAAGGCAAAGGTTGAGACAGGGGAATGACCAAGCACCGGTTCCGTATTTCCTGCCTGAATCGTCTACCCGAGCATCCGTGTTGTACTGTGTCCATTCGTGGCTCACTTCTGGAGTCCGCGTCATCTGCGAAGTCTGCGGATGGGCCTGGGACACGACCCGAGATGTGAGACATTGCGGTCATCTCCCCTCACGGCTGTGATGTGCGTAAGGAGCGCCGGAGGGGCGATGACCGGCGGATGCGTTGTTGCCTTCTTTGCGGTGACCTGGCGGAACCGCGAGCCCTGATGTCTGGCAGTCGGCTGCCAACCGGATGCCGGCAAGTCGGATACGTCCGGCGGCCGCAGTGAAAGATAGGAGGCGGTCCAAGTGGGGCTGGTGGCGCTCTGTCGCCGCCGCTGGGTTCTTCGTGCGCCCGCCTTGACCTATACTGCTTTTGCCGCTATAAGTTACGCGTGCCAGACCCTGTCACATACCACCCAATTGACGGACGGTCCCGCCAGTGACCCGGAATAGCGCTTTCCCGCCTCGACGGCAGAAGTTCCCGGCGGGGATGGCGGGCATCGGGCGCAGCCCAGCAGGAGTCTAGCAGGAGTCTAGTGGAATACCTGGACGGGCTGACGAGCGCCGAGCCGGTGGTCCGGGCTCCGTTCGAACTGGGACGGGCAGCGATGAAGGCCTACAAGTGGGATAAGGCTATCGAGTTTTTCCGCGTGGCGTCGAGAGAGGCAATTGGCTCCGAACTCGTCGCACTTGCGAGCCTGGCCGGGCTCTGCAATGAGATGTCCGGACGGTGGCGGGACGCCATGGAGCGACACGAGCGTTCGGGCCGGCTGGCAGACCAGTACGCAGACAAACACGGGAAGGCCATCGCCCTTACCAACCTCGGGCCCATCTATCACATCGTCGGTGAGCAGGAGAAAGCCCTGCAGTACCATGAGCAGGCCCTGGCCATGGCCGACGAGGCCGCGAATCCGCGCCTGCAGGCCGATAACCGCTGCGGCATCGCGGCGATTTCTCTCTCGACCGGCGACCCGGACCGGGCGCTGAAGCTGCTTGAGCAGGCGCTGGCGACATACCGGGAGTTGGACCATCGGTCAGGAGAAGCCGCAGCCCTCGGCGACATCGGGCAGGTGTACTTGGTCACGGGCGAGCCCGACAAGGCGCTTAAGCAGTTTGAGCAGGCGCTGGCGATTCACCGCGAGGTCGGGAATCCGCCGGGAGCGGCAGCAGTCATCGTCAGTATGGGCACGGCCTGTCTGGACTCGGGCATGCCGGACCAAGCCCTGAAGCATTTCGAGGAGGCGCTGGCGATGGCGCGTGAGGTCGCGAACCAGCAGGTACAGGCGGACAGCCTGAACGGAATCGGGTTGGTTCATCTCAGTAGGTCCGATACCGAGAAGGCGCAGATGCCGCTCGAACAGGGACTGACCCTGCAGCGCCGGATTGGCAACAAGATGGGTCTGGCGGAGGCCTTGAACAGCCTGGGGATGCTGCACGCGGCCGCGGGTGATTCCGACAAGGCATTGCAGTCATACGAGGAGGCGCTGGCAATCGGGCGGGTGGTCGCAAGCCCGCAGTTGCAGGCGGCGAGTCTCAGCGGCATCGGGTCGGTGCTTCAGTCGCGGGGCAAGCCGGATGAGGCGCTGAAGTACCTGGCACAGGCCATGGTGATGTTTTCGAGCATCGGCGCCGAGCCCGGTGTCGAGCAGACCGTGAGGTGCATGGGGCCGCTGCCGAAGCAGATGGGCAGCGAGCGATTCGTGGCCGGATGCGTCGAGGCCGGAATGGAGAAGCCTGATGCCGAGAGGCTCTCAAAGCAATTGGCACAGGCGGCCCCGGCGAAGCCGGCGGTCGACCGCGCGGTACAGGAGCGGCGCGCCCGCGAGCAAGCCGAGGCCAGGGCCCGGGTTGAGGTTGAGCGCAGGCGCAGGGAAGAGGAGCAGCGACTCGCCGCGCAGCGCGCCCGGGAAGAGGCCGAGGCAAAGGCGCGCACCGAGGCGGAGCGCGGCAAGAAGGCCGAGGAAGACCGTCGGGTCGTGGCTCAGCGCGCCAAGGAAGAAGCCGAAGCCAGACTCCGCGCCGAGGCGGAACGGAAGCGTCGGGAGGAAGAGCAGCGGATTGCCGCGCAGCGGGCGAAGCAGGAAGCCGAGGCCAGGGTGAAGGTCGAAGCCGAGCGCAGGCGGAAGGAAGAGGAGAGGATGGCCGCCGAGCGACGCGCCCGGGAGGAAGCCGAAGCCAAGGCCCGGGCCGAAGCGGAGCGCCGACGGAAAGAGGAAGAGGCGCGCCGCCAGGCTGAGCAGCGCGCGAAGGCAGAGGCTGAATCGAGGGCCAGGGCTGAGGCGGAAATCAAGCGGCTGGAGGAGCAGGAACGGAAGCTCGCTCAGGTGCGAGCCAAGGAAGAGGCCAAGGCCGCGGCCCGCTTCGATGTGGAACGCAGGAAAGTCGAGGAGGAGGAGCTCCGGCACAAGGAAGAGGAGCGAAGGCTCGCTGAGCGGCGGGCGCGGCTGGATGCCGAGGCCAAGGCCTACGCCGAGGAGGACCGCCGGCGGAAGGAAGAGGAGCGCAAGCTCGCTGAGCAGCGGTCCCGGCTCGAGGCCGAGCTCAAAACCTATGTTGAGGTCGAGCGGAAGCGCCGGGAAGAGGAAGAGCGCGCAAGAGAAGAGGCCGAGGCCCGGGCGCAGGAAGAAGCCGAGCGCAAGCGTATCGAGGAAGAGACGCGTATTCTGGCCGAGAAGCGTGCCCGGCTGGCGGCAGAAGCCAAAGCCCGCGCCGAAGAGGAGCGCAGGCTGGCCGGGCAGCGTGGACGGGAAGAGGCCGAGGCCAGAGTCCGAGCTGAAGAGGAGCGCCGGAAGCTCGAAGAAACGGAACGAAAGCTCGCCGAGATTCGCGTCAAGGAAGAGGCTGAGGTGAAGGCCAAGGCCGAACAGGAGCGCCGGAAGCTTGAGGAGGTCGAGCGCCGCCTGGCTGAGATCCGTGTCCGGGAGGAAGCGGAAGCCAAGGCGCGCGGTGAGGCGGAGCGGAAGCTCGCCGAGTTGCGCGTCAAGGAGGAGGCCGAGGCCAAGGCGCGCGCCGAGGAGAAGCGCGGGATCGCCGAGCGTCGGGCCAGACTCGAGGCTGCGGCCAAGGCTCGCGCCGAAGCCGAGCGCAAGCGGGCGCAGGAGCAGGCGGCGGAGAAGGCTCGCCTCGAGGCGGAGGCCAGGCGGTTCGAAGAAGAGGAACGGAAGCTGGCCGAGCGGCGCGCCCGGCTCGAGGCCGAGGCCAAAGCCCGAGCCGAAAGACAGCGCAAGAAATAGCGTCCATGCCGGCGCGGCTCAGCGCCGGACTTTCACGAGACAATCCGGCCGAGACCAGCGAGCCTGGGTCAATCCGGCAGTCAGAACAGACGTTGCTGGTCTAGTGCCGAATCAGACGGCAAGAACTGGTAGATGGAGCGAACTGCCCGGCAAGAGCCGCCGGCTGTGACCTCGCGGCCCGGGCCGCGGGCGGGAATTTGTGAGAGGTTGGTGCGGGATGAAAGCCGAGGCTAACGCCTGCGAGGCTTCTTCTTGCCGGGACGGGCTTGGGATTTCTGCGCCGCGGCCTCAATGATGAACTCGACCCGCTCTTCGAGAGTCTCGGGCGCGACATCGGCGCCGTTGGGCCAGGTGATTGTCCCGCCCTCGAGCCGGGCCTGCCGGAAGTAGGAGATGTCCTTGAGCGGGGCGAAGACCGGTCCGAGTTCCAAATAGTCTGTGAAATCCACCTCGCCCGTGGCACCGCCGTCGAAGTTAACCCGGTAGATGTAGTCTTTGCGGTAGGAAATGCTGATGATGTGAGCTACGCGAGTCATGATGAGTTACTTCAGGGGTTCGATGGGGTGCAGCTTCCGGCCGGCGCGCACCGCGGCCCAGTTCTGTTCGAGTTCATTGAAGTGGAGGTCGATCCAATCGCGGGCCAGCCCGAGCGCCGTGCGCGACCCCAGGTCGCCGCGAATCACGTTGCCCTGGAAGTCGAGCAAAGCCCGGTCGTTCTGGTACTCGACGTGGATGTGCGGGGGATTGCGGTCCCAGTAGTGCATGCGGACCACAACTCCGAAAAACCTGGCCAACTCAGACATACCGCGACGATTCTGGCGGGAATTACCCCGAAGTCAAGCGGGGCGAGGTGGCCGCGTCCGCGTTCGTTTTCCGCCGAGGACTTGGGACACAATTCCGATTTCTGCCGCTTGGGACACGATCCGAAACGTCGGACGTTTCGGTCATGTCCCGCGCTGGGATAGCGGCGGGCGAATGGCGGATACCGGCTGGCTCGGCCTGGTTGTCCGGGCGCTACAGGGCTTTCCTGTAGATGCGGAAGCGTTTGACTATCCGGCCGCCGACTCGTTCCACCTCGGCTCGCATCTTGAGGTTGGTCTCCAGTTCGTGGTGGCTGTCGATCTTGTCAAATCCGGCCGCGATTGCCGTCCGCATCATCGCCGCGCCCATCAGAACGTCCAGGCCACGACCGCGGCAGTCTTCGCGTATCCCGGTGAGTAGCGCGTCAAGCTGCTTCGTCTTCTTCATCGCGGCCATGATTTGCAGGATGCCGAACGGAAACAGGTGGCCTCTGGATTTGCGCAGGCCTTCGTTCATGTTCGGGATTGAGATGAAGAACCCGACCACGTCCTCGCCCTTGACTACGATCTTCACAAAGCGCGGGTCGATGACCGGCAGGTACTGCCTGGCGAGCGCGTCCATCTCGGCATCGGTCAGCGGCACGTAGCCGTAGATGTTCGTGTAGGTTATGTTCATCAGGCCGAAGATGCGTCGGCCGTAGGGCTTCAGGTCCTTCGACCTGGTGAACTCGACCAGCCTGAACTCCGGCTGCCGCGCCGCGCGTGCGCTGATCTTCTCGTAGAACTCCGGCAACCGGTCGGAGAGCTTGATGATATAGTCGAAGTAGTCTACTTCCTTCGTATAGCCCGCCGCGTCCATGAACCGGACTATGTACGGGAAGTTGTGGAACGAATCCAGTGTGGGCTGCTGGTCGAAGCCTTCGTAGAGGAATCCTTGCGGGTCCTGGTCCGAGAACCCCATCGGCCCGACCAGCTTGTTCATGCCGAGCCCGCGCGCCCAGTTCTCGACGAACGCAATCAGGGCCGAGAAGACATTCTGTTCTTCGTAGCACTCCAGGAACCCGAATCGGCCGGTGCTCTCCTGTCGCAGTTCGTTGCACCTACGGTTGACAATACCCATGATGCGGCCGACCACGCGCCCGTCGCGCCGCGCCAGCGCCAGTACCGCGTCGGCGTGCTGGAATGCCCGGTTCTTCTTCGCGTCGAAGAACTTCCAGTTGTCCATATAGATGGGCGGAATCCACAGGGGGTTGGTGCGATTGACCCTGGCCGGCAGGTAGATGAACTCCCGCAACTCGCGGCGGTTACGGATTTCAGCGACTTCGAGTGCCATCGGAAGAGAAGGAGGGTAGTTGCTTACGTTTCGAGTCTGCGTCGAGATCGAGGTGCGCTGACGGGGTATCCATTTCAGTGGGCCGTGAAGTGTAGGCCGGGATTGGCCGCTGTCAAGCAAACACGACGCGGGTGTGGCCCGGGATTCGAGGACTGGCCTCGGCGGCTCTGTCCGACAGTGCGGTCATGTCCTGCGTCCGGTCCGTGAAGCGAGGGCCGCGGCGGGATGCCGCGGCCCGTAGTGGGGTCGGCTCGGGACACGATCCGATTGCTCCGAGGACTTGGGACACAATCCCAATTCCCGGGCGGAATTGGGTTATGTCCCGCGTCCGGTCATGTCCCTGTGCTTAGCCGAGAATCGCCTTCAGGTCTTCGTCGGCGGTCTTGATGGGCGTGATGTTGAATTTGTCCACGAGTATGTTCACGAGGTTGGGGGTGAGGAACGCGGGGAGGCTGGGGCCGATGCGGATGTTCTTGATGCCGAGGGAGAGGAGCGTGAGCAGGACCGCGACCGCCTTCTGTTCATACCAGGAGATGATGAACGAGAGGGGCAGGCCGTTTACGTCGGTGTTGAAGGCTTTGGCCAGCGCGGCCGCAATCTGGATGGCCGAGTAGGAGTCGTTGCACTGGCCGATGTCGAGGAGGCGCGGGATGCCTTCGATGTCGCCGAACTCGAGGTAATTGAACTTGAACTTGCCGCAGGCGAGGGTGAGGATGACCGAGTCCTTGGGCACTTTCTGGGCGAACTCAGTGTAGTAGTTGCGGTCCGGCTTGGAGCCGTCGCAGCCGCCGATGAGGAAGAAGTGCTTGATCTTGCCGGCCTTCACGAGGTCAATCACTTTGCCGGCAACCGACATCACGGCTTCGTGGCCGAAGCCGACGGTGATGGTCTTATCCGGCTCGTCCGCGGGATAGCCCGGCAGGTTGAGCGCGGCGTTGATGACCGGCGTGAAGTCCTTGTCTGCACTGATGTGGGTGACGCCCGGCCAGGCAACGAGCCCGGTCGTGAAGATGCGGCTGAAGTATGAGTCGCGCGGCTTCTGGATGCAGTTGGTGGTCATCAGAATCGCGCCCGGGAAGTCCGGGAATTCCTTCTGCTGGTTGTTCCAGGCGGTGCCGAAGTGGCCGACGAAGTGCTTGTATGCCTTCAGCACCGGGTAGCCGTGCGTGGGCAGCATCTCGCCGTGGGTGTAGACGTTGATGTTCCTGCCCTCGGTCTGCTGGAGCAGGAGAGCGAGGTCGCGGAGGTCGTGGCCCGAGACGAGGATGGCCTTGCCCTTGACCGGCGTGATACGGACCTTGGTCGGAACCGGGTGGCCGTAGGTCGTTGTGTTCGCCTTGTCGAGCAGTTCCATGACCTTCAGGTTGAGCTTGCCGGTCTCCAGCGACGTGGCGAGCAGCACGGCTGCGTCCTGCTTGTCCTGTGCCAGCAGGTCCAGGATGCGGTGGAACTCGGCGTAGACTGTGTCGTCTTCGTAGCCGAGCGCGCGGGCATGGTCGGCGTAGGCGGCAGCGCCCTTGAGTCCGAACAACACGAGGTCATGTAGGTCGGCGACATCATTGCCCCACTGCTGGTGGCGAGCAAGGATGCCCTTGTCCCGGCCCTGTTCGACCAGCGCCTTGATGCCGACAGCGGGAACCCAGGCAGCCGGGCCGGACAGCGTCTCCGGCGTTTTGCCGGCCTTGTGGCAGGCGTCCTCGTACATCCGTTTCGTGTTGAGGCGCATCTCCGCGGCGTGCCGGAGCAGGCTCTCGAGCCGCTCCGGGTCGAAGTCAACGTTGGTGATGGTTGCGAAGAGCGCTTCGGCAGTGAAGGCGTTCACCTCGTGGTGGGTCTTGCCGAGCTGGCGGGCGCGATGGGCATACTGGGAGATGCCTTTGACTGCGTAGAGGAGAAGGTCCTGCAGGGTCGCGCAGGTCTCGTCCTTGCCGCAGACGCCCTGGACCGTGCAGCCGGTGCCTTTGGCGGTCTGCTCGCACTGGTAGCAGAACATACTCATTCGGTAACTCCTTTGAAGTTTGACTGGAATCTCATTCATCCATCCGTGGCGGTCGATCAGGCCTCGGTGTCTTGACTACCAGGAACTCGAGCCGGTTTGCGGTTTCGTTCCGCACCCGGTGAAAGGTCTCTTTCGGGTGGGGTACAAGCGTGCCGGCCTCAGCCTGCACGTTGCCGGCGTCGGATTCGACTGTCGCGGTGCCGGTGATGATGTAGAAGAGCGTGTCCACCGGCGAGGCGTGGCGCACGAGCGCGTGGCCGGCCGGCAGGTGGATGTAGACCACTTCGACGAGGGGAGAGGCGAAGAGGCGGTGCGCGTCGAGGCCGTTCGGATTGGGAACGACCGGCGAATCGGTGACGGTGATGGGCTTCACTTCACCTTCTTACCGTCTACGTCAATGGTCACTTCCGCGAATGGTATCGTCTTGCCCGAGTCGGTAATCGCCTGCTTCACCATTTGCACGAGGCCGAAGCAGCACGGCACGGTCATGTGGGCGCAGGTCACTGACTTGGGCGTGCTCTCGGTGAACATCCGTGTGAGCTTCTCGAGATACGCCTCGGCGTCGTCGAGTTTGGGGCAGGCGATGATGAGCACGCGGCCTTTGACCAGTTCATCGTGGAAGTTCGGGTGTGAGGAGCCAACGCAGTCCGCTGATATCAACAGGTCGGCGCCTTTCAGGTACGGCGCGGTAACAGGTATCAGCGTAAGTTGAATAGGCCAGTTTCTGAGTCTCGCAGGACGAGACGAGGAAGGGGTCAGGGGTCTGGGGTCAGGGGTCAGGGAGGAGCCGGAGAGGTCGCGGACGGCAGAACCCGGGCAGCCGCAGGCCAGTTGGGGTTCAGGGTTTGGGGTTCTGGGTTTGGCTTCCGAAGGAAGCGAGATGTTGTGCTGTTTGAGGTACGCGAGGGCTTCGTTGTAGTAGTCGCAGGCGCCGTGGTCTTGCAGGTGCTTGAGGTGGGCGGCGATGGTGTTGGGCCCGGCCTTGACGATGTTCTCCATCACGCGGGCTTCGTCGTAGGGCTCGGCCACGCGTTCCTCGACCGTCATCGCTCCTTCCGGGCAGTTGCCGACGCAGGCGCCGAGCCCGTCGCAGAACAGGTCGGACACCAGCCGCACCTTGCCATCGATGACCTGCAGTGCACCCTCCGGGCAATTGGGGATGCACTGGCCGCAGCCCGTGCACTTCTCGTCGTCGATGTGAATGATCTTGCGCTTACTGGGCATTCCTGCCTCCGAATTCCTTTCCCAGGTCGGTCAGCCGGGTGCGGGCCAGCTTGCGGATGACCTCGCGGTTGAGACCGCCGAAGTACTTGCTCAGCACGCAGCCCCGGGTTTCGCAGACCGGTTCGCCGAAGAGGCAGGCGCGGGCCTGCATCGGCCCTTCGATTGCCTCGTAGATTTCCTTGAGGGAGATGCGCGATGCGGGCCGGGCCAATTGGTAGCCGCCGGCCGGGCCGCGCGCGCCGGTCACGAGGCCGGCATGCTCGAGCGCCACCATTACTTTTGCCAGATGCGCGGCCGAAGCTTTGAGCCGGGCCGCTATCTCACGGGTGCGGGAGACCGGTTCGGGCGCGGCGGCGATGACCGCCAGCGCGTGCAGGCCGAGGCTCGCTGCTTCCGACATCCGAAAGGGCCCGGAGCCGTTCCGACGTCCGATATTAATCATTTCGGTATGATAATACTTAAATATCCCTGGCTGTCAAGCACTTTCCTGCCGGCTGCTTTCCGTCTACCGGGATACGGAGAGGGAGGACAGGACGGTTCGGGCCGTGGCTTCGGCGCCGGCGATGGCGTGCCTGCCCCAGCCGTTCCGAGCCATCTCGGCCAGCTTGCCGGTGTGACGCAGTTCGGCGATCTTATCGCTGAGGTCGACGGCGTCGGCCATGCTCTGCAGCGGCAGGCACGTGCCCTGCTCCGAGGCGAACGCGAAGTTGGCGGCGGCAAACGGGCCGATGTGCGGGAGCAGCGCGAACATGGGAAGACCCAGGCCGACCGCCCAGTTCGTCCGTTCGTGCGCGGCGGTTACGATCAGGTCGATATCAGGGAGAACCCTGGCGACGGCCGCGGTCGAGGCCGGGCGAGTGCGGGCCCAGATGACACGGTACGAGCCGTCGAGCGCGCCTGCCCGGCGCAACGCCAGTTGCACCCTGGCGGCCTTGAGCATGCCCGTGCCCCAGAAGACGACTGCCTTGTGCCCGGCGAGCGTGACCGAGGTCACACCGGTGGCGATGATCGAAGTGTGGGGCGGGGGCTCGGCGCCGGATGCGAAGAAGCCGACCGTCAGCGGTTGGTTAGAGGCGAGCCGGGCCATCCGAGCCTGGAACACCGACTCGGCCTTGTCCACCAGTTCCGGTTCGATCATCAAGCCGGTAACACGGACGGCTGACGGCCGACTGCCGAAGGCCAACAGCTTCTGACGGGTGGACTCCAGCGGGACGAACGTGCGCCAGGCGTCGGGGACCGCGGAAAGCCCGGGCGCGGCAATCTCGCAGTGGAGATAGGCGACGCGGCAGACCGGCGCGAGAATCTGCGCGAGGAGCGGGTGGTCGACGAGGCAGATTCCTTCACAGCCGGCAAACGCTTTGCGGAGACTCGTGCCGAGGAGGGAGAGCTGAAGGCCGGAGGGCTTCGCGTCAGGTGAGCGCAGTCGGTTGTACAGCCACGTTGCCGCACCGCCCTGAGCGCCAAGGCGATAGCCTGTGCGTGCCATTCTCCACGAGAGACCAGAGGTTCCCGTGCAGAGCTGGGGCACCGTGAAGTACGGAATCGCCGGGCTTTCCGGGCTGAGCCGTGCAAGCGCGAGCAGAACCGAATCGAGGTAGGAGGGATGGCCGCGACCGATTTCCGAGCATACTGCGACGAGTGGCGATTGGCGAATGCCGAGCATCGGTATTGTCATTTGAGGAACTTGGAGAGGCGACGGTCGGCGAGTTCACGGCCGCCGGTCTGGCAGGTCGGGCAGTAGTAGAGCGTTGATTCGCTGTAGCTCACGCGTTTCACCGGCGTCGAGCAGGCGGGGCAGGGTCGGTCGAGCCGGTCGTGGACGCGCAGGAACGTGCGGTCCTTGCGTTCGGGCAGGCGGTCCAGGGCGCGGAGATGGAGAATCGCATCCTGCAGTACCTTCTTCGTGGCCGCGTACAGGCGTATTGTCTCTTCGGGTTTGATGTTGGTCGAGAGCGCGAACGGTGAGAGCCGTGCCTCAAAGAGAATTTCATCGGAGAAGCAGTTGCCGATGCCGGCGACAGCCGACTGGTCGGTCAGGAACCGCTTGAGCGTGCGCGAGCGGCGGACGAGCGCCTGACGGAGGCAACCAAGGGTGAAAGTCGGGCCGAGCGGGTCCGGGCCGAGCCGGGAGACGATGTCAAGCTGCTGCGGGTCGGTGACGAGGTAGACGCTGAGCCGGTGGTTGGTCGTGTCCTCGATGACTCGCAGGTCTTCGTCGCGGTCGAGGTGCAGGGCAAAGGCATGAAGGCGGTTCAGCGGCGCGCGGGTGGGACCAAAAGCGAACCGGCCCGAGAGCATCAGGTGGATGCAGAGGCAAAGGGGAGAAGTGGAAAGGGGAAATGGCGAAGTAGACGAGGCAAGGGGAGAAGTGGAAAGGGGAAATGGCGAAGTGGACGAGGCAAGGGGAGACGGGGAGAGGGGAAATGACGAGGTGGACGAGGGAAGGGGAGAAGGGGAAAGAGGAAGTGGCGAAGTTCCCGCAGGACCTTCGAAGGCGATGCAGATTACCTTGCCGAGGCGTGTGACCGAGCGGACGTGCTTGCCCGCCAGCGACTCAAGCGGCGGCGCGACCGTTTTCAGGGCGACCGGCGAGCGGACAGTTGCGCCGGCTGTGACTCGTCCCATAAGCGCGAGGCGCAGCCGGTCCTTGGTTACTTCCAGTTCGGGTAACTCAGGCACGTGTGAAGATAGAGCACACCCAGCCTGTGGTCAACCACTGCGGCCGAGTAGTCGGCGGTGTGACCGTGCTGTGGGAGCGGCGGGGGATTTCCTGCCTCTGTCGCGGGTTTCAGGCGGGCTTCCGTGCGGGCAATAGCCATCGAGCACTGGGGTTGACAAGCTGTCCTGCGTATCGTATAATCCAGCTGTAGAGAGTTCGTGCGCGGCACTGACTGATTTCGAGGCTGGGAGAGCGCATGGGACAACGCAGGCGTTCGCCGCGCAACGAGTCAACGAGGTAATTGCAGGACGACATGAGTAGCGAGTTTGAGTTCACTAGGGTCGAATCCCCCGACCAGATGCCCGACTGGCTCAGTCGCAGCCAGTTGGTCGAGTTCTTCCACACCACCATGAAACCGTATCAGGACAAGTCCGAGGACGTCGACCGGGCGCTGGCGTACGCCTTCGATCCCCGGCGCGGGGGGTTCCTGATGCTCGTCCGGCAGGAGGCCAAACTTGCGGGCGCGCTGCTGATGCTTCGGACCGGAATGTCCGGTTACGTGCCTGAGAACTTGCTGGTGTTTGTCACCGTTGCTCCGGACCTGCGCAACCAGGGAGTCGGCCGCCGTCTCATTGAACACTCTCTGGCGCAGTGCTCCGGCAGCGTCAAACTGCACGTGGAATATGACAACCCGGCCCGGCGGCTCTATGAGCGCATCGGCTTTGCCGCCAAGTACGTCGAGATGAGGTTTGCCCGGTGAACCGCATTGTCATCAATCTCCAGGCGCTGCACCACAACATCCGGACCATCGACGGATGGCTGAGGGACCACGGCGCCCAGTGGACGCTCGTCACCAAGGCGCTCAGCGGTCACGTCGATACGCTCCGGGCGCTGCAGTCCCTCGGGGTGCGTTCCATGGCCGACTCGCGCGTAGCCAACCTGCAGGCAATCGGCAGGTTGAGTCCCGACTCCGAGTCCTGGTACCTTCGCCCGCCGACTCTGACCTACGTCCGCGACATGCTTCAGGTATCCGATGTCAGCCTCAACAGCGAACTGGAGGTAATCGACGAGATCGAGCGGATTGCCGGCGAGATGAGCGAGGTTCATCGCATCATCGTAATGATCGAGCTCGGCGACCTACGCGAGGGCATCCTTCCCGGCTCGTTAATCGGCTTCTACCACCACGTCTTCGAGCTCCCCCATGTGGACGTGCTCGGTATCGGGGCGAATCTAGGCTGCCTGGCCGGAATCGTCCCGACCGTCGACCAGATGATGCAGCTCGTCCTTTACCGCGAGTTGCTGGAACTCAAGTTTCACCACCCTCTGCCGATGATCTCCGCCGGCTCCAGCGCCGTACTGCCATTATTGCTCGAAGGACGCGTTCCCAGGGCAATCAACCATTTCCGCATCGGCGAGGCCGTTTACCTCGGTTCCGACCTAGTCCACGGCGGCATCCTGCCGGGTCTTCGCGACGACGCCTTCCTCCTCGAGGCCGAGATCGTGGAAATCAAAGAGAAGAGCCTCGCCATGCAGACTGACAGCGCCGGTATCTCCGCCTTCGAGCCGATCTGCCACGAGGCGTTCGCGCCGGGCCAGCGTGGCTACCGCGCCCTTCTGGCGGTCGGGCAGCTCGACGCCGACGTCAAGGCCCTCACCCCGATCAATCCCCACGTCCAGATCGCGGGCGCCAGCAGTGACGTCACGGTCGTCAACCTCGGCGACAATCCCGACGGGCTGAAGGTCGGGGACACGCTCAAGTTCCGGCCGGCGTACAGCGCCCTCGTCCGCCTTATGGTTGGTAGGTACATCGAGACGACGGTCACTCCCCGGATCAGCGAGTTCACGCGCTTGGCCTCGGAACAGGAGGGCCTAGATCTCCCGCCGGTTATCCCGACCTGCCTAGAGCCGGAGGGGACCGAGCCGGACAGCTCGGGGGGATTCCCGGGACCGCAAGGAGATTAATGGCACCATGAGCGCGGATAGGGCATCGGACCACATCCGCAGGCATTTCAGATTGCAGATTGGCACGGCCGGAGGCCGTGAGTCTCCAGGCGAGATCCCCCCTCCATCAGCGTCGGGGCGACTTGGCGCCGGTTAGCAGGTTGCAGTAGGCGACTTCGTCACAGTTCAAGCCCAAGCCCGGGCGCAAGTTGGGGAGGCGAGGGACACTTCACGTATTGATTGACGCCTTGGCGCGATGCTATGCTCGCACATGCCTCGGATAGCCCGGGTCGTGGCAGTCGGACTGCCGCACCATGTCACCCAGCGTGGGAACAACCGCAGTCAGGTCTTCTTCGATGACGATGACCGCCGATTCTGCCTCTGGACGCTGGCCCAGTATCG
>DDXO01000023.1 GCA_002347155.1 Caldifarciminota bacterium UBA2258
CGGGAGTGGCGAAGGAGCGGAGGGCGGTCTACCGACCGCTTGCCGGGTACTGCTTCACCGCCGCTCTGAACAGCGAGCCGGGAGGTGAGCGGGAGCAGCGGCAGCTCGACGAGTACATTCTCGAACCGCGGCGGATTCGGCTTGGGCTGGATACCGCGCTAGCACAGCGGCTTGCCGGCACCATGCTTGCGCGGTTCCGCGAACTGGCCAAGTCTCTTCCTTCCGACCCACGGCCCAAGCGGTAGCTCGGTCTGGCCCGTGAAGCTCCACGCGACGCAAGAGGCGCGCGGCCTGACCGAGGCCGTGCTGCGGGCCATCCGCACCGACGTCTTCAACGTCGCTGCGCCGTTGCCGTGACGGCTCGGTCGAGAGAAGCGGGCGGGAATCCGCTGCCGATTCCCGCCCGCGCGTTTGCTTGCGTCGGAGGCCGGGAAGTCCTAACATACATCCGTGACCGACATCACGCTGGCCATTGCCGGGCAGGCCGGGCAGGGCGTTGATACCGCGTCCGAGTTGCTGGCCCGGACCCTGGTGCGCAGCGGCTACCACATTTTCTCCTACCCCAACGTCATGTCCCGGATCCGCGGCGGGCATAACTTCACCGCAGTCCGGGTATCGGACCGCCAGGTCTATTCCACGCCAGGGAAATTCAACGCGCTGCTGGCTATGGACGAGCTGTCGGTGAGGGAGCACCGCGCGGATATGGTCGAGGGCGGAACGATGATTGCCGAAGGCCGAATGCCGAGTATCGAGCATCATGGGCAAAGCTCGAATGACGAAGCTCGAATGACGATTGAAACCCGAAACTCGAATGACCGAGGGCGGGGTGAACGCGCCGACCGGCCAACGATACTACGGGTGCCGATGGCGGAGATTGCGGGGAAGCACGGCGGGTCGAAGACGATGGCCAACGTCGTCGGCCTGGGCGCGTTGCTCGCGCTGACCGAAAGCGGGGACAGTCCCCGGTCGCGAGGACGCGACCGCAATCCGGTACAGTCCCCGTTTTCGAAGCTGCGGAATCTGCTCAAGGAGCGATTCGCCTCCAAGGGCGAGGAGGTGGTGCGGCAGAACCTTGCCTGTCTGAAGGCCGGGGCCGACCACATAAGGGAACGACGAGTTACGAATGTCGAATGTCGAATGCTCGGGCAATCGGCGACCGGCAATCGGCAGTCGGGCAAACGGGGGCGGTTGCTGTTGACCGGGAACCACGCGATTGCGCTCGGGGCGCTGGCCTCGGGCGTGCGTTTCCACGCCGGCTACCCGATGTCGCCTTCGACGCCGATAATGGAGTATCTTGCCGCAAAGCAGGCCGAGGCCGGGCTGGTGATGGAGCAGGCGGAGGACGAGATCGCGGCCATCATTATGGTTATCGGCGCTGCGTACGCCGGAGCCCGGGCCATGACCGCCACCTCAGGCGGCGGCTTCTCACTGATGGTCGAGGGGCTGGGCATGGCGGCGATGGCCGAGCTGCCCGTGGTAGTCGTGCTGGCGATGCGGGCCGGCCCGGCCACCGGCTTCCCGACCCGGACCGAGCAGGGCGAGCTTTTGTTCGTCACCAGCGCGTCGCAGGATGAGTTCCCGCGTTTCGTGTTCGCGCCCGGCACGGCCGAGGAGGCGTTCTGCGCGACCAACCGGGCGTTCGAGCTGGCGGCCCGGTTCCAGGTGCCGGCAGTCGTGCTCTCGGACCAGCTTCTTTCGGATTCGCTCTGGACCGTCCCTTCCTTCAATCTGGCCCGGACCAGGGTCAGCAGCGACTTCGATGAGTCGGCGTGGCAGGGGCGGCCGGCTAACAGCTACCGGCGGTATGCAATCACCGCGAGCGGGGTGTCGCCACGGCTGCGTCCCGGGTTCCGCGGTCAACTGGTCCGTTCTCTCGGGTCTGAGCACGACGAGGACGGGTTCCAGACCGAGGACAAAGCCGTGCGCGTGAAGATGCACGAGAAGCGGATGAGCAAGCTTGAGGCCATGGCCGGGGCCATGGAAGCGCCGACCTGTTACCCGGAGGAGACGGCGGATGTCGCTGTTGTCTGCTTCGGCTCGACGTACGGAGCGGCGCGTGAGGCGGTGGATATCCTGCGTTCGGAGCGGGTGAGCGTGGCAATGGTGCATCTGTGCGACCTGATCCCTTTCCCGCGCGAGCGGATGACAGCACTGCTTGCGCCCGCGCGCAAGGTCATCACGGTGGAGGGCAATTCGACCGGCCAGCTTGCGGCTCTGCTCCGGCGCGAGACCGGCATCAAGGCGGACGCGCAGGTGCTGAAGTATGACGGAAGGCCGTTTGAGGCAGCGTCACTGGCAGAGGAGATCAGACGGAAGTGCTGATGGCGTCAATTCCTCATTCCCGATTCCTGATTCCTCGTGTCCGGAATTCGGGTTTCAGTCGTCATTTGAGATGTGTTGGGTCTGTGCAGACCGCTGGATCGCACCATGGCTGAAGACAAGGCCTGGTCCACGAGCGCTGAAATCACCTGGTGCCCGGGATGCGGCAACTTCGGCATCCTGGCCGCGCTCAGGCAGGCGCTGGCTGCGGCCGGGCTGGAGCCGTGGCAGGTCGTGGTTGTGGGCGGTATCGGGCAGTCGGGCAAGGTGGCGCAGTACATCGGCGCCAACTTCCTGCACGGGTTGCACGGCCGTGCCATCCCGCATGCGCTGGGCGTGAAGCTCGCGAACCCGGAGCTGAAGGTGATTGTCGTGGGCGGGGACGGCGACCTGTATGGCGAGGGCGGCAACCACCTGCTGCATGCGTTCCGGCGTAACCCGGACATCGTCTGCCTCGCGCACAACAACGGCGTGTACGGTCTGACCAAGGGCCAGGCAGCACCGACCAGCAGTCCGGGGTTTGCTCCCAAGAACCGTGAGGCGGGTACACACATACCTGCCTTCAACCCGCTGGCGGCCGGGCTGGCCATGGGCGGGAGCTTCATCGCCCGCGGGTTCGCCGGCGACATCAAGCATCTTGCCCGGCTCATCGGCGAGGCGTTCGAGCACAAGGGCTTCGGGTTCATCGACATCCTGCAGCCGTGCGTAACCTACAACCACGTCAATACGGCAGAGTGGTATCGGAAGCGCGTGTACGACCTCGAACTTGAGTCCCACAATCCGTTGGACGCAGACGCGGCGCGCGCGCGGATCCTGGAATGGCCGGCAGAAGGAGACGACGTCGAGATCCCCATCGGCGTCTTCTACCGGTCGCGTCGTCCGGCCTACGAGACCTGCGGCCGGCCCGGACAGGCGGTCACCAGGCTGGAGTTTGACATCGACGTGGTGAAGAAGGCCATGGAGGAGTTCCGGTGAACGAGGTCAATCTCGTCATCGCCGGGAGGGCGGGCCAGGGGTTGCAGGTTATCTCGCGCACGCTCGGCCGGATGCTGGTCCGGGCCGGGTATCATGTCTTCATATCGCAGGACGTGATGTCGCGGATACGCGGCGGACATAACTTCGCGCGGGTGCGGGTGAGAACCGAACCCGTGGCGGCAGATGGAGACAAGGCGCAGGTACTGGTTGCGCTCGACCCGGCTTTGGTGGCGCGGCACCTTCCCGGCCTGGCAGAGGATGCGGTCGTGGTGGCCGACACAGCGGATGGCCTGCCCGAAGGTCTGAGTGCAACCAGACTGCCGCTTGCTGACATTGCCCGCGAGCACGGCAAGGACCCGGTCATGGCCAATGCGGCAGCGGTCGGCGCTGCACTGGCCCTGGTCGGGTTGGAGCCGGTCGGACTTGATGAGATGTTCGAGAGCCAGTTCGCGCGCAAAGGCGGCGACGTGGTGAAGCGGAACGTTGCCGCAGCCGAGGCCGGCTTTCGCGCAATCATGGAGGAGCAGCAGCGGAGCTGTCCTCACCGACTGCTGCCGCCAACGACGCAAGGAGACCGGCTGCTCATTTCCGGGGCCGAGGCTTTGGCGCTGGGCGCGATAGCGGCAGGCGTACGCGTGGTGACCGGGTACCCGATGTCGCCGGCTACACCGATTGTCGAGTACTGCTTCCGCCACGCCCGGGAGGCGGGTCTGATCGTGGAGCAGACCGAGGATGAGGTGTCGGCGGCCAATCTCGCCATCGGCTCCGCGTTCGCCGGCGCACGGGCAATGGTCTGTACGGCAGGCGGCGGGTTCTGCCTGGTGAATGAGGCCCTGAGCCTTGCCGGCATGACCGAGGTCCCGCTGGTTCTGTGCGTCGGGATGAGGCCGGGCCCGGCGACAGGCATGGCTACAAGGACAGAGCAGGCTGACCTGCTGTTCTCCATCTACTCCGGGCATGGCGAATTCCCGCGGGCGGTATTGACGCCGGCCGACGCAGCCCAGGCGTTCCACGCAGCCCGGGATGCGTTCGGGATTGCTGAGAAGTACCAGACTCCCGTTATCATCCTGTTCGACCAGTTCATGGCCGATGCACTGTGGGCCGTCGAGCGGAGCAGTCTCATGTCCGTCGTCTCTAGTCCTTCGTCCGTGGTCTCAAATACCGCAGCCATCAAGCCATATTCGTACCGGCGGTACGAGGTCACCGAGAACGGCGTGTCGCCGATGCTGGTCCCGGGTACGCCCGAGCAACTCGTGTATGCCGACTCGGACGAGCACACCGAGGAGGGGCACATCACCGAGTCGGCCGCGATGCGTGTCCTGATGGTGAACAAGCGGAATGCCAAGTTGAGTGGGATCATGCAGGAGCTTGAGGGACCGAAGGTAGAGGCAGAGGTAGAGGTAGAGGCAGAGGCAGAGGTAGAGGCAGAGAAAGAGACGCTCGTGTTCTGCTTCGGCTCGACCCGGGGAGTAGTGGCCGAGGCGACAGCGAGGTTGCGAGGCAAGGGACACGAGGTCGCGATGGTACACCTGAAGTGTGTCTGGCCGTTCCCGGCTGAGGCAGTATCCGGGCTCGTCGGCAAGGGCCGCAAGGTTGTGACCGTTGAACAGAACTACTCGGGCCAGCTTGCCCAACTGCTGCTGCAGGAGTGCGGCCTGCGCGTGGCCGGAACCGTGCGGCAATACGACGGCAGGCAGTTAGCTGTCGCTGAGGTCGAGGTCGGGCTGGAGGAGTTGATTGGAGCCAAGAGTGGCTGAAGATCGGCGGGACATGACCGCATTCCGCTCGGGGAATCCGGACCGTGTAACAATGGCGCCCAGGGATTTCGAGAGCAACGACCCGATTGCCTGGTGCCCCGGCTGCGGGAACTTCGGCATCCGCGAAGCGATGAAGCTCGCCTTGTCCGAGATAGGGTTGAAGCCCGAGCAGACCTGCTTCGTATCAGGCATCGGGCAGGCGGCCAAGGCGCCCCACTACATCCGCTGCAACCTGTTCAACGGGCTGCACGGCCGGACCCTGCCGGTTGCCACCGGTGTCAAGCTGGCCAATCCTGAACTTGTGGTATTCGCCGAGGGCGGTGACGGTGACGGGTATGCGGAGGGAGGAAATCACTTCCTTCACGCACTCCGTCGGAATCTGGACATGACCTACCTGGTGCACGACAACCAGATATACGGTCTGACCAAAGGGCAGACTTCACCGACCAGCGAGGCCGGTATGAGGACCAGGACCACGCCTTGCGGGGCAATCGAGCCCGCGTACAGGCCATTGGCGCTGGCGGTGATGATGGATGCCGGGTTCGTGGCACGGGGATTCTGCGCGAGGTCGCGTCAGCTCGCGGACCTCATCAAGCAGGCGGTCGAGCACCGCGGGTTCTCACTGGTCGAGATCCTCCAGAACTGCGTCAGCTTCAACCACGTCAACACGGCCAAGTGGTACAGCCACCGCGTCTATGACCTTGCTGAAGAGAACCACGATCCGGCGGACCGGGACAAGGCCTATGGCCGGGCTCTGGAATGGGGCGACCGGATTCCGCTCGGGGTCATCTACAGGTCAGGGCGCAAGAGCTATGACCAACTGGCCGGGGACATGACCGAATCCCGCTCTGGGGATTCGGATCGTGTCCCCGAGCTGCTGGACAAGCTGCTCGCCGGTTTCCGCTAGGACAGCTACTTCTGGAAGCCGGACCGCGGGTGGGCGCGGTTGTAGACCTGCTTGAGCCGTTCCACCGTGACATGAGAGTAGATTTGCGTCGTTGAGAGCGATGCGTGGCCCAGGAGTTCCTGGACCGCGCGCAGGTCGGCACCGCGTTCGAGCAGGTGCGTGGCAAAAGCGTGGCGCAGGGAGTGGGGATTGGTCGCAGTGGCATCGGCTACACGCGACAGCGCCTTGCGAACGATGTTCTGAATGCTGCGGGTCGTGAGCCGGCCACCGTGGTTGTTCGTGAATACCGGCTCCGCATCCTTGTGCGTGCGGCAGGCGAGCCACTTGTCGAGCGCGTCCCTTTCGGCACGGCCCAGCGGCACGATCCGCTCCTTGCCGCCCTTGCCGCGGACCCGGATTGTCTCGGCAACGAAGTCGACGTCGGCCACGTTCAGGCCGACCAGTTCGGCGGCGCGCAGGCCTGAGCCATACAGGGTCTCAAGTATCGCCCGCTCGCGCACGACTACTTCTTCGTTGCCCCTGACTTCGAGGGCTTCCCGCACCTGGAACTGGGTCAGGAACCCGGGCAGGCGTTGTTCGAGCCGTGGTCCCTTGACCGCGGTCGCCGGATTTGCCGGGAGCGTTCCGTTCCTTACTAGAAAGCGCAGGAATGACTTGACCGACGACAGCTTGCGGCCGGCCGACCGTTTCTCGTATCCGTAGCGGAGCAATGCACCGAGGAAGTCGCGAATGTCGGCATGGGTCAGTGCGGCCAGAGGCTTACCGGACAGCCGGTCGGTACAGAACTCGAAGAACTGCTCCAGATCGCTGGTGTAGGAACGGAGCGTATGGTCCGAGTAGTGCTTCTCTTTCTCAAGCCAGGCCAGGAAATCATCGCGGGCCGCGGAGTAGGATTGGATTCCGGGGGTCTGGGATGCTGAGGCTCCGGGGTCCACGGTGTCAGGATACAGCCGGGCTCGCACGGGTCAACTTGCGGAGCCGGCGGCATCGGTTATGATTTGGCTGATGCGCGAAGTCTGCTTTGTCTGCGGCCGCAAGGCCTCACGGCGATGCATCGCCGAGTCGGGGCTGGAACACGGCGGTCCGGAGTCGGACCAGCGGCGGATTTGTTCGGAGTGCTGCGGCAAGGGCCGGGGCCGGATGATCGACTGCCCGGACTCATGTCCGCACTACCGGGCCGGCGCCAGGGCTGCGTTGCTCAAACTCGCGGAACTGGGCGAAGACCCGGATATGGAGATACGAAACGGCGAGGTGCTCCACAATCTCCGGCTTAGCCTGGCGCGGCTGCGCCGGAGTCGCCTTCGTGACCTGACTGACAGCGAGGCAAGGCAGGCGTTCGCCAATGCTGCCGACACGATGCGGGTCCGGTCGAGCGGTCTGATATTCGACTTCAAGTCCACGGACCCGCGTGTGCAGATGCTCGGTGACGAGCTGCTTTCGGTGGCTATCCTTCACGAGCGCGGGGAGAAGGGTATGGCCAGAACCGATGCTGCGGACCTGATGAAGTGCCTCAAGTACCTCGAACGACAGGCAGCGGCGGTTGAGAAGCTGGAACGGGGAGTGGCGCTGTTTCTAGACATGATTAGCCAGGCCGTCAGCCGCGAGTATCTGGTGCGGGAGCCGGACGGGGTGGTGCTGGGCTAGTCTCCGGCCGGAGTCAGAGGTCACGCCTCAGAAGCCGGAAGCCAGAAGTCACCGGGCGGAAACGGCGCAGCAAAGCGAACCCAGGCAGCCGTTTCGGCGTCTTAATGACATGATGAAAGGCTAGTATGTGGTGCACGAGTGGTTAGAGGTGGATCATTTCATGGAGGAAAAGTGAATCGTCGTATATCGCTGAAACTGGTCGGCGCGATTCTGGCGCCGGCTGTGCTTGTTGCTTTTGTCATCGGATTGGCACTTGCCGGCATCCTGTCTTTGCGGCCGGCGGCGGCGCAGCCTGAAACAAAGCTGGCCAAGGTCGGCGCGGGGCTGGGGGCCAATGACCACAGCCCGTTCGTACAGGTCGCGGACGCAGTGCTGCCCGCCGTAGTCAACATCTCGGCAGAGAAGACGGTGAGACGGGCGCAGCGGCAGCAGTCGCCGCTGCATGGGAGCCCGCTCGAGGAATTCTTCCGGGATTTCATGCGCGGGCTGCCTGAAATACCACTAGAGCGGCAGCAGAACGCACTCGGTTCGGGCGTTATCATCAGCCCGGACGGATACATAGTCACCAACAACCATGTGGTTGCCGGGTTCGACAAGATTGCCGTGAGGCTGTCCGACGAGACCGAATTCAAAGGCAACCAGGTGAGGGTCGTGGGTCGCGACCCAAAGAGTGACCTGGCGGTTCTCAAGGTGGAGAGCAAGAAGCAGTTGCCCGCTCTGACCCTTGCCGACCCTGGGGACATCAGGATCGGCGACTGGGCGATCGCGGTCGGCAATCCGTTCGGCTTGAACGGCACCGTCACCGTCGGCGTAGTCTCCGCCAAGGGTCGGTCCGGCCTGCCGCTGCCCGAGGGCCCGACCTACCAGGACTTCATCCAGACCGATGCTTCGATCAACCCGGGCAATTCCGGCGGCGCGCTGGTTAACATCAAGGGGGAGTTGATGGGCATAAACAGCGCCATCCGGACCCCGACCGGCGGCAGTGTCGGCATCGGGTTCGCGGTTCCGGTTGACCTCGTGAAGCCAGTTACCGACCAACTCATCAAGACGGGCAAGGTGGTGCGCGGTTATATGGGCATCAGGCCGCAGCCCGTCGACGATGCGCTACGTAAGGCGCTGGGCCTCGAAGATACCAGGGGCGTGCTGGTTGCCGACGTGATATCCGGACAACCGGCGGACAAGGCCGGGGTCAGGTCAGGAGATGTGATAATCACCGTCAACGGCGAGAAGACGGAGGGGATCGAGCAGTTCCGGAAGCAGATAGCCACGCTTGCGCCCGGCTCGAGCACAGCGGTCGGCATCATCCGCGACGGCGAGCGTATGACCAAGCGTATCACCCTGACCACGTTCCCGGATGACGAGCAGCAGGCACCTACTCAGAAAGAAGACCAGCCGGCGGCTTGGCTCGGTATCTCGGTACGAAACCTGACGGCCAACGAGCGCTCGCAGGCGAGGGTCTCGGGTGGAGTCGTCGTTGATGATGTTCAGGCAGGCAGCGCAGCCGATGACGCCGGAATCGCAGCCGGCGATATCATCCTGGAGGTCGGAAAGACAGCGGTCAAGGATGCCGGCGACTACAACCGTGCTGTGCGCCAGCTCCGGAGCAGCGGCAAAGCGGTGCTGTTCCGCATCAACCGCGGCGGCTCGCTGCTGTACATCGCAGTTGAGCCGGGCGAGTAGGGACGGATGTAGCTTCGAGACAGCCTACCGGGGTCGGCCGGCAGGACCTGGTGTGCGGGGCATCTGCACCGGCGGACCCCGGCTCTTTTCTTGTCCCAATTCTCCTGTTGACGGGCAGGGTTTTTTGTGTAAGAATGGTCGTGCTTGAAAGGAGCAATTAGCGAACATTCAGTCCTGAATGTTGCCTGACGCAGACCGCACACCGAAGGCGGCAGATATGGTGTCGTCGCGGTGGTTGATGACAACTCCGACTCTCACCCAGGGGCTCCCTTCGGGGTGCCCGTTCCAGTTACGCGGAAAATGACTGCACATCCGATGCTGCTCGACGGCAAGGCTGCTGCCCGAGCCGTGCGGCAGGAACTGGCCCAGCGCGTGGCCGCGCTCGAAATCCGTGGCGCGAAACCCGGGCTTCGAATCCTCCAGGTCGGAAACGACCCGGCGTCCACGATCTACGTCGGGAGCAAAGCCAAGGCTTCGGCCAAGACGGGCATCGACGCTCGGGTGGAGCGCCTGCCGGAAAACGCCGACCTCGCTGCCATCGCGGCTGTCGTCCGTTCGTGGAACGGCGATTCGTCGGTTCACGGGTTCATTGTTCAACTGCCGCTGCCGCCCGGGATTGACGTCCACGCTGTGCTGAATATGGTGAGCCCTGACAAAGACGTAGACGGGCTCAGCCCGGCGAGTCTGGGCAGGCTCGCGGCCGGGCGGCCCGGGTTCATGCCTGCCACGCCGTCCGGAATCATTGAACTGCTGCTTCGAAACGGCATCACGATTTCCGGCAGGCGAGTAGTGATTGTCGGCAGAGGCGAACTCGTCGGCAAGCCGCTGGCGAGCATGCTCCTCCTGCGGGGCGAGCGGGGAGATGCGACCGTGACGGTCTGTCATTCACGCACAAAGGACCTGGGCGCGGTATGCCACACTGCCGAGATTCTCGTCGTAGCCACCGGACGCGCCGGGCTGGTGACTGGTGACATGGTGAGTGAAGGCGTCGTGGTTGTTGATGCCGGTACGAACAGCGTCGATGGCAAGCTGGTCGGCGACGTTGACTTCGAGTCGGTCGCGGGCAAGGCTTCGGCAATCACACCGGTCCCGGGCGGGGTGGGTCCGATGACTGTGGCAATGCTGCTCGCGAATACCGTCCGGGCTGCTGAATTGGCGTCAGGACTGGCAGGCCGTGACTGACCTGACGCGGGTCCTGGCCGCAGACCGAAAGCTGATTGACGCGAGGCTGCGTCGTGAGCTGCGGCCTCGACACGAGGTGCCGGCGAGGCTGGCCGCGGCGATGCGCTTCGCTGTGCTGGGACCGGGCAAGCGCATACGTCCGGTGCTGACACTAGAGGCATTCCGCGCCGCGGGCGGGCAGGGCGTCGAGTCTGTCTTGCCGTTCTGCGTCGGTATCGAGTTCGTGCACACATTCTCGCTGATACACGATGACCTGCCCAGCATGGACAACGACGATTTCCGGCGCGGTCGGCCGAGCCTCCATCGCAAGTATGATGAGGCAACAGCCATCCTGGCGGCCGACGGCCTTTTTGCCCATGCGTTCGAGCTGTTCGCACGCGCTCCGGGTTCGGCTGAGCGGAAGCTGGAGGCCGTGCGTGTGATAGGCAGCGCAGTCGGGCCAGCGGGGATGACCGGTGGGCAGATGCTCGACATCGAGGCGACGCGAAACACCGACAGAAGGTTAGGTAAGTCATCGTCGGACGCCGTTGAGATACACCGTAAGAAGACCGCGGAGTTCATCGCCGCAGCGGTGGTTGCCGGCGCAGTTCTTGGCGGCGCGGCGCCAGTCATCCAGCGAAGGCTCCGTCAGGCAGGGCTGGCCCTGGGTCTGCTCTTCCAGATGACCGACGACCTGCTTGATATGCAGCAGGCCAGCGAGACAGGCCGCGCCACGATGGTATCGGGACTGGGCAGGGCGCGGACTGCCAGTCAGGCTGAGGCACAGGCCAGGAAGTCGGAGAGTGTGTTCACATCCCTTGGCGTCGGCTATCGGGTGCTGGCCGGATTCCCGGACCTGATTCTGCGCCGGAGGTCATGACCGTGGGGTTGCTCGACGGTGTCCGTTCGCCGGCTGACGTCCGACGAATGTCTCTGGGACAGTTGCGGGAGTTGGCCGGCGAGATAAGGGATTTGATAGTCCGGACAACCGCCCGGAACGGCGGCCACACGGCGCCAAGCCTGGGTGTTGTCGAGTTGACCCTCGCTCTGCACTACGTGTACGATACGCCGAACGACCAGATTGTATGGGACGTCGGTCACCAGTGCTACGCGCATAAGATAATCACAGGCCGACGGGACCGGTTCGACACACTACGTACCAAGGGCGGAATCTCCGGATTTCCGAAGAAGGCGGAGAGCGAGTACGATACACTTGATACGGGCCACTCCGGCGACTCGATAAGCGTCGCCCTCGGCGCCGCAGTCGGGGACAGGCTCAGGGGCTCAGGCCGGCGTTCGGTCGCAGTCATCGGCGACGGGTCGATTGTCGCCGGGATGGCGTTCGAAGCTCTCAACAACGCCGGATGCCTGAAGCAGGATGTCGTCGTTGCCCTGAATGACAACGAGATGTCGATTGGCCACAGCACCGGGGCAATGGCCGGCTATCTGAACCGCATAATCACCGGCAAGATGTACAACCGGCTGCGCGGAGACGCGTGGAATCTGCTCGGGCTCCTGCCCGAAGACCTGAGCGGGAAATCGCGTGTCGCAGCGCGCAAGCTCCAGGAAGGATTGAAGAACCTGGTGGTGCCCAGCATCCTCTTCGAGGAGCTGGGGTTCCGGTACGTCGGGCCGGTGGACGGGCATAATCTGGGTGAGCTGATTGAGACATTCGGGCGGGTGCGGCAGTTGCATGGGCCGGTTCTCGTGCACGTGGTGACGCGTAAGGGTAAAGGCTATGATCCGGCGATGCGGCACCCGGAGGTGTTCCACGGTACGGGTCCATTTGACGTCGATACGGGTAAGCCGTCTTCATCGGGCGGGCCGACGTTCACCGGCGCGTTCGGGACGAAGATGGTCGAACTCGCCGGCAGGGATGAACGGGTGGTCGCCATTACCGCGGGCATGTGCCTCGGCACCGGACTCCTGTCCTTCCGCGAGAGATTCCCCAATCGCCTCTTCGACGTCGGCATTTGCGAGCAGCATGCGGTCGCTTTCGGCGCGGGACTGGCGTTGGCCGGGATGAGGCCGGTAGTTGCCGTGTACTCTACGTTCCTGGCGCGCGGTTTGGACCAGGTCATTCAGGATGTCTGCCTGCAGAAGCTGCCCGTCGTGCTGGCCGTTGACCGCGGCGGGTTGGTCGGTGAGGATGGACCCACCCACCATGGGGTCTTCGACCTCTCGTACCTCGGCATGGTGCCAGGTCTTGCCATCATGGCGCCGATGGACGAAGACGAACTCGGGGCGATGCTTGAATTCGCCATCCGATATGAGGAGGGGCCGGTCGCCATCCGGTACCCGCGCGGCGGGTCCGGGTCTCAGTTGCGGCCGAATCCGGCGCCAATCCAGCTCGGCAAGGCTGAAGTGCTGCGTGACGGCGACCAGGGTTGCGTGCTGGCGGCAGGCTACATGTCGGGCGTGGCCGTGCGTGCGGCAGATATCCTGAGAGCCAGGGGTCTGAACGCCACCGTTGTTAACTCGCGATTCGTCAAGCCGCTGGACCAGAGCCTGATCCTGTCGCTGGCCGAACGGTATCCCGTCATCGTCACCGTCGAGGAAAACGTGCTCGTTGGCGGATTCGGCGCCGCGGTCAGCGGGCTGGTCGAGCGCTCCGGCATGGCCGCACGCGTGGTTTCATACGGGCTCGAGGACCGGTTCTACGAGCAAGGGCCGAGAAGCTGGCTGCTCGACCAGGCCGGCCTCTCGCCGGAAAAGCTCGCCGACAGGCTGCAAGAGTGCTTCGGCAGGAAATGACCATTGACCACGCCGCGATGTCCACTCGATAGCCAGCCCGCTCATCCGCCGGCTCGCACCGCCCCGGCCGAACCACGACTGATGGTTCGATGGGTCTCGGGAATCGGTGTATTGCTGCTTGCGTCGTCTCTGGCTTCGGCTTACTCACTGTACGACCCACCGCGGATCGTTCCACGAGTCGACTACTCGCTGGGCCTCGTCTTTCTCGACCGTTGGCGGGGTGACTACTTCATCGGCGTCGAGCAGGTGCTCCCCATCAGCGAGTATCTGGACTACCAGCTTGCCCAGTCGGTCCGCGACGCCTGGCAGAGTCAGGCGCAGCGGAGCCGCGAGAAACAGGAGCTTGCTGCTGACGCCTCGGGTCTGATACCGGACATCAAGCTTCCCAGGCTGCCACTCTTCGGGGAGGGGAGCAAGATCGACATCTCAGGCAAGGACCGGATTACACTCGGCGGGCGGCAGACTTTCGTCCACGGCACGACGCAGTCAGAGGGCCGCAGCAGTCTGTTCCCTGAACTGAAGATGGAGCAGCAGCTCTCGGTGATTCTCAACGGCACCATCGGCGAGCGCACGAAGGTGAGTATCGACCACGACTCCGAGCGGCAGGAGTCGCAGAACAAGGTGATGCTCTCCTATACCGGAACGGAAGACGAGATCATACAGTCAGTCGAACTGGGTGATACGAGGCTCACTATTCCCAGCACCGGCTATACCGGGGACCTGCCGGCATACCACGGCCTGTTCGGCGCGTCGGCAAAGGGCAAGGTGGGCGGCGTCAACGTATACGCGGTCGCTTCGCGCGAGCAGTCCCAGGGCCAGACCCAGAGCTTCACAGGCAAGCGCCGGGTGGGTACCGAGACCATCTACGAGTACCAGTACCTCACGCGGAAGTTCTACTACATCGATGCGCCCGGGACTATTACCAACCTGCGGGTCTACGTTGACGACCGCAACCCCAGCAACAACCAGTCGTCCTTCAGGGCGATTGCCACGATGTTTCCCGACACGCCCGATTGGGTTCCGGACACCGCCAAGGGGGAATGGACCTACGACCGCGCGCCCGGTGACTTCGACTTGAAGACCCTGGGCAAGGACTATTTCATGGGGACAGGCAACATCATAGAGTTCGCGGACGCCCTGGGCCAGTCGCACGTGGTCGGGCTGGTCATCTTCACGGACAAGGATACGGTCGGCGGCAAGATGAAGCCGGGCACTGATTCGCTCGTGCTCAAGCTGCTGAAGCCCGAGATGCCGGATTCGCTTTCCCTGACCTGGGATTGCGAACGGCGGAACTACTACCGGCTTCGGGAGACCGGCGTCACCCTGAACTCCATGTCGCTTCAGTACAACACGTCACAGGGCAGCCCGGCCATCGATACTGACACGGCCGGTGCCAGCAAAGGGCGCAAGTTCCTTGAGCTTCTGGGGTTGGACCCGAATCGTGACGGTCGAGTCGAGTACCCCGAGTTCGACGGGTCAACCGGGCTAATACGGTTTCCGGGCAGCCACCCCTTTGACTCGAGCGCGCTGTCCGTCCGTGACCGCCTCATCTATCGCGTTGACCCGGCAATCCTCACCCGGGGCCAGGGCCGCAACTATCGCATGGTCATCGAGTATTCGAGTGCGACCGAGTCCTACTACCTTGGGCAGCCGGATATCAAGAGCCAATCCGAGAGGGTCAGAGTTGAAGGTGCGCAGTGGACACGCGGCACGGACTACACTATCGACTATGCCACCGGGGTGCTGTCGTTCATCCGTGCTCTGCCTCCCGATGCCGACATCCAGGTAACGTACGAATACAGCCCGCTCTTTTCGATATCCCAGAAGTCACTGGTCGGCGGACGGGCTGAGTGGTTAGCGTCACAGCAGGGCAAGTTCGGGACCAGTCTGTTCTACCGGAGCGAGAACACGCAGGACGAGAAGCCGGCGATCGGCTCCGAGCCGTTCAGCCGGGTAATCGCGGAGACCGACGCCTCCTATGCCATTACCTCCGAAGCGGTGAGCGCCTTCCTTGACCGGCTGCCGTTGCTCCGTGCCCAGGCACCTTCGTCATTCGGCGCATCGGCCGAGGGTGCTATCTCGATGCCGAATCCCAACCTACGGGGAGTGGCTTACCTCGACGACTTCGAGGGGACGACAATCACCCGTGATGTGTCCATCGCGCCGGTGCTCTGGTCGTGGAGTTCTGTGCCGGTCGGCAAGGACACGGCCCAGTTCGCGCATGTGCGCCTCGCCTGGACGAAACCGACGGTGGGCGTGCGCAACGACAGCGTATTCGGAGCTACCGAAGATGGGGACCGGGACCGCCACGACATTCTGAAGGTGACCTTCACGCCGGACCCGGGCGACCCGAAGTCGTGGGCCGGCATGATGACATCGGCCGCGCAGTCGGGCATGAGTATGAATCTGAGCGACGTCGAGGACCTGCGGATGATACTCAAGACGCGCGGTACCACCGGCACGATTCATGTTACCGTCGGGATGTCGATCGACGAGGACGCGCCGCGACGGGACCGAGGGGGGGCGATCGTCGGGCTGAACGGCAGAAATGACACCGAGGACAAGGATGCCAACGGCGTGTTGAGCCCGGAGGAAGATGGAGGCCTCGACGGGGTCTTTGGCGCCGACGACCGATGGGCGCCGGACTCTGCCGATGACGGCAACGACGACTACCACCCCGACACGAACCCGCAGGGTACGGAAGGGAACAACTATCTCGACCAGGAAGACCTCGACCGCAACGGTTTCTCCCGCTACAACCACTACTTCGAGTGCAGCATCCCGCTGGGCGATTCCCGCTACTTCAGCGACCTCATCAACGGCTGGAAGCTATGTCGTGTCTCCCTGCACGACAGCGCGAGCTTCAAGACTGTGGGCCAGCCGAAATGGGAGGACATCAGACTGGTTCGGGTCTGGTTTGACGGCTTTGACGCGCTGGACACGATCGACTTCTACTCGATTGAGTTCATCGGCAGCCGCTGGACCGGCCCGACGATATCGTCGCTGCGTGATACCAGCGGCATGCCGGGCCACGCTCCGGCCGACACTTCGGAAAAAGTGTGGGCCACCCAGGTGTCGCGTAAGACGGACACCAGCTACACCTCGCCGTTCCAGCTCAAGCGCGACGCCAGCGGCAACCTGGAAAGCGAGGCGTCGCTGCTTTTCGGATACCGGGACCTGAAGGGCCTTCGCCGTGCGACCGTTGACAAGACCGTGGCGGATCAGGAAGACTATCGGGAGTACGGCGAACTGCGGATGTACGTGCACGACGACGGCAACGGCCTGGCGTTCCTGCTCAGGCTGGGAACGGACTCGGTCAACTACTACGAGTATCGTGCACCTGTGACGAGCGGCAAGCTCGTGCCGGGCCGGGACAGCAAGTGGTACGAGTTCGTGATTCCGCTTGATTCGTTCCCCGTACTCAAGCTGCGGCGGGGCGAGGCCGACGTGCCGGTCACGAGCCTGTGGTCGAGCGGGCCCTACCGGCTTCTGGGAACGCCGTCGCTCGCCGCAATCCGCTACACGGCTCTGGGAATCGAGCACCCGGGGAGTCAGAGGATTTCCGGCGGGCTCTGGTTCGACGACATGCGTCTGACCGTTCCGCGCAAGGAACCGGGCTACGGGTTCCAGGCCAACTCCAGCATGGCACTCTCGGATTTTGTGACGGCGAGCGGAAGCTTCAATTACTCTGATCCCAACTTCCGCCGGTTCAGCGAGGGCCGCGGTGTGAAAGCCGGAGGGTTCGGCACAAGTGTTGGGGCGAGCGTCCGTGCCAACCTCGACCGGCTTCTGCCCCAGTCCTGGGGTCTCGTTCTGCCGGTTGGCTACTCGATATCCGACCAGCGCTCTGTGCCCAAGTTCTCGCCGCTCTTCTCTGACCTGTTGCTGCCGAGGGCGCTCGCCTCGTCCTCCAGCTACCTGACCCGGGGACGGAGCGAGGAGCTGTCCGTCGACAACCTGCGCAAGCAGAAATCGACCAACCGCTGGCTCAACTACACTCTTGAAGGTATGGCCCTTTCGTGGCGCGACCGCCGCGGCGTGAACAGCGCGGCGCTGACGAGCGACTCGTCTTCGGCGAGGGCGCTTCGCTGGAGCTATGCGGTTGCGCCCGACCTCAAGGTGAAGATCGGTTCCGACAACGAACTCGCCTTGTTTCCGCAGAACATCCGCTTGGGCGTTACCGACGCCTGGCAGCGTTCCCTGCGCGGTTCACGTCTCAGCGTGGACAGCTCTTTCCGCTACGACACGCTGCTGGGCAACGGTCTTGGCACCGATGTGTCGATTGACTACTCGCCCATCGATGATCTGACATTCGGCTATGAAGTGACGACCGAACGGGATCTGCTGGTGCCGTCGCCCGAGAACCTGTGGTTTGTCAAGGTGGGAACTCAGGCCAGCCGCGACTACGGTTTCAACGCCGGCTACAACCTCGAGATTGCGGATGCCATAACGCCGGGAATCGAATTCAACGGTGACTACTCCGACGACCGTATCAAGGTGGACACCGGGTACTCGGCGTATCGGAACATGAACAACTCCGGTGACCTGGATCTGACCCTGGGCGTCGACCTACCGGAACTACTCGGCAATCTCGCTCCGGGAGAGCGCAAGGCCGCCAAGCCCCGCCCGGCGCGGGCGCCGAAGGCCGATACGCCGGCTCCCGACTCGCAGGCCGCCCGTGATACAACCGGGCAAGCCTTGCCACCCAAGCCGAGGCCGGGCCCGTTCGAAGCGCTGCAGCGGGGAGCCGGCAGTCTGTCCCGGGCGCTCGAACCGATCGATATCAGCTACACGATTTCACGCAACAGCGAACTGGTCGGAGTGTACGACGTCCCGCCCTGGCAGTATCGCCTCGGGTTCGTCGACCTTTTTCCATTTGACAGCCTCAGGCGACCGACCAGTGCGAACCGTGAGCGTCGTAACTCCCTTCGCGTCTCTACCGGCGGGCAGGTGCGCGAACTGACCGCGCGCGTCGCCTACCAGACGTCGCAGGGAAGAGACCTGGGCAGCATCCTGACCAGCACGAGCCTTGACCGGAGCACAACCTGGCCGGACCTGAATCTGACGCTGGGCAAGGTCCACAACCTGTTCAAGAACTGGGCGACCGATTCAAGGCTCACCGCCAGCTACCGGCACCAGAACGACGTGGTCGGTGAGTTCGTCCGCTACTACGAGCCGGTGAACGGCGACAGCGTCGCCCGCGAGTCGCTCCGCATGTACGGCCGAACTGAGACCGACCGGCATGAATTCAGCCCGCTCGTGTCCTGGAGCACGACCTGGAAGAAACGGGTCAGCACGACGCTCTCGGCCAACTACACATTTGGAGCCACCGTGAACTTCCAGGACGACTCCGGGGCCCGCCGCAGCGTAACCTATTCGAACACGCGGGGGATGAACCTCTCCCTTTCCTATACCTTCTCGGCGCCACAAGGTCTGCGGCTTCCGTTCCTTCGCAAGCTGAAGTTCTCATCGGACCTGAGCCTGACCTGGTCGCTGCGCATGTCCCAGAACCACCGATGGCAGCAGCGCTGGGTCGGCGACGTGCAGGCGGACTCGGCCAGCGATCTCCAGAACGACAACACCTTCGGGACTTCGGTCGCGGCATCTTATCGTTTCTCGCGGAGCATCGAAGCGGGGCTAAGCACCGACTACAGCCAGACCCGGCCACTGTCGGTCACCACGACCGAATCGATGAGCCTCGACATCTGGGTTCTGTTCAGGTTCTAGTGAACCGCCGCGAAAGGGCAGTTCTGCTGCTGCTGACGGCGGCTTTCCTGGTTGGAGCCGGTGTCTCGTTCTTCCGGCGCGCCGGACTCAGGCGTCAGGCTTCCCTGAATCCGATTGCCGTGGTTCAGGACCCATCAGCCGCACCCGTGTCTGACTCGGCCCTACAACCGCCCGTTGACCTCAACCAGGCGACGCCGCGCGACCTCGACGGGCTGCCCGGAATCGGGCCGGTTCTGGCGGCGAGGATCGTGGAATATCGGCAGCGCCAGGGCCGATTCCACAGTGTGAGCGAACTGCGCGCCGTATCCGGAATCGGCCGGAAGCGGTATCTGGCAATCAAGGACCTGGTGGTTGCCGGCGCGGGCGGGACTGCGGCCGATTCAGGCCGATAGCCGGCGTCGGTCCGGCGGCTTCAGGGTGGTCAGCAGGCTGTAGTTGAACAGGCGCGCGTTGACGTTCGTTCCCGCCTCATAGGTACGCGACAACAGGAACTTCAACGCCCGACGCAGGTACACGGCCTCGCGGCCGAGGTTCGCTTCAATGATGCCGGGGTTGCGTTGCGCATAGACCGAGGTGCTGCCGAGCCTGACGCGCAGTGTCTCCTGGTAGAGGAAGAGGAGAGTCCCCGCGATTGCCGCAGGCGGGGCGTCGCTTGCGGCGTCGATCGCAGCCACGACAGCCGCCTCGCTGGATCCCAGTCGTCCTGAGAAGTAGTCGACGATCGGTGCGACGAGGAACTCCTCCCGGTTTTCCAGGAATCGCAGCGCGGTCCCAATCGAGCCGTCCGACATGGCCGCTGCAAGCTCGGCGTCGGCTGCGGACGCGCCGGCGTTCTCGGTCAGCCACCGGCAGATTGTGTCCTTCGCGATCGGCGCGAATCTGACTGTCTGGCAGCGCGAACGGATGGTAGCAGGCAGGGCAGTCGGCCGTGACGAAGTCAGAATGAACGTGCTCTGGGACTGGGGCTCTTCGAGCGCCTTGAGCAGCGCATTGGCAGATTCGGCGTTCATCTGCTGCGCGTTGACCAGGAGAAAGAATCGGCGGTGAGCCAGGAGCGGGGGCCTTGCCATCTCGATCCGGAGCCAGCGTACGACGTCAATCGGTATCTTCAGCCTGGTGTCTGACACGGGTTGAGACTGGCCGAGGGCAAACTCGGCGTAGCGGTCGAGCATCGCAGCGGCTGTTTCCTCCATTTTGGCGTCGGGTTTGGGCTTGCGGATCGGCAGAAGGAGCCGCAAGTCCGGGTAGCTGAGCTCGGCTACCTGCCGGCAGGTGCGGCATACACCGCACGGCTGCCGGACGGGGTCAGTGCAGTTGGCTGTCTGCGCCAGAAGCAGTGCAGCGGTTCGCTTGCCGACGCCGGCAGGCCCGGTGAAAAGCAGAGGTGGGAACTCGCTGCCGGCCAGCCAGGTCTCGACAAATCGGGTTGCCCTGGGCTGGCCGACCAGCGGAAGGCAGGTTGAGGCTGAGGTCAAGGTTGAGGGCTCCGAGAACCGGGAATCGGGAACCAGGAACCGGGTGCCAACTACTGGGGTTGCAGCCAGTCAATCGGGTTGACCGACTTCCCGTCCTTCCGGATTTCGAAGTGAAGGTAGTCGCTGGCGGTGCCGACCTTGGTGCCTGTGGCTACTTCCTTACCGACCTGTGCCGACATCTCAGTGAGGTTGGCGTAGAGCGTGTAGAACCCGCCGTCGTGGTCCACGATAACGAGATTGCCGTAGCCCAGGAACTGGTCGGCGTAAGCGACGCGGCCGGCTGCCACGGCCTGGACCAGAGCGGACGGCGCAGCCTTGATGTCGATTCCCAGATTGCTGGTCTTGGTCTTGTAGCGCGGGTGCACCTTGGAGCCGAACGCGGCGATCACCTGGCCGCGGAGCGGCCAGGGCAGGCTGCCCTTGGCGGCCTCGAACTGGGTCGGCGTGCCGGAAGACTGTGACCGGGCTGCTTCCTTTCTGCGTTCGAGGTTCGCGAGCAGGTTACCGAGCCTCCCTGTGGATTCGGCGAGCTGCTGCTGCAGGGCCTGTCCGGTTGCCTTCTCGCTCCGTATCTTCTTAAGCAGGGCCGATTCCGCCGCGATTGCCGAGTCGAGCTTCGCCTGTTGGTCGAGTTGCTCGCGCTGCAGGCGTTGGAGTTCGGCCTGGGCAGCGACCAGTCGCGAACGCTGCACGGCGAGCTCAGTATTCAACCGTGACAGTTCGGCGGCGAGGCGGTGGTCCGCGTTCACCACCCAGCGCAGATAGAGTATCCGGCGATAGACCTCAGGCACGGTGCGGGTTGAGAGGACGGCGGTCAGCGGGCTGAGCCGGCCGTACCGGTAGATCGCGGTCAGGCGGCGGCCGAGCGCCCGCCGGCGGGCTGCAGCCTGGGCCGCGGTCTGCTCGATCTCCATTGCGACCCGGGCGATCTCGCTGCTGCGAGCCGCTATCTGTTTGTTGAGTCGGGCGAGGTAGCTGCGGGTGAGGCCGATCTGCTCCTCGAGTGATGCCAGCCTTGCCAGCCCGGCTTGTTCTCTGCCCTTGAGGTCGGCAAGCTGGCCTTCGACTTCGGCAAGGCGCTGTCTTGTCTGTTCAAGCTCTGCCTGGTTCTGTTCTATCTGCTCGTCAAGTTGCTGGACGCTCAACGTCTCCGGCAGCGGCCGCCCGATGGACTCGGGGGAAAGGGCCGGAAGGGACTGGGCCGGGAGCAGCGAACACAGGCAGAGGCAAAGGCAGAGGCAGAGACGAGGAGAGTCCGCACTGTCCGAGTGAGGCCGCTTCAACCTCAACCTTCTCTAGTCTTCACTATCGTCCGTGACCAGGGCCTGGGGGATGCGGTGGATGCGGTTCAGAGCGATGAGCGAGCCGGCGATTCCGGAAATGGCTCCGAGACCGAGGTTGGCGAGCAAGACCAGGCCGGTGGGCAGGGCCGCGGCCGGTATGACTACAGCCGTCAGCCGGCAGAAGAGCAAGGCGAGAAGAAATGCCGCCGCGCCGCCAAGGAGGCCCTGGGCGGTTCCCTCGATCACAAACGGCAGGCGGACGGTGGCCCCGGTCGCGCCGACCAGTTCCATAATCTGGATTTCGTGGTGGCGTGAGGCAATCGATGACTCGACGGTCTGGAAGGCGATGAAGAGGACGGCGAGGAAGACGATGACGAGGATACCGATGTCGAGGAACATCACCGTGCGGGTGATGCGTTCAATCCGTTCCACCATCTCCTTTCCTGACCAGACTTCGGTCACTCCCGGTATCAGCATTATCTTCTGTTCGAGCGCGGTCAGCTCCGAAAGCGACGCGAACCCGGAACGGACCGTGATTCGGACCGAGGGCGGCAGCGGGTTTTCGTCGAGCGCATCAACCAGACTCGAGTCGGGGCCAAGGTCGGCCCGAAGCTCGCTGAGCGCCTGTTCCTTGGGTACGTACCGCGCCTGAGCCACGCCGTCGAGCGCGCCGATTCGATCCACGAGTAGCGTCGGGTCGGCCTGCTCGCCGACAAAGGCGTAGAGCTCGATGCGGCGGCGGGCGGCTTCGGACAGCCGGCTCAGATTGTAGGTCAGGATGATGAACACCGACAGGAGTACCAGGCAGATGGCCTGTACCGTTGCCGCCAGGATGAAGCTGCCGCGGTTGCGGTTGATGCTGCGCAGCGCTTCCTGAAGTATGTAGCTAGGTCTCATCGCGCACTATCCTGCCTGCGTCGAGCGTGACGCGGCGCCGGCGGGTACGTTCGGCCAGGTCGGCGTCGTGCGTCGCCATCAGAACGGTCGCGCCCTGGTAGTTGATGTCCTTGAGGATGTTCAGGATGTCGGCCGCGGCCTTGGGGTCGATGTTGCCGGTAGGTTCGTCGGCGAGCAGGATTTCCGGTTCCTTGACGAGGGCCCGGGCAATCGACGTTTTCTGCTGTTCGCCGCCCGAGAGCTGGTGCGGGTACGAGTCTTTCTTGTGGACCAGGCCCAGACGGTTGAGCGTGTCCTGTACCCGTCCGGGTATCTCCTTCGGATCGGTGCCGATCACCCTCAGCACGAACTCGAGGTTCTCGTAGACCGTGCGTTCGGCCAGCAGGCGGAAATCCTGGAAGATAATCCCGATGCGCTTGCGGAGATGCGGCACATCCGACAGCGGCATTCTCTTCAGGTCATAGCCGAGGACCTTGATCCTGCCTGAGTCGGCCAGGTCCTGGCGGTAGAGCAGGCGCAGCAGCGTGGTCTTGCCCGCGCCGGTGGCGCCGAGGATGAAGATGAAGTCGCCCTTCTCAATCGTGAGGTTGACGTCGGTCAGGGCCGGCCAGGAATGCTGATACAGCCGCGACACTCCGACCAGCTCCACCGCATTGACCGAGTCAGTTGTCTGTTCTGCCATCGTTGCTTCCGCGTGGACCGCTGTCTCGGGGTCCGCGACTCGACACTTGTCGTTCGGCGTTCGGAATTCCGTCGACCCGGTGCCGGGCTCCGGCTGCCCGTTCACTCGGCGTTCGGCATTCGCAGTTCGTCATTCCTTAGCGCACGTACCACCGGAGAAGGGCGACACAGGCCGCCACACCGTCGCGGGGTCCGATCTTCTTGCCGGCTCGACGCGCGTTGTATTGTATAGGAACTTCAGCAATCCGGCAATGTCTGCGTAGCAGCTTGGCGGTTATCTCCGGCTCGATTTCAAACCGGTCGGCGGTCAGGCCGAGCCCCTGGAACAGCGGCCGGCGGATGAGCTTGTAGCAGGTCTCCATGTCGGTTATCCGGCCGCCGAACAGGGCGTTGGTGAGGAATGTAAGGAAGTAGTTGGCCAGCTTGCTGTGGAGCAGGAAAGAGTTCCCCGTCCCGCGGAAGCGCGAGCCGTACACCGCATCGACCCTGGGGTCGCGGAACGGCCTGAGCAAAGATGGGTAGTCGTTCGGGCTGTATTCGAGGTCGGCGTCCTGGATGACAACGACGTCGCCGGTGGCGTGGGCGAGTCCGGTCCTCACCGCTGAGCCCTTCCCGCGGTTGACCGGATGCGCGAGGACACGAATGCCGGAGATGCGGTTCAGCACTGCTAGCGTGTTGTCGCGCGAACGGTCGTCGACCGTGATTATTTCCTTGTCCACCGGCACTGCCTTCACCCGCTCGACCAATTCCGTGACCGACGTCTCCTCATTGTAGACCGGAATGACGACACTCAGCTTCAAGTCCGAACCCCCAGTTCCGGTGTCTCGGTGTCCGCGACTCGACATTCGTCGTTCGACGGCCGGAATTCCGTGTGGAGCTGCACCCAGGCGCCGCTGTCTGCGCACGACGAGTCGAGCGCGGCCAGGCAACGGACCACGGCCAGACCCAGGCGGCCGGAGCTGAGCGGCTGCCGGCGGCTCCGGCAACAGGCGATGAAGTCCAGACACTGGCGTCCGAGCGGCGTGCGGCGTATGTCGTTATGGCTGGTGACATGCTGTCTGATGCCGAGGTCGCTCTCCGTACCCGCCACCTCGAACCGGCGGACGTGCGGCGGCTGACGCCATTCCGCTCTACCTTCAAGCAGCTGGTCACCTTCGAATCGGACCGCATACTCCACACCGTCCCGGCTCGATACTGCCCGGGCCGCAACCGGACTGCCGAAGAGCAGGATGGCCAGAGCGATGTCGTGAGGGCAAAGGTCAAAGAGGATTGCCGAGTGCCGACTGATGAGTGACGAATCGACAGGAGGAGGGCCGGAGGACGTCCGTTCAGCCGTGACCCGGTGGGTCGCGCCACAGGGGAGAGCGTCGAGCTGGACTCGCAGCGCGTCGATAGCAGTTGAGTAGACCGCGGTGTGACCGACCGCGAGCACGCGACTGCCTGCTTCTGCCAGCCGCACCAGCGACTCGGCTTCAGCCACGGTCAGGGTCATCGGTTTCTCTACCAGCACGTCGCGGCCCGATTCGACCGCGGCGGCGGAAAGCGAGTAATGGGCATGGTCGGGCGTGGCGATGATGACGGCCTCGACGGTCGGATCAGAGAACAACCTGGCGGCCGACTCCCGCTTTGCGACCCCGGGCAGGTCGGCGACTGCGGCTAGAGCGGCCGGATTCGGGTCGGCAACAGCGACGAGCCGGCATTCGGGCAGGGCGAGCAGGGTCTTCACGTAGTTGCGGCCCCAGCGGCCGAGCCCCGCCAATCCGATTCCGACCGGGAGGGACACTTTATCCCTTTGTCCCTCTATCCCTTTTTCCCTTCTGCCGGAACGAGTCGATGGTGAGCTTCAGTCCCTGTTCCAGTTCGACCCTGGGCTGCCAGTGGAGAAGCCGCCTCGCGCGGGTGATGTTCGGTCGGCGGCGCCTGGGGTCATTCTCGGGCAGCGGCTCGAACCTGAGCGGGCTCTTCGAGCCGGTGAGCATCTTTACAATATGGGCGAAGTGCAGGACGGTGAACTCGTGAGGATTGCCGAGGTTCACCGGCATCGGGTCGGTGCAGGAGGCGAGCCGGTAAAGCCCCTCGACCATGTCCGACACGTAGCAGAAACTCCGGGTCTGGCGGCCGGTGCCGTACACGGTCAGCGGTTTGCCGTTCAGGGCCTGCTCTACCAAGGTCGGCACAATCCTGCCGTCGTCGAGCTGCATCCGCGGCCCGTAGGTGTTGAAGATGCGGGCAATCCGGGTTGCGAGGCCGTGCTTCCGGTGGTAGGCCATGACCAGGGCCTCGCTGAAGCGCTTGGCCTCGTCGTACACCGACCTCGGTCCTATCGGGTTCACGTTGCCCCAGTATGACTCGACCTGTGGGTGCAGCAGCGGGTCGCCGTACACCTCGGAAGTAGAAGCCTGCACGAACACGGCCTTCTTCCGGAGCGCAAGCTCCAGCAGGTTTTGGGTGCCGGTGGAGCCGACCACCAGGGTCTCGAGCGGCATGGCCATGTAGTCTTTCGGGGAGGCGGGCGAAGCCAGGTTCCAGACTACGTCCGCGCGGCCGGTCACGTTCAGATGCTCTGTCACGTCCGTGCGCTGGAACTTGAACCCGGGCCGGCCGAGCAGGTGGCGGATGTTCTGCTTCGAGCCGGTGACGAGGTTGTCGAGGCAGACGACCTCGAAGCCGTTTTCCAGCAGATAGTCGCACAGGTGCGAGCCGATGAACCCGGCNNGTCGATCTTCCTGAACTCCGGCCACTCGGTGACGATTGCCAGTACGTCGGCCTCGTCGGCCACGTCCTCGGCGCGAGTGCAATAGGCGATGCCGGGCATGATGGCGCGCGCCCGTTCCATCGCCTGCGGGTCAAACGCCTTCACCCTGGCGCCTTCGCTTGTCAGCCCGTTGATGATGTCGATGGAGGGTGCGAGCCGCATGTCGTCGGTGTTCGGCTTGAACGCGAGTCCGAGCACGCCCACGTTCTTGTCGCGCAGGTTCCAGAGCACGGACTGAATCTTGCGGACGAACCTCCGTTTCATGTCTTCGTTGATGGCCTCGACTTCCTTGAGCAGCCGGAAGTCGTAGCCGAGTTCCTGGGCGATGGCGATGAATGCGGCCAGGTCCTTGGGGAAACAGAATCCGCCGTAGCCGACACCGGCTTCGAGGAACGCCGGGCCGATGCGTTTGTCCATGCCGATGCCGGAACAGACCTTCCTGATGTCCGCGCCGGAAGTTTCGCAGACGATGGAAAGCGCGTTGGCGAAGGATATCTTCATCGACAGGAAAGCATTCGACGCGTGTTTGATAAGCTCGGCCGAGGCCAGGTCGGTGAAGACAATCGGCGCGTCAATCGGCGCGTAGATTTCCTTCATCAGGTCCCGGGCCCGGTCGGAATCGACCCCGCAGACGATGCGGTCCGGGTAGAGGAAATCGCCGACCGCCGAGCCCTCGCGCAGGAACTCGGGGTTCGAGGCGACGTCGAACGGCGTGTCGGACTTCTTGTACCGCTCGATGGTCGTGCGCACCCACTTGCCGGTCTGGACCGGAACCGTCGATTTCTCGACGATGAGCTTGTAGTCCTGGATGTTCGCCGCGATGTCGCGGGCAACGCCTTCCACGGAGGTCAGGTCCGGCTGCCCGTTCTCGCGGGGCGGAGTGCCGACCGCGATGAACACGGCTTTCGCCTCGCGTACGGCCGCGCCGATGTCGGTGGTGAAGCGCAATCGGCCGGCCTTCACGGCTTCGGCGATTATCTCCGGCAGGCCCGGTTCATAGATGGGCACCTCGCCGCGGTTGAGCGCCTCTATCCGTGTGGTGTCGTTGTCCACGCATATCACATCATGGCCGACCTTGGCGAGACAGGGGCCGCTTGTGAGACCGACGTAACCCGAGCCGATCATCGCGATTTTCATGGCGCTAATATAACCAGTTGCCTGACTCAGTCAAGCACGGGAGGCCGGGCAGACTGAACCGACCGATTTGCGGTCTGTAATCTCCAGCCTGCAATCTGCAATGCTCTGCTTCTGGCGGTCAAGGTCTCACCTCGATTTCAGGTGCTCTGCCAGGTACGTTCCGCCCAACAGCACCAGCCCGCCGGCGCCGACGAGTCCGACCGGCGCGTACCAGCCCCGACGCTGCTCTTCGGTCACCCAGGGAAGAACACCCAGTCCGGTCAGGAGCGAACTGGCAAGCAGCACTGCGCCGGTTGCACCCGCAGTCCGGCCGGCGGTCTGCAGATGGGGCCACCTGGAGCGCGAGGACACGATCTCGGTCGCGGCGAAACCCAGACCGGCGCCGGCAGCATTCAGGGCCATGTCGCGCAGGTCAAACCGCCGGGTCTGGCCGAACTTCCAGTCGTAGAGCTCTTTCACGCCGCCGGCCACGAGGGCAGTTGATACCCCGCACCATGCGGCGCGCTGCTGGTCAACGTGGAGCACGTCGCGCGCCACCCCCGCGCCGATTGCGGCCATGCCTCCATGGCCCGCCAGATGGCTCAGCTTGATGGGCATGAGCCAGTCATCCAAATCGGCCGACGCTACGCCGAGCAGGGCGGTGAGGAGCAGCGTGACAGCCCGGGCGGTCATGGGGCCTGTCTGTTTGCCGACTGCCTGAGGGCGGGCCGGGAAGGAGCGGCGAGCGTGAGACCGATGGTCAGGGCGCTGCCGAATGCGTAGTAGGACGTCGGCACCATGTACGAAAGCTCGGCCCGGAGGTCGACCGGGCTTAAGTCGTAGCCGACGAACGCGACCGGCCCCGCGCAATACTCGCCGGCGCGGCCGCCGAGCGCGAAGTTCAGGCCGCGGGCGCGATACCCGTTGCCGACGAGAAACGTGGCCTGACCCCAGGGCGCGACATCAATGCCGGTCCCGCTTGTCCGGTCGCTGTAGATGTCAACCAGGTACAGGCTCGGCCGGAACATGACGCTGATGCTCGGGCTTGAGTAGCCGAGTCCGGCAGTGCCTCCGAGCAGCGCAGAGAACCCGCCCTGGGTCTTCACCGCGGTGGCAACGCCCAGCTCGGCGGACAGCCGCTTTCGTTTCAGGCCGAAGCGCACGCCCGGGGTCAGATAACCGACGTTCATGTTCGGGCTCGAGTTCTCCAGCCCGAGGAAGTTGAACGAGTGGGCGCCGAAGACCGACAGGTGCTCGTACCCAACCCGCCACTCGACTCCGTTTGGGTCCATGGACCAGGCCGGCAGCCCGTCATGGAACACGTAAGGCGGCACGCACGCGGCCGCGACCAACAGCACCGCCGCCACCAGAACCGGACCGACTGACCTGCCCGGATAGTGTACGACTGACGTCCGCAACCGGGTGACTACTGCTGTCGCTTTCGAGTTCGCCTTGAACACAGCGGGATTCTAGAACCTGCGGGCAGAAGAGTCAATCGAAGGCGAGAGACCGAGGGGTCAAGTGCTCAAGTGGCCCAGTGGTCCAGTGGCCGGAAACCGTCAGCCGTGAGCGGTTCGACCTTCTGTCATTGGGACATGCGGGCCTGAATCGTCATTCGAGTTGGCCGCAGCGGCCCGTGTCGGGCAGTGCGGGCTTCAGGATTGCCCGCTCGCGGGCTCAGTTTGCAGTCTGCAATCCGCAATCTGAAATGCCTACAGGTGGCCGGAAACCGTCAGCCAGCTTGCGCTTGGACTGGCTGTGGGCTTGTAGCTTGTGGCTTGATGCTGCGGCGCAGCCGCCAACTGCCGTGCGGCGGCGGCCAACTACCTGCTTTGCGTCGCTGGAAATCGCCGTTCAGGGAAGGACAACTACCGACTTCTCGGTCGTGCTGTCACCGGACTGACAGGCGATGATTGAGAACTCTCCAGGGGTCGAGGCGACTGCCGTGAAGGAATAATCTCGCTTGACTATCCCCCATGTGACGTAGCGGCCGGCGCTGAAGTCGCGTGACCATATGCGGACCGCCAGGAAAGACCTTGTTCTCAGCGTGTCGATGTGGTCCAGAGCGTAGCCGGAATGCACCCCGAGGACGGCGCGAAATTCGACTGTGAACGTCTCGCCGACCCGAACCGTGTCCGGCGCGGTAACGGCCTCTATCCGTGCGACTTGCGGAGGCGGCAGGGCAGAGCTGTCACTTGCCACAACGGTGGCCGAATCCCTTAGGATCGTGCCGTCGGGTTGGTGAGTTCTGATGGCAAATGTGCCAGGAGAGCCTGCGACTGTGTGGTATTGCCTGCCGTCAATGTCAACTATCGGCTGCGCGGCGTAGTCTGCCGGAGTGAACTTGCCCCAGGCCGTGATGTCGAGCGAGGAATCGGTCGCGCGGGCCTCGAAGTGTGAAAAACCGTATCGCCCATCATGCCCAATAGTGCCCCAAAGCCCGACTGCCAGGTCTTCTCCGGCCATGATTGTGTCCGGAGCCGAGATGCTGTCCACCTTGACGACGAAGTAAGATGGCTGCTCTTCCTTGTCGTCGCACGATACAAACAGCAACGCTAGCAGCGGCAGGACGACCGCGGTCAGCTTCGCCCTTTTCATGTTTAGATAATGGAGCTCGCCGGGGAAGGAGTCAAGCTGACGCAGTCCGTCCGGCTCGGGTCAACGGTGGGCTTGAGGCTTGCGGTTTGAGGCTTGTGGCTTGAGGCTGCGACGTCAGTCGCCTGCTCGGAATCCGAACCGTCGTTGCCCCGGAATGTCGTGCTATGCACTTCTTGTTGTCCCGCAATTCAGACATTTTGGTCTATGCACACAGATCAGCTCCGCGCAAGTTGGGCACACCCAGCGTGCGTTCTCATTTCTAACGAACTGCCTGATCCCCAGTTCCTCTATCTGCGCCAGGTTGTCCAACATGCTCATGCCATACTTTGCTCGGTACCGCTTATCAAGGCCTTTCAATCGCATACAGGGGAAGGAAACGCAGGAATGGTCACAGTGTTTCCCTTCACGCTTGCTGCAGAATCGCAAAGTGCAATTCCGACTACACTTGGTGCTGGGAGTCAGACAGCCGTCACATCTGTTCTTGTCACGGACATACCCGATACAAAGGCGGCAGTTCATCCCGCACGGAGCTATGTCAGACACCTTGGTGCGTGATGTCATTTCATCATCACTGGTTCTTCCGGGAGTCCCGGGGGGATTCCCGCGACATCGAACTTGATTCCGGCTCCTTCAAGGCGGCGGGCGTCGTCGCCGGACGTGGGGGAGAAGTCGGAGTCCGGTTCGTACCGCGACTCATCCTCAACCTCAACCTTAACCTCAACCTGGGCCAATCTGCAATCAACAATCTGCAATCTGAAATGTCTCGTGGGATGTCCCGAAGCTTCACGAAACACGGGGGCTGTCCCTGGTTTCCCTTCGGTCGGTCAGTCCAGCCTGAAGGCGTATGGTATGATCGCCCATACGGGGGTTGGCAGTCCACCCACCTTGTTCATCCGTCCAGGAATGAAGGTCGCATCCAATGCGGCCCGCACACCTGCTAGGTCCAGCAACTCATCTCCGCTGGTCCTCAGTACAAGCGCGGTACGGACTACCCCTGCGGTGTCCACAAGCGCATCGACTATCACTCTCCCTTCAATGCCCGCTGCCGTTGCTTGTTCCGGGTAGTAGGCCTTCGGCAAGTCGATTGTACTGGGTCTCGTCACCATTGGCTCAGAAATGACATATGTCTGTCGCCGGTGTACATACGGCAGGCTGCCGGTTCTCTGGCTCAGATTCGTGAAGTAGTAGATAACGTCGCGCCAGGACTGCCTGTCTTGGCTGGTGACCAGCGATCTCACGACGGTCGAGTGTTCGTAGAGCTCGGCACTCACGTGTCTATGCAGGGGAGCGTCGAGTATCACAGACCAGAAGCTGCTGTCGGCAACGAAGTCATCTGTCCCCGTGTCTGCCTTGCGGGAGATTGTCGCTTTCCTTGAGCCGCAGATAACGCGGACAGAATCCGTCCCGCCCGGAAGCGCGTGTCGCGGGGTGGCCAGGATTCTGGTAGATCCACGTGAGATGAGTATTGACGGCACGAGGGAGATGCTCTCGATTGCTGTAGGACTGCAGCCGTAGACGTAGATTGTTTCGGACAGGGTAACCCCGCAGCCAAGGCGCGTCTCAATACCCGCCATGCGAGAGCGGATAGGGTCCGTGTCCTGTTTTGGCGGCGCTTGGATTGGGCGGAGAGGTATCTCTGTCGCGGCAACGGAGCCTGCAACGAACAGCAGGCAGAGCAGAACACCGATCCTCATCGCGGACATGATAGACTCGCGGGCGGTGATGTCAAATCGGCGAGGCATGATGTCCACGCGGAAGGGCGCGGCTCATTTAAATGGAGGAAAGAGGGACACTTCCCATATTTGAGGAAAGAGGGCCCATATTTCAAGCCTCACTAACGGTAGAGACTCAGTTTCCACTCGTCAAGGATAGGCCACATTCGATTGGAGTCAAGCCGAGAGGCGCAGTCGTTGTCCGGTTCGGCAGGCGGTGAGAAGCTGGTACTTTCGCCGATACTTCCATCGATACTTTCGCCGATACTTGCGACGATGCTTTCGCCGATACTTCCGACGATGCTTTCGCCGATACTTACGACGGTACTTACGACGGTACTTCCATTACTACCCCCCCTACGGCCCCTCGGACCCTGATTCAGGGTGGGGGGGACGGTCAATTCAGAGGGTCAGACGAGGGCAGAAGCCAGAGTTCAGAGGCCAGAGTGCAGAGCTAAGGAAGGGGCAGGGAGGAGCAGAGAGGAAGTCAGAAGCCAAGAGTCAGAAGCCAATGGCCAAAGCGTAGGTGGCTGCGAAGCAAGTACATACGGACGCTGACCGGGCGGAGGGCGGACAGGAGAGTGTGTTCTTGCCGGCCAATACACAAGGGCGCGGTTCTCCGAAGGGCCGGGAATGGGCGTAACTAACGCGTTCTCGGGGAGTTCAGAGCGAGCGTCCGGGACGAGAAGGTAGGGTAGGGGTCGCCTGGGGGGCTGCTCTTGTGGGAGCAATGCAGCATCAATTCCAGCGAGCAATGACCGGTGCGTTGAGACGTGCAATGAGCGGAGCAATGAAGGGTCCAATACGACGAGCAATGCGCGGAGCAGTCTCGCAAGCGATGCGCGGTCCAGTGACGGGAGCAATCGAGGATTCAGGTTGAGGTCGAGGTTAAGGTAGAGCGCGGAATCCGGTTGAAGCTACAATGCAGCACGCAATGCAGGGTACGATGATGGCTACGATGAGAGCTACGATGAGAGGAACGATGGATGCTACGTTGCAGCGGACCTCTCGGCGCTTCCTGACCGCAGCACTTGACTCTGTCTCTCGGCCGTAACCGCCAGGAAGGCACGCGGCATGGACGAGGCGGTGCTCCAGGCGATACGTACCGATATCTTCAACATCGCCGCGCCCATCGGGCCGTGACGGATTGGGCCGATCCACCGGGCGGGGTTTCGCTGCCGGACCCCGCCCGTTTCCGCTTGTCCTTGGCTGGCTTGAGGGCCTGCGCTTGACCTTTGCCGGATTTGGTCTAACCTTAGCTGGCTGGGTCGGAGGCCATTCCCAAGATTCTTCTATCGGTAAAGGAGCAGTATTCGTATGCGGCGATGGGTTCGTAGCAGGAGAAGCGCGTGATTGCCGCAGTTGTGACCGGGCTCCTGGCTGCCATGGTAGCCGGGGCAGCCGGATGGCTACTCGGACGACGGGTGGCCGCATCACGTGCGACCGGACTGGAGCGGAGACTGGCCCTGCTGGAAGACGAGGCAGGGCGCAAGTACCGCGAGCGGCTGGCGGGTCTGAAACGCCGGCTGGGGTTTGTTTATCTGGATGGTCTGCCGGCCGCCGCCGACCGCGATGTCGCGGACATGTTCGAGGCCGGAACAAGATATGCCTCGCAGGCCGAATGGGATAAGGCCGGTGAGCGCTGGAGCAAGGCCCGGGCCAGGGCGGGCCCGGCCGAGGCCGCGGCCCTCCGTTTTCTGTGCGGGGTCTGCCGGCTCTTTCTGAGTCAGCCCGGGGAGGCCCGGGCCGAGTTCGAGGCGGCGCTGGACGCGAGCCGGGAGGCCCGTGACCAGGCCGGTACGGCTGCGAGTCTGCTCGCTCTGGGCGCGGTTGCGGCCGAGCAGGGCGAGTCGCGCGAGTCCGGCCGACGGATTGAGGAAGCGCTGCGTTTGAGCCGGGGTCTGGGCCTGGGCGAGCTTCAGGCTGCGGCCCTGGTCCGGCTGGCCGGGCTGGCCGACGCGCAGGAGGACTTCGACCGGGCTCTTGTGTTCCACCGTCAGGCGGTGCAGGCCCTGCAGGCCGCAGGCGACAGGGTGGCCGCGGTACGGCAGTACGGGGCTGCCGGTGAGACGCTGGTGCGCAAGGGCGAGCTGGACAAGGCCCGGGCCGCGCACGAGGACGGTCTGCTGCTTGCCCGGCAGGTGAAGGACCGGGCCGGAGAGGCTGAACGCCTGGCGTCCATCGGCCTCATTCATCGGGCCCAGGGCGACGCCGCGCGCGCGCTGGAAGTGATCGAGCGGGCGTTCCACAGCTACGAAGAAATCCACCAGAACGGGCCCATGGCCCGTTTGCTCTATGAGCTTTCCCTCATCCATGAGGAACGCGGTGAGCCGGACGCCGCCCAGGAGTACCGGGAGCGGTCACTCGCGCTCGCCCGCAAGACCGGTGAGCGCTGGTTGCAGGCGCGGAATCTGGAGCAGATGGCCGAGCACTGTCTGTCCCAGGGAGCCCTGGAGCAGGGGCTGGCTTTGTTCGAGGAGGCGGCCGCGATTGACCGCGAGGATAAGCGGAAGCGCGACCTGTGCCACGACCTGACCGGTCTGGGCCGGGCCCTGTTCCGGCTCAGCCGCGGAGATGAGGCGACCAGGCCGCTGGCCGAGGCGCTGGCTTTGAGCGAGGAGTTGAGCGACCAGCGGGCAGAGATGTGGGTGTCGCTCTTTCTCGGTGAGGCCCAGGGCGTTTCCGGGCTTGCGGACGATGCGCTCCGCAGCCTGGAGCGAACCCAGGTTCTGGCCCGCAAGGCCGGTGAGGATGGCGTTCAGGCAGCGGCCCTGGCTGAGGCCGCGCTGGTCTACAGCCGCCAGCAGGACTGGTCTGCCGCCGCCGCTTCTGCCCAGGCTGCGTTCGAGTTGCACCGGAAGCTCGGCGACAGGCTGGCGCAGGCACGCGACCTGGTGGAACTCGGCGTCGCATTCGGACGTCTGTCGCGGCTGGACGACGCCCGGGCCAGGCTAGAGGACGGGCTCCGCCTCGCGCACGAGGAGGACGACCCCGAGATGGAGGCGCGGGCCCTGTTCGAGCTGGCCGCGGTCAATACCTCATGGGGCGATGCCGCGCGGGCACGTGAGAATCTGCAGCGGTCACTGCAACTGCGGGAGGCCGAAGGCGACATGCGGGGTCAGGCCGATTGTCTGCTGGCGCTGGGCCGTCTGCTGGCCGCAGCCGGAGCGAAAGATGAGGCCCGGTCGCGGCTGGACCAGGCGGCGCGGTTGTACGTCAGGCTTGATGACCGGGAGCGCGCGGCCGATGCGACTCGGGCAATGGCCGGACTCCCGGGTTCGGGCGGCGTCCAGATCATCGGGTAGCAGCCGGGACGGTTGCTGCCTCGGGTTGACACCCGGGGCAGCGCTGCTACAATTCGATTCCGAAAGGGCGATTAGCTCAGTTGGTTNNGTTAGCAGTTAGGAGTTAGCAGTCAGGAGTCAAGCGTCGGCGGTGTCCGGTGCTGACTTCTGACATCTAACTTCCGACATCTACCTCCCGGCCTGCTTCCTGCCGCGCTTCCGGGCCGGAACGGTCCTCACACCCTCCCAGCGAAAGCCCATCTGACGGCGGTAACGGCGGCGCTGCAGGCCGCTGAACCCGAGTTTGTCGCAGGCCTGCTCAAAGGTCAGCCCGCGTGCGAGGAGCTTGCGGATGGCTTCCTGGCGGCACATGCGCTGGATTCTGCCGGCCGGCTCGATCTCGCGTCTTACCTGGCGGATGGCCTCACGAACGTGGTAGTCGCTGACGCCGTAACGACGGCCGATGGCCGACAGCGATTCGCCCTTGTCGTGGAGGTTGGCCATGGCGATGCAGGTGCGGCGCGACACAGTCCGGTGCCAGGCGCGGATGCGTCGGCTCGGCTTGGTCTTCAGCCGCGGCATGAGCTGGCGGATGCGCTCGCGGGAAACACCTACTGCCCGGGAAAGCTCGGCCTGGGTCATTCCGGAGACGGCCTTGCCCAGTTTCTCGATCTTCTGAGATGCGGTCAGTTCCATTTGGACTCCCTTTCGAGTTGAGATGTTTGTCGTTTCTTGGTGCCTGATTTTTCTGCGGTTGGTCATGAGCCGGGGCTGATCCGTGCGATCCGGACCCGGGTCAGTTGCTGGCGGTGCCCCTTCTTGCGCCGGTAGTTCTCCCGCCGGATGAACTTGTAGACCGTGATTTTGCTGGCGCGGGTGTGGCCGACCACCTCGGCGTCCACCTGCGCGTCGGGCACGGTCGGCGTGCCGACGACAGCCTTTTCGTCCGTGCGCAGGAACAAGACCTCCAGCGGAACCGTGGTGCCGGGCTCGGATTCGAGACGGGGAACGGTCAGGACGTCACCTTCTTTGACTAGGTACTGGCAGCCGGAAATCCGGACAATCGCGTACATGCTAATCTCCTACCTTCCTATCGGACTGGGTTGGGTCGGCGCCGGTTCGGCCGGGAGGGGTTGCGCCGGGGTCGGTCGCGGTGCCGGGGCAGTGCGGCCGAGCCGCGCGCCGGCGATGACGAGGCCGAGCGAGGTGAGCATGAAGGCTACCGCGACGCCGGTCGTGAGCTTGGCCATGAACGGGGCCCCGCCGCCGCCGCCGAACACGCTCTCGCCGCCGCCCATGATGGCCGCCATTCCGCCTTTCCGGGGTTGCTGCACGAGCACGACCAGCACCAGTATCACCGAGACCAGCAGATGGAAAAATACCAGGACGCCGTACATTGAACTTTCTCCTTAATCGGGCTAGCTTAGCGGAATGGAAAACGAAGTCAAGACAGGATGTTACTCATGAAATCAGGCCGGTCAAGTAAGACGTTGCCGAGTCCGCGATGGCGCGAAAGGCGGCGAGGTCGAGACTGGCGCCGCCGATGAGCGCGCCGTCGACATCGGGCTGCTTGAGCAGCTCGCCGAAGTTGTCGGGCTTGACGCTGCCGCCNNGATCGCCCAGACCGGCTCGTAGGCGACGGTGAAACTGGCGGTCGCGGGCAGGCCGGCAAGGGCCGCTCGGAGCTGGTGCTCGACGACTTTGAAAGTCATGCCCGACTCGCGTTCGGACAGGGTCTCGCCGCAGCAGAGCAGAGGTTCGAGGCCGGCAGCCAGCGCTGCCGCCATCTTCCTTCCGCAGGTTTCGTCGGTTTCGCCGAACAGGTTCCTCCGTTCGGAGTGCCCGACCAGGACGTAGCGGCAGCCGAGTTCGGCCAGGAAAGCGGGGGCAGTCTCGCCGGTGAATGCGCCGCCGCGTTCCCAGTGGCAGTTCTGGCCGCCGTAGGCGACCGGCGTACCCCTCAGAACTCCGGCGACCGCCGGCAGGGCCGTGAGCGAGGGGAAAACAGCGATTTCCACCTGAGTTCCGCGACTCGTCATTCGAGTTGCGTCATTCGGTATTGCGCGGAGCAGCTCTTCTGCAAAGCGTCTTGCCTCGGCCGGGCCTTTGTTCATCTTCCAGTTGCCGGCGACGAGCGGGATTCGTGCCCGGTTCATCGGTCAGCCAAGGCCGCGATACCGGGCAGGACCTTGCCCTCCAGGAATTCGAGCGACGCCCCGCCGCCGGTAGAGACGTGGCTCATCTTCTGAGCGTAGCCGAACCTGGCCAGGGCGGCGCCGGTGTCGCCGCCGCCGGCCACGGTCGTCGCGCCGCGGTCGGTTGCCTCAGCGACTGCCTGCGCCATGGCCCGCGTGCCGCTGGCGAACGCATCGCGTTCAAACACGCCCATCGGGCCGGCCCAGACCACTGTCCTGGCGGACGCGAGCGTCTGCGCGAAGAGCCGCGCCGAGTCGGGACCGATGTCCAAACCCATCTCTCCGTCGGGGATGGCCGTGGCCGGCACTGTCTTCGCCTGGTCGCCGGCTTCAATGGCCGGGGCGACGACGATGTCGGTCGGGATGAGCAGCTTCGGGTCGCCGGCCAGCGGCGTCACCTGTTCGGCCAGGTCGGCCTCCCAGAGTGACTTGCCGATGCCCATGCCGCGGGCCTTCATGAAGTTGAATGCCGCGGCGCCGCCCAGGACGACGTGGTCGACTCGGGGCAGCAGGTGTTCGATGACCCCGGCCTTGTCCGAGACCTTGGAGCCGCCGATGATTGCCACGTAGGGCCGGGCCGGGTTCTCCAGGACCCGGGTAAGGAAGTCGGCCTCTTTCTCCATGAGCAGGCCGGCGGCCGGCTGCCTGAAGAAGGAGGCGACTCCGGCGGTCGAGGCGTGGGCGCGGTGGGCGGTGCCGAACGCGTCGTTGACGTAGACGTCGGCCAGCGATGCGAGTTCGCGGGTAAAGGACGGGTCGTTGGCGGTTTCGCCCGGGTGGAACCTGAGGTTCTCGAGCAGCGTCACCGTGCCCGGGGCCGTCCGTTTGCGCACCTTGGCTGCGTAGTCGCCGGTGTAGACCGGCGCATACGTGACCGGGCTGCGGACCAGTTGCGACACTACCGGAAGGATGGGGAGGAGTGAGAAGAGCGGGTCAGGTTTGCCTCTGGCCTTGCCGAGGTGCGACGCGAGAATCACGCCGGCGCCATGGTCGAGCAGGTACTGCAGGGTCGGCAGCGCGGCCACGACCCGGGCGAGGTCGCGGATCCGCATGTCCTCGGTCATCGGTACGTTGAAGTCGACCCGGAGCAGGACCCGCCGGTCCCGCACATCGATGTCCCGGACTGTCAGCTTCTTCATTGCCTATGCCCGGGAGGCCATGTAGGCGACCAGGTCGACGAGCCGGTTCGAGTACCCGAACTCGTTGTCGTACCAGGCGAAGACTTTGACCAGGGTGCCATCGACCACTACGGTCAGCTTCGAGTCGACCATACAGGAGTGGGGGTTGCCGACGAGGTCGACCGACACGATCGGCTCCTCGATGTACTGGAGGATACCTTTGAGCGGTCCTTCGGCCGCGGCCTTGAACGCGGCGTTGACCTCATCTTTGCTGGTGCTCTTCTCGACGCTGCAGGCGAAGTCGACGATTGAAACGTCGGGCGTGGGCACGCGGATTGCGACGCCGTCGATTTTTCCCTTCAGTTCCGGGAAGATGACGGCGATGAGCTTGGCCGCGCCGGTCGAGGTCGGTATCATCGACATGGCACCGGCCCGGGCGCGGCGCAGGTCCTTGTGG
>DDXO01000064.1 GCA_002347155.1 Caldifarciminota bacterium UBA2258
TCCATGTGATCGGGGGCACCCCAGGCTACTGGCAGCCGCTCGCACCGGTGTCGGATGAGGCCAGTCCGAGCAGCGAGGGGCCGCGGATGTGCTTCAGCGGTGGTCAGGCCTGGGTGGTCTGGGACGAGTTCGACGGCAGCACCTACGGCATCGCGTACGCCGTGGGCGAGTACAGCAACTGGACCCGGGGCTGGGTCATGTCCGGCTACGACAATGGGAGTCCGGACATCGCGCCGATGCCCGACGGCGGGCTCTACTGCGTGTGGGCTGACGGACGTGCAACTCCGACGCAGATCTGGGGCAGCACCTACACAGCCGGTGAGGGCGGCCTGGCACAACCGGGCGCGCTGTCGCAATCGACCATGGAGCTGTCACCAAATCCTGCGAACGGTGGGCAGGTGACCCTGCAGTACGCGCTGCCGAGAGCCGAACCGTTCGAGGTGACCGTTCTCGATGTCTCGGGCCGGGCCGTCAGAACCCGGCAAGTATCCGCGAACAGCCGAACCGGGGCGCTCAGCATCGACCTGGGCGGCCTCAACGCTGGCGTCTATATGGTCCGTATCACGGGCTCAGACCTGACACTATCCAGGAAGCTCGTGGTCCAGCGCTAGGCGAAAATGGAACCTCAGGAGGCGGGCGGTCAACCCGCCCGCCTCTTGACTATCGATGGTTTCGTTCAGTTCCGCAGACCGTTTGTGCGCGACCTGAGGCCGGGCGCGAACGATGTGCGGGCGCTGGTGCCGGGGGTGTACTTCGTCAGAGGACCGAGGACCGAAGACGGGAGACCGGACGGTGTCCGAAAGGTAGTGATGACGAAGTAGGAGGCCGAGATCAAGAAGACGACGCTCGCAATGCTCGGCGTGCTACTCGTGGCTGGCAGGTGCCGGTTGAGGCAGACGTGTCGCTTTGTGTCTACAACACGGCCGGGCAACTCGTGAAGGTGCTGGCCGATGGGAGGACCAAACCCGGTTCATACACTAGTGTATGGAACGGGACCGATGCCAAGGGCCGGCGGCTGGCCAATGGCGTCTACTTCTACGCGCTGGGCAACGGCACCAAGAGAATCAACCGGAAGGTCATCCTGACTGAGTAAGCAAGGCTGTTTTGTGCTCGCAGGCTGCCCGCGTCCTCGCGGGCAGCCTGTCTGTTCTGCGTGGCTGCCCCGGGCCGCCGGAGATGGGCTGGTCATCCTCAGCAGTTGGCGGCTTGATAGACGTCGGAACCCGCTGTATGATCTCGCCGAGCTGGATACGCTGTGAACCCTGCACCGCGACACTGCCTGCACGTGGTACTGCTGTGCTGTCTGTTTGTCGCAACAGGATGGGGGCAGTATGCCGAGGACAGCATCCAGGCGCCAGGCGCGTGGGTCGGGAGCCTCGTCTACACCCCGGAGGCGGATGAAGTCTGGGGCACATCATGGAGTGCAGGCATGGTCTTTGCCATCGACTGCATCAGCAACAGGGTAGTGACAACTCTCCCAGCGCAGTCAGCAGGGAATTCGGCGTACGACTCCGCCGATGGGAAATTGTACTGCGCCTACTACGGACCATACATGGAATCTCTGGCCGTCATTAGATGCTCAGTACGCCGAATCACCAAAAGGCTTGAGATGCCGGGCGCAACTACGCCGGTGTGGGATGCCGTTTCCAACCGCGTATACGTCACCTGCCAGTTGACCAACAGTGTCGCTGTCGTCGACTGCGCGTCAGACTCGTTGCTGATGTACATTCCTGTGGGCTTGCACCCGATCAAGCTGTACATCAACAGCTTGCGTCACAAGCTGTACGTGCTGAACTCCGACGAAGGCTCGGTATCGATAGTCGACATGACGACGAACACAGTCATCAAGACCGTCGATGTCGGGGGCGTCGCGACCGGAGCCTACTACAGCCGTGCTGTCGACCGGTTCTACTGCGGCGGCAACGGCCAGGTAATCGTGCTCGACGGTCGCGCGGACTCGGTAGTGGCGAGGATCCGGGTGACCATGAGTGGCGGCATCTATGCGGTATCGGGCAACGACGCACGAGGCGTCGTCGTGGCTTCGGTCGGTGCGGGTCGCAGCAGGTGGCTGGATGCCATTAACATCACGACGAACACCGTAGATACGGCCATCGAGGTGTCGGGTGTCGCCTGGGACATCCGACTGAGTCAGACGTCAGATCGGTTCTATTGCCTAAGCGATCATTCTGACGAGGTCGTCGTACTCTCCGGCGATGGTCGGCAGCACCTCAAGACTCTGCCGGTCGCGGACTACCCGTACGTGATAGCCGAGTCGCCGGTTCAGGGGAGGCTGTACGTTGGTCACCTTGGTAGTTCCAAGGTCTATGTGATACGAGACGCGATCACGGCTTGGCCGGAGGGACAAATCAGCACGCCGGATACCACGTCCGGGCTGCAACTCGACCCGAGCCCGTTCCGCGACCGTCTCTCTATCGTCAACGGCACGAAGGTCCCTGCAGGACCGGTCGGCGTGTACTCCGAGGACGGTCGGCTCGTGCGCTCTATCAATGCTACCAAGGCTTCCGGTCACGTGCTGCGTCTGACCTGGGACGGGCGCGACAGCCGTGGTAGGGTCGCGTCACCGGGCGTCTACATCCTGACCGCCCCGGGCGGTCTCCGCGCCAAGGCCATCAAGCTGAAGTGACCGGATAGCAGACGGCAGACAGCAAACAGGATTCAGGACAGGGGCGGGCGCGAACCCGCCCTTGTGGCTGGAGCAGGGTGCGGTCTGGCCCTCGGCGGCGAGGAGCCGCTGATGGACGGGCTGGCGGCATCGAGACCGCGTTGGAACCGGCAGGGCACCATGGTGTGCTACAGCAAGCAGGATACGCTGACCGGCCACATGGCTGTGTACCAGCGTCGCTACGGACTCTCGATGCCGGAGGAGCAGGTCACCGAACTGGATGAAGACTGCGAGAACCCTGTGTACAGTCCCAATGGGATGTACATAGCGTTCCAGTTGGACGACACCACCTCCGGCTTCTACCAGCTCTGCGTGACTCCGACGACCGGATTGCGTGCCGGCTCCGAGCAGACCGAGCCCATGACAGACGGTGCGATTGTCCGCACCGACGCCGTAGCGGCACCTGTCTCAACAGCTCCCGTGGCCGGTCCGGCCGTTATCGAAGCGCCGAAGGCCGCTGCACCTAAGCTCGGCATCGTCACGCAGGTTACGTTCGCGCTTGAAGACCACTGCTATCCGGAGTGGAGCCCGGATGGCCAATGGCTGTGCTATGAGCGAGACGACGATAACGGCTATACCCAGATATGGCGCGTTCCGGCCTTTGGCGGTACTGAGGACCAGTTGACTTTCGCCAATGCCGACCACTTCACGCCGAGATACCTGAACTCCTACGAAATCGTGTTCACTCTGAGCCCGGATAGCGGGGACGACCAGATAGCCAAGGTCAACGTGTATACGCACGAGGTCACAATCCTTACTTCGTGGCCAGTGGACCACGGCAACCCTGACCCTTCGTTTGACGGCCTTAGCGTTACTTCAGTGGCGCCCGATGACTCGGGCAACATGCAGGTCGTGAGGATGGCCGCTTCCGGCGGCAGCGAGACCTGGCTTACCAGCGGTTCCTACGACCTGACGGAGCCTGACTACGGCCAGGACAACCAGACCATCTTCGCGGTGCGCTGGACCGGCTCCACGAGCCAGATAGTCTGGGTTGATGCCTTGAACGGCGGCTACACGCCGGTTACGGACAGCCTGGCTATCCGAGACAATCCCGACGCATACGTAGACACGCTGCTCTCGACCGCACTTGCAGTCTACGAACGAGAACCCTGGGATCTGCAGAGCCTCCTCTTCGGTCGGGGCAGACGCAGGCCCGGAGCGGGCGTCTACCTGTCCAGGTTCCGGGTGCCGAGGAGAACGGACGCGGACGGAGCGCAGGGCGCTGGTCTCGGAGTTCTCGCACTGGAGAGGGTCAAGCCCAATCCGGCCTCAGGACGAGTCACGATCCACTGGCAGGTGCCGGCTGAGGCGCACGTATCTCTCCGCATCTACAATACGGCAGGACAAGCGGTGAGAGTGCTTGCGGACGGTATGACCAAAGCCGGTTCATACACCAGCGTCTGGAACGGGACCGACGCAAAGGGCCGACGCTTGGCCAACGGCGTCTACTTCTACGCGTTGGACAACGGTACGAAGAGAATCAGTCGAAAGGTCATCCTGACCGAGTAGGCCAGGAGGTTCCATACTCACAGGCTGCCCGCGCCCCGCGGGCAGCCTGTCTAGGCTGCATGGACACGAAGTGCAGTCCGTCATCTCCCTCCGGTCCCGAAAACGGCGTCTTGATGGTCCACGGTGCCTGTTGTACAATCTCGCGTAGGTAGACATGCCATGAGCTTGCTGACACGGCGCTGGCTGGTCGCGGTTCTGCTCGCGTGTTCGTACTTCGCCACGGCACTCCGCGCGCAGTACGTGGAGGATTCTGTCGCCATCGGCAGCGCTTGGGTCGGGAGTCTGGCCTACAACTCACGCGAGGATGTAGTGTACGGCGCGAGTGAAGAAGGTCCGTTCTTCGCCATCGCGTGCAGCACCAACACGCTCGTCGCCCATTACTCGCTCGGGCACGCCTACTCGGTATGCTACGATTCCCTCGACAACAAGGCCTACTGCACGACTACCGGCAGCAGCGAAGACTCTCTGGCCGTGATTGACGGACGGACGCACCAACGAATCAGGGCTCTCCCAATGAGAGGCTCATCTGTGCCGGTTTGGGACCCGGTCGGCAACCGTGTCTACGTCACTTGCCAGGATACCAGAAGCGTCGCGGTCGTGGACTGCGCTTCGGACTCACTGCTGATGTACATTCCCGTGGGCTTGCACCCGATTAAGCTGTACATCAACAG
>DDXO01000058.1 GCA_002347155.1 Caldifarciminota bacterium UBA2258
GACTTTTCGGCCAGACTCCTAGTCCCTGGCCCCCAACCCCTAACCCCTGGGTTTGCCGCTCCGGCCCGGTTCTTCGAGCGGTACGCCCTTCGCGCAGAGCGGACAAGTAGAGGGCTCGAACGTCGCTACCTGCTGGCGGAATGCACCAAACAAGGGAACGCCGAAGTCAACGCCCGCGCTGCGGTCTACGTAGACGCCGACGCCAATGACCTTGGCACCGGAGGGCTCAACTGCGGCCAAGGTCTCCTTGATTGACCCGCCGGTCGTGAGCACGTCGTCAACCACCAGCACGCGGTCTTCGGGCCCGAGCCGAAACCCGCGGCCGATCTTCCTGCCCATGTCCGCTTTCTCGGCGATTACGCACCGGCACCCGAGCTGTCGGGCGACTTCATAGGCGATGATGATGCCGCCGGTCGTCGGACCGCAGACGACCGTCGCGCCGTCCCGGCTGAAGCGCTCCGCGACTGCCTTGGCAAAGGCCTCGCAGACCGGAGGCTGCTCGAGAATCCGGAACTTCTCGAAGTACCTGTCCGAGTGCTTACCCGACGTCAACAGGAAGTGCCCCTCCCGCAGTACGCCGTACCTCTTCAGCATCACACCAAGGTCTTGCGCCACTCCTAACTCCTAACTCCTAACTCCTAACTCCTAACTGCTAACTCCTAGCTGCCTCTTTATCTCTGCAATCGCCGCCACCGGGTCCGACGCTTCATATATCGGCCTGCCGACGACGATGTAGTCAGCACCCGCCTGTGCCGCCTCGGCCGGGGTTAGTGTTCGCGCCTGGTCATCCTTCGAAGTGCGAACGCCGAGTTCCGAATGACGAAGTCCGGAGTCCGGACCAGCGGTCGGCGCTTGGCGCTCGGCGCTTGGCGTTTGCGCGAGCCTTATTCCGGGTGTCACCACCACGAAGTCCTCGCCGCACGCCTCTTTGACCACGCCGATTTCCTGCGGCGAGGCGACGACGCCGCCGCAGCCTGACTCCTTGGCCAGCAACGCGAGGCCCCGCACGCGGTCCGTCACAAGCTGGCGCTTGCCGCTTATCTTCTCAAGGGCCGCTTCGTCAAGGCTCGTGAGCACGGTCACGCCCAGGACCAGCGGCTTCTCGCCTTTGGCCCGGTCTGCCGCGGCCGCCGCTTCGGACATCATCTTCGGCCCGCCCATCGTGTGCACCGTGAGCATCGAGACTCCGAGGTCTGCTGCCGCCTCGACCGCCTTGCCGACGACCGAGGGTATGTCTGAGTACTTGAGGTCGAGGAACACGCGGCACCCGCCGGTTACGAAGTCACGCACGACGTCCGGGCCCCATGTCGTGAACATGTCCATCCCGATCTTGTATACGTCGACCTTGGTACCGATGCGGTCGCGCAGCGCAACCGCACCCGTTCGGTCGACATTCATCGCCAGCACGATCTTGGTCAACTCCGCCTCCTTGTTCTGCCCACTACCGCGTCCCAGTTGCCGAGGTCGTTCTGCTCTGCGTGCGCCTTCAAGCCGTTCCAGACGTCCAGCGCTGCCTCGGGGTTCACGAGGTTGGCCGTGCCGACCTGCACCATCCGCGCCCCGGCGCTCAGGAAGTCGACGGCATCGGCCGTGCTCATGATTCCGCCGCAACCGATGACCGGTATCTTCACCGCCGCCGCCACCCTGTCCACGCAGAACAGGGCAAAGGGCTTGAGAGCAGGACCCGAAACACCGCCATTCCTGCCTCCGAGGAACGGCCGACCGTTTCCATCCAGAGCCAACCCGAACAGCGTGTTGATGGTGGTGACCGCGTCGGCGCCTGCTGCCTCGGCTGCCTTCGCGGTCTCGACCGGGTCCACGAAGTTGGCGGTCAGCTTGACGATTACAGTCTTGGTCGTCCGTCTGCGCGCCAGCGTGGTTATCGCCTCGACTACGCTCGGCTGCTGCCCGAACAAAGCTCCGCCTTCTTTGACGTTCGGGCAGGAGACATTCACCTCCAGAGCATCCACTGGCTCAGAATCGAGCCTCGCCGCCAGCTCTCCGTACTCATCGACGGTGGCACCAGCGATGTTCACGACGACCCGGCACTTCAGCTTCCGTGTGTGAGGAACGACTTCGCGACAGAAGACCTCAAATCCCGGGTTCTCAAGCCCGACGGAATTCAGCATGCCGCCTGGGAACTCGTAGATCCTCGGCGGCGGGTTGCCGACTCTTGGTTGGAGCGTGATTGCCTTTGTCACGACTCCACCGAGCCGGTTGGCAACCGACTTGAATTTGAGTCCGAACTCGAAGGTACCGGACGCGGCCAGCACCGGGTTCGCGAACGTCGTCTTGCCGATGGTGACTTGAGGATTCACAGTACCACCTCGTTGAGCTTCACCACCGGACCTTCCTCGCAGAACCGGACGTGGCCTCCGCCCTTCTTCGGCAGGGCGCAGCAGTAGCAGATGCCGGTACCGCAACCCATCCGTTCCTCAACAAAGCCCCAGACCGGAATCGGGTCTAGTCGCTTCACCAAATCGGCGAGCATCGGCCGCGGACCGCAGGCGAAAACCGCTGACGGCTTACCGCCAACCGCTGACCGCCTCCCGCGGCCTTGGCTTGTGGCTTCTGGCCCTTGGCTTCTGACTTGTTGCTCGACAAGCTCTGTCACCACGCCTCGGTATCCTGCGCTGCCGTCGTCGGTCGCAAGCCTGACCGGAAGCCCGAGCGCGCGGAACTCCCTGACCAGAAGCAACTCGGCTTTGGTCCGCGCGCCGAGTAAGACCTGCATCCGGTTCGCCCTTCTAAGACGCCGGGCAAGGAAAAGGAGCGGCGCCGTTCCGATTCCGCCGCCACAGAGCATGATGTCCTTATGATGCAGTTCAGGCGCGGGCCGGCCGAGCGGCCCAAGCACATCCAGCTCGTCGCCGGTTCGCACGCGGGCCAGCATCGCGGTCCCGCGCCCAACCACGCGAAAGACCAGCCGCACCCGGCTCCGCTCGACATCACAGACCGAAATCGGCCGCCTGAGCAGCGGGTCAGGCCCGTTCGAGACCTTGACGTTCAGGAACTGACCCGGCTTGACCCGGTGCGCTGTCTCGGAAGCCTCCAGCCATAGAGAGAAAATGCCCGTGCACAGCTCGCGGGCCTGGACTACGAGACAGAGCGCAGGCTTCACTTGTACTCGAACTCTACCCGCCGGTCCAGCCAGTACTCATCCGGCTTGGTAGAAACCAGGTGCTTCTCACCGTCGCTGCGCACGCTGATACGGCCGGCATCAACACCCGACGAGACCAGTAGGTCCCGAACCGCCTGCGCCCGCTTCAGCCCCAGTTCCTCGTTGTACCGTTCGCTGGCCCTCGGGTCGCAGTGGCCGACCACCACGATCTTCACGTCCGGGTGCGCCTTGAGCGACTCCGCGTCGGCCTCAAGCCGCGCCGAGTCCGCAGGCTGAATCTGCCACGAGTCGGTGGCGAAGCGGATTGGCTCAAACCGCAACTTGGCCGGCGGCTGGGCATGCTCGGCCGTATCCACGCTCGGCGCGGAAGGCAGTTCGACCCGAACCGTATCCCTCATGCCGACAGCTACCGTTTCCGGAGCCGGTCCTTTGGCTGGAGGCTCTGGAGGAATTCCCGTATGACCCGGCAGAGTGTCAACGTGGTGCGAAGGCTCGCCCGCCGGTTTCTCCCTGCCGCGTTCCATCTCCACCTCGAGTGCGCCCGGACTGGTTCCCGGCATCCCGCGCGGGCCGTGCGGCCCGCCGGCAAGCTCAGGTCGCTCAGGTAAGCGTCCCGGTTCACGACGCTCGTGCGGAAACCTCCCTGGTTCGTGCCTCGCGGTGAAGTCCCCGGTATCGGCGGGCTCCGATTCCGGCGGCATCGGGCCCGGCTCCGAGCCGGGTGCCTGCAGCGTCTCCTCCGGCGGCGGCGGTGGCCGCATTGCGATTGTCTCCGGCACTGCTTCAGGCTTCTTCTTCTCCCGTTTGGGCACGGGCAGCCCGAGCCAGCGCCGCGATTCGTCTGCGTACTCGGTTTCCGGGTACTCGGCTATCGCCTGCCTGAGCAGGGGTTCGGCTCCGGTCGTGTCGTTCCTCACATTTCTGAGAATCCACGCCTTGGCAAACAGCGCCTTCGCCGCCCAGTCGGTGTCAGGGAAGGAATCGTGGACCTTCTGGTAAAGCTCCATCGCCCTGTCGTAGTCCCCGAGGTTCAAGTTGTTTACCTCGGCGATGAGGAACATCGCCTCGGCCGGCTGCAGCGAATCACCGCCGGCCCTCTTGCCGCTCCTCCGCGCCGCCAAGGCGTCCAGCAACGAGAGCCGCTTGAGCGCGAGCACGCCGTAGTCGGAATCCGCACGTCGGGTCCTGGCCGTATCGTAGTAGGCCCGGGCCCGCTCGAAGTCGGCCCCTTCCTCGTGGTACTTGCCGGTGAGGAATGCCGCCTCGGCTCCGAAGTCGCTCGGGCCCCTCACCTTGGCCCAGGCCGCGAGCGCATCCGCCGGCCGGTCCATCGCGGTCAGCGCCTTGCCGAGCAGCAGGTTCGCCTCGTCGTCGAGGTCCACGTACCGGCCGAGCACGTCGTTGACCTCGGCGACCGCCTCTTCGTTCTTGCCGAGTTCATACCGGCAGGCGGCGATCTTCAGTTTGGTCAGCGCCCGCTGCTTCGGGTCATCGGTCAGCTTGGCGTATTCTGAGTACCACTTCTCAGCATCGACGTACCGCTCCAGTGTAAACGAACCGCCGGCGAGCAGTTTCACCGCCGACGCACGAAAGCGGGACCTCGGGAATCGACCATGAAAAGCGGCCAGCGAGTCCACGCCCCGCGCCAGCTCCTTGCGGTCGATGAATGACTTGGCAAGGTTATAGGAGGCCTCATCGGCAAGCTTCGGGTACTTCTGCTTCACCGCGTCAAGCACCACCCGGGCCGTGCCGTACTGCTTGTCGGCCAGGAGGGACAGACCGCGGTACAGCTCTCCCCTTGGCACGAAACCGGAGTTCGGGAAAGCAAGGGTGAGCTGGTCGAAGTGCCGGATCGCCTTGTCGTACTGAGCTCCCTCGTAGTAGCTTGATCCGATCAAGAACAGCGCATCGTCCGCCCATCTCGACTTCGGCCAGCGCTGAATGACCAGCGCCGACTTCTCAATTGCCTTGTCGAACTTCGCCTTGGCCTGGACGTTCTGGCCCTGCTCCTTGAGTCGCATCGCCTCGCGGTACGCAGCCTGTGCGTTGTAGAACGTGTTGAAGTACGCGCAGCCGGCGCCGAGCAATACGACGGCGAAGAGGTATGCGGGCGGCCGGATGTGGTGGGAACGAATCAAGCTGGTCTCTGTCTATCTTAATGTCTGATAGTGCCTGCTGTCAAGGCAATCCAAGCCCGACGATTCCGAAGCAGACCGCCACGAAGACGCGAAAAGGGACTCCCGGCACCGTGCACCCGTTCGTCTCGTCCTTCGTGGCTTCGGGTCTTCCAGCTCGGTTCCGGGTCGCTGTTGCTCTTGCGTAGCCGCAACTTGTTGGCATAATGTTACGTCCCATTCCCGAGTCCGGACGGTGGACCGACCAAAAGGAGTCTTACAGTGAATACAGAATTCGACCGGCAGGCCGCAACGGTGAAGGCCGAACTCGGGCGCATGCTCGCTGCCGGCTGCAGCTTCGCGGACGCCCGCCTCTACGGCGAGGACCGTTCCGAACGCCTGACGCTCTACGACGGCAACCTCGAAACGAACTACGACGCCAACGAGCGCGGCATCGGCATCCGCACCCTGTACAAGGGCGCGTGGGGCTTTGCCGCCACGGCTGACCTTTCCTCTATCCCGGCTTGCTTTGACCGCGCGCTCGCCAACGCCAAAGCGGCAACACTACTGCCCGGCTTCCCCAAGGACATGGGCCCGGCTCAACCCGCCAAGGGCCAGTACCGACCGCCGGTCAAGCAGGACCCGTTCGAAGTGCCGACTTCGGAGAAGCTCGCCCTGCTCTCCGGCATCGACGCGAAGCTGAACGACAAGACGGTCGCCCACCGCTTCGTGACGGCCGGTTTTCAGCGCCGCAAGATCTTCTACTGGAACTCCGAGGGCACTGAAGTCGACCGTTGGCAGCTCAACACCTTCGGTTCGATGGCGGTGATGGCGCCCGACCCGCAGGGCCGCACCCAGCGCCGTTCGATGGAGCTCTTCTGCTCAGGCGACGGCACCCGCGGCTGGGAGTGGATTGCCGACCCGGACGCGTTCGGCGGGCATGCCGAGCGCATCCGCAGAGAGCTCTCGGAAATCATCGCCGCCGAAACGCTGCCGCCCGGCAAGCGTGACGTCATCCTCCTGCCGGGCCAGGGATTCCTGCAGGTCCACGAGACCATCGGCCACGCGCTTGAACTCGACCGCATTCTCGGGTACGAGCTTTCGTTTGCCGGCGGTTCGCACGTCCGGCTTGAGCACATCGGCCAGCTGCGCTACGGCTCGAACAAGCTCAACGCCCGGGCCGGCATCGTGACCAACTCCCCGGGCACATTCGGGTTTGACGACGAGGGCACGCCCCAGCGCGACTACCTGCTTATTGACAAGGGCATCCTCGTCAACGTCCTCTCCTCGCGCACCGACCTCGCCGAGGCCAACGCCAAGGCCGGCCGCGTCGCCATCAGAGAATCCGGCACCGCGGCCCGCGCCTGCGCCTTCTACCGGACGCCCATCGACCGGATGACCAACATCAACATCGACGCCGGCGAGGATGGCACGCTGGAAGACATCGTCGCCGCGACCGAAGACGGAGTCATCCTCGACATACCGGTCTCCTGGTCAATCGGCTCGAACCGCGAGCACTTCCACTTCGGCACCGAGATCGCCTGGGAAGTGAAGAACGGCAAGCGGACCAAGGTGTACAAGAACCCGACCTACCACGGCCATACGCTCGAGTTCTGGAACTCGCTCGACAAGGTCGGGTCCAAGCCGTCGTGGTGCCTGCAGCAGGTGCCGAACTGCGGCAAGGGCGAGCCCAACCAGATAATGGAGCTCGGCCACGGCATCCCGGTGATGCGCTTCCACAACGTCGATACCGGGGAGAAGGAGTAACCATGCTGGAAAAGCGAATTCGCGACCTCTTGCTCGAAGCCCGCGACAAGGCCCGCAAACAAAAGCTCGACGCTGAGTTCAACTTCCACCGCGAGCGGTCCAGCCTGATAAGGCTCGGCAACTCATCGGTGGCGCTCTCGACGTTTGAAGAGCTGTCCCGGCTCGACGTCGTTGTCCAGCAGGGACGCAAGTCCGGCGCGTACAGCCTGACCTCGGACATCACATCCTCGGCCCAGCTTGACGAAGCGCTCGCCATCGCCGCGAGCAATTGCAGGTCGGCGCTGGAAAAGGACTACGACCCCATCTTCGGCGTGGTCGAAGAGGCGGTGGACGACTCGACCGGGTTCGACCCCGCGCTCGAAGCGCTCTCGCCCGTGGCCAAGACCGAACTCTGCAAGCAGGTGGTCGACGCGGTCAAGCCGATGGGCAAGTACGACTTCTCCGGCTCGTGGTCGTCCGGCTCTACCGAGATGTACTTCGTCTCCACGGCCAACGACAAAGAAGCCTTTCGCCGCCTGACCGACGGCCGCTTCACCATGGTCCTGAAAGAACAGGAGAAGAAGTGGGAGCTCCAGGCCGAGCGTACCCAGAAGAAGGCGGGCGAGTTCACGGCCGACGACGTCATTGCCGAGTTCAAGGGCATGCTGCCCGTGTACGAGAAGAATACGGGCCACAAGACCCACCTCGAACACCAGCGAGTGATGTTCGGCCCCGAGGCTGTATCCGAACTCCTCGGACTCAGTATCTGGGGCGGGTTCATCGGCCGCATGTGGGAGGAGAAACGGGCGTTCTCGTCAAACCTGAAGCCCGGCGACCGGCTCTTCCCCGAGAGCGTCACCATCAGCGATGACCCGACCAATCCGAATGTCTTCGGCATGCCGTTTGACTTCAAAGGGCACCGCCGCCATCGCCGTGTCATCTGTGACAAGGGCATCCTCAAGGAAATCCTCTATGACTCGGCCACCGCGGCCAAGTACAAGCGCCAGCCGACGGGAAGCGACCTCGGGAACGACGACTTCTGCCTGAGCGGCGGCACTGCCCCGGCCGGAATCGAAGCCGGCCGCAAGCTCGCCAAGGACGCGCTCTACATCCCGCACCTCCACTACATCCACATGCCGGACCCGACCAAAGGTATGTTTACCGGCTCGAGCCGGTTCAATGCCCGGCTCATCAAAGACGGCGAGTTCGCGGCGCCTCTCCTCTCCTCCCGTGTCACCGACACTGTCCCCTCTGTGTTCAAAGGCATCGTCGCCATCTCCTCGCGCACGGTTCCGTGGAACGTCTCCTCCACCTACGACCGCCGCTCCCCGACCGCGATGAGCATCCCGGAGTACATCATCTGCGACAACGTCCGCATCTCGGACGTGGCCGACAGCTTCTAGTCGAGAACGCTAATCACGGAAGCCGGACTTCGGTCCGGCTTCCTGCTTTCTGTTCGGGCCGAATTGCACCGCTCATTCCGCCCATCAATGTACCTCTCATTGTACCTCGCAGGGTATCGGCCAAGGTATCGCGCAATGTGTAGTAAGCTGCATCGGCCAGTGTATCGGTGACTGAATAGTGAACTGCATCGCGGACTGCGTGAGCAACTGTACGCGGCGTTGTACGGCGAACTGTTCGTGAAGCTGTTCGAGACATTGTTCGA
>DDXO01000033.1 GCA_002347155.1 Caldifarciminota bacterium UBA2258
CCAAGAACCAGAAACCAAGAACCAGGAACTGGCGAGGGGCTTGGTGGCTTGACTTCGCCTCGGCTTTCAATATCCTTGGACAGTCTATGGCACACGCATATACGCCCGGTCTGAAGGTCACGGCCCGAACCGTGGTCAAGAAGCAACGCCGGCTGCCGCTGCCCGGCGAAACTCTGGTTGAGAAGGGCAGCAAGGTGAAAGGCGATGACATCGTTGCCCGCACTGCTCTGCCCGGCAATGTCCAGACGGTCAATGTCGCCGGCCGCCTCGGGGTTCCGCCCGAGGACGTGCCGAGCCTGATGATGAAGAAGGCGGGCGACGCCGTGGCCAAGGACGAGGTCATGGCCCTTTCCAAGGGCTTCTTCGGTCTGTTCAAGTCCGAGGTGAAGGCGCCGGTTGCCGGCACGGTCGAGAATGTCTCGTCCATCACCGGACAGGTGATTCTGCGCGAGCCGCCCGAGCCGGTGCAGGTCGACGCGTACATCGAGGGCACGGTCAGCGAGGTTATTCCGCGCGAGGGCGTAGTAGTCGAGACCGAGGCGAGCTTCGTCCAGGGGATTTTCGGGGTCGGTGGTGAGGTGCGCGGGACTATCCGGATGATCGTAGACAGCCCGGAAACAGTGGTTACCGCGGCCCAGATTCCCGATGACTGCAAGGGCCAGGTGCTGATCGGCGGTTCTCTGGTCAAGTACGATGCGATTGAGCGGGCGGTGAAGCTCGGAGCCAAGGCAATCGTGGTCGGCGGTATCGAGGACGCGACCCTGCGTTCGTTCCTCGGGTACGACATCGGCGTGGCGATTACCGGTTCGGAAAAGAAGGGCCTGACCGTCGTGGCGACCGAGGGTTTCGGCCAGATGCGGATGGCGCAGCGCACCTTTGACCTGCTTAAGTCGCTTACCGGCAAGATGGCCTCGGTCAACGGCGCGACCCAGATCCGGGCCGGCGTCATCCGTCCCGAGGTGATCGTGCCGGCCGACACCAATCTCGGGGAAATCAAGCAGAGCATGGCAGAGGGCGGACTGGCTCTCGGGATGCCGGTGCGCATCATCCGGCAGCCGAATTTCGGCAAGATCGGCAAGGTCACGAGCCTGCCGGTTGAGCTCCAGACGATTGAAACCGAAGCCAAGGCACGTGTGCTCGAGGTCGAGTTGGAGGACGGCACGCGCGTCTCGATGCCTCGGGCCAACGTCGAGATAATCGAGAGCTAGGGCTTGCGCGTTCTGCTATCCGTGGTCCTGGTCGTGGTCATGGCCTCGGCCGGGCATATGGGGTTTTCGTCTCTCAAGATTCTGCCGGGCGTCCGCGAGGCCGGGATGGCCGGAGCCGGCGTGGCCTCGGCATTCGGGCCGCAGGCGATCGCTCTGAACCCGGCAGCCAACGCCGGCAGCGATGGGTTTGCCGCGACCGTTTCCTATGCCAGGTGGATACTCGATACCCACCATCAGTCGCTGTTCGTGGCCCGTGGCTTCCCCGCGCTGTGCGTCGGGCTGGGGTTTGCCAGTTTCTCGGCCGGCCAGTTCGAGTACCGGACCAAGCCGACAGAGGAGCCGATCGGGACTTTCTCGCCGTACGACTTCACTGCCTATCTGAACCTGGCGCGTCCCATCGGCAGCATTGTGCAGGTCGGTCTGACCGGCCGATACTTCTACACACGCATATTCGACGAGGACGCCGCAGGGGTGGGCATCGATGGCGGGGTCAGGGTGGCTCCGGTCGAGCGGTTGACGCTGGGCGCGTCGGTCATAGACTTCGGCAAGACGTTGTACTACGTGCGGGACGAGTTCCGGCTGCCGACGCGACTCAGGGCGGGCGCGAGCTATGACCTGGTGCTTTTTGAGCGCGGCCGGGTGACGCTGACCGCGGACGGCTCCTACTTCCCCTACAGCAAGGCGGCCGGTGCGGTGACCGGGATCGAGTGCGCATGGAACGAAGTCCTGGCCTTGCGCGCCGGGTACGACTTCCTGTCCAAGGCGAACAACATGAACTTCGGGCTCGGGTTGCACGCCGGCCGGTTCCGTTTCGACTACTCATTTGCGGCGATGAACCTCGACCTGGGCGGCGCGCATCGCGTCTCGGTCGGCTTCGGCCGCTGACAGGACAGGCAAAGGTAGAGGTTAAGGTTAAGGACGTGGAACCTTCCGGATCTCAACCTCAGCCTCTACCTCTACCTTTGCCTTCACCTCTACCTGTTTCCCGCAATGGCTGAAGGCTGGCTCGACTTCGAACAACCTCTGGCCGACCTGGTCACGCGGCTGGATGAACTAACGGCCATCGGCGCGAAGGACGAGGTCAAACGGGTCCAGGAGCAGATCGAGAAGCAGAAAGAGAAGATCTACGCCGACCTGACGCCCTGGCAGCGTGTTCTGCTCGCACGCCACCCGCGGCGTCCCTATCCCCTGGACTATATCGAGAGGTTTGTCACCGACTTCACCGAGCTGCACGGCGACCGGGGCTTTGCCGACGACCCGGCGCTCGTGGCCGGCCTCGGCCGGATTGAGGGGATCGGGTTTGCCGTCGTCGGGCACCAGAAAGGCCGCGACACCAAGGAGAAGCTTCGTCGCAACTTCGGCATGCCGCACCCCGAAGGATACCGCAAAGCCCTGCGGGTGATGGAGCTCGCGGCGCGGTTCGGCCTGCCGATACTCACGCTTGTTGACACGCCGGGCGCTTACCCGGGGGTCGGCGCCGAGGAGCGGGGACAGGGCGAGGCGATTGCCCGCAACCTCCGCGACATGGCGATGCTCGAAGTACCGATTGTGGCCGTGGTTACCGGCGAGGGTGGATCAGGCGGAGCACTCGCCATTGCGGTCGGCAACCGCGTCCTGATGCAGGAGAACGCGGTCTACTCGGTCATCACGCCCGAGGGTTGCGCGTCCATCCTCTGGCACGACGGCTCACGCGGAGAAGAAAGCGCCAAGGCGATGCGCATGACCGCGCGCGAGCTCAGGGAATTCGGCATCGTGGACGACGTCGTGCCCGAGCCGCTCGGGGGTGCGCACCAGGACTGGGACGAGGCTGCGCACCTGCTCAAAGATGCGGTGCTGGCCAACTACCGAGCTCTGTCCGGACAAACCGGGTCCGACCTGGTCGCCGGACGAGTTGCGCGCTTCGCCGCCATCGGCGTCTACTCCTGAACATCCCCCTGATCCCTAGTCCCCAATCCCTAATCCCCGACCACTTGACCACTTGATTTCTGGACCACTCGATCACTTCCGCTCCGGCTACGTCGCCATCGTCGGGCTGCCGAACGTCGGCAAGTCCACGCTCCTGAACCGGCTGCTCAGCACCCACCTCGCAGCGGTCGCACCAAGGCCGCAGACCACGCGGCACCGCATCCTCGGTATCCTCAACGGCCCCGGGTTCCAGGCGGTCTTCCTCGACACGCCCGGACTGCTGCAGCCCAAGTATGCGCTCCAGCAACAGATGAAGCGCCAAATCGACCTTGCCTTGAAAGACGCGGACCTCGTTATGCTCGTGCTCGACGCCTCGCGGCCCGACCCGGACAGGGGACAGGTGCCGCCCATGCTCTCGGGCCGCAAAGTCCTGGCAGTGCTCAACAAGGTGGACCTCGTTCGGGACAAGAGCAGCCTGCTTAGTGAAGTAGACAGGCTGAACAAAGAAGGTGCGGCCGAGGTGTTTATGGTGTCGGCGCTCAGAGGCGGCGGCGTCGAGCAACTCAAGGCGGGCGTTGCCGCGCTGCTGCCTGAGGGGCAGGCGTTCTACCCGCCGGACGCGGTCGCGGACCGGCCCGAGAAGTTCTTCGCCGCGGAGTTCGTACGCGAAGCCGTGTTCAACCTCTACGGTGAAGAGATACCCTACTCGACCGCGGTTGTGGTCGACGAGTTCAAAGAGCGGCCCGGTCGCAAAGACTACATTCTCGTTACCATCTACATCGAGCGGGAATCGCAGAAAGCGATACTCATCGGCCGCGGCGGCATGGCCATGAAACGGGCGGGGTCCATGGCGCGTCGGCAAATCGAGGCCTTCCTCGGCCGGCCCGTGTATCTGGAACTCCGGGTCAAAGTCGCCGAAGCCTGGCGCAATGACATTCGCTTCATAAGAGAGAACGTCTACGGCTCTGACCGGCCGTCAGGCACAGCCTGACCCGGCCCTCCGCTTCGGCCTCTACCTTTACATTCACCTCTACCTCGACCTCCACCTCTACCTCTACCTTGTCCTTTCCTCTTTCTCCCGGCTACGTGGACCACTGGTGCTCAAGTGGACTGCCCTGCCTCCCCGACCGAAGCCATGCGATATTGGCGCGGCGGCCGCGGCGCGTCTGCTCCTTTCCCGAAGGCGTCAGAACCCAGGTCTTCTCTACACCGCTCCGTTCGTTCGTGGGCCGGACCAGTCGGCGTCTTGCCAGCCGGACAAGCAGCGCCGCCGAGGTGCCTATCCGGCGTGCCGTCATCGGGCAGCGGTCGTACATCCGCATGGCTACAACTAGCTGTCCCACAGTCTTAAATGGGAGTCGCGCCGGCGCCCTCGCCCCGGGCGCGGCGTGGCGGCTCAAGGCAACCACTTTGGGCCGCTCGAGCTGCAGGTCGCGGATTGCGCGAAGCACGCGCTGCCTGCCGTAGATCGGCACTATCGGAAGGCCGTGCTTAAGATAGGGGCGGCCGGGCTCCGCACCCACCACCCGCAAAAGGCCCTGTATCTCCCTGAGCTCGGAGCGGTCGCGGGCGCCAAACCTAAGCTCGTACCCGTGCTTATAGGCCTGCCGGTTTTCATGCTGGATGCGAGTTTCAATCGGGACGCGCAGGCACCCGCATACGTCAAACACCTCGCGCAGCCGCGCAGCCGCATCCCTGAATTTCGGCGAGTCGGGCCGGCACGCTGGCACGGCTCATTATCGGCTCACGGGTGGCGGAGTCAACACCGAAGCGAAAGATGGGGGTGGGCGCCCCGCAACCGGAGACCGAAAATCTGAAACCGGGGACTACAAACCATGAACCACAAACCAAGAACCAAAAACCAACTTCGGGAAACTCGCGGGCCGCGCCCGCGGCAATCTCCAATCCGGGGGCAAGCGGAACACTTACCGCATTCCGAACCGACGTCAATGACGGCCTCACGCGCCTGCGTGGTGCACTGCAATTCCGGCCGGGATCCGGGCCAAGCCGAAGCAGCTTGTCGGGGCGAGGTCCGCAGTAGTGTGTCTCTCGTTCCTAGTCATCGGTCGCTAACCGTCGAGAGGCGTAGCCGTTGCGGCCCCGTGTACGGTACTTCAGGTTCGGGTGGATGGTCAATTCCGAGGAGCAGACGAGGGCAGAAGCCAGAGTTCAGGGGCCAGAGTGCAGAGTCGAGGAGGGGGTTGGGAGGAGTGGGGACGAGGTCAGAAGCTCAAGGTCAGAAGCCAAGAGCCAAAGCGTAGGTGGCTGCGAATCAAATACATACGGCCGCGACCGGGCGGAGGGCGGACAGGAGAGTGCGTCCTTGCCGGCCAATACACGAGGGCGCGGCTCTCCGAAGAGCCGGAAATGGGCTTAACCAGCGCGTTCCTGGTGGTTTAGAGGCGAGCACTGGCGACGAAAGGGTAGGGTAGGGGTCGCCTGGGGGGCTGCCTTTTGGGGAGCCATGCAGCACCAATTCCAGCGAGCAATGACCTGTGCGTTGAGACGTGCAATGAGCGGAGCAATGAAGGGTCCAATGCGGCGAGCAGTGCGCGGAGCAGTTTCGCAAGCGATGCGCGGTCCAGTGACGGGAGCAATCGAGGATTCAGGTTGAGGTCGAGGTTGAGGTAGAGCTCGGAGTCCGGTTGAAGCTACAATGCAGCAGGCAATGCAGGGTACGATGATGGCTACGCTGAGAGCTATGATGAGAGGAACGATGGATGCTACGTTGCAGCGAACCTCTCGGCGCTTCCTGACCGCAGCACTTGACTCTGTTTCTCGGCCGTAACCGCCAGGAAGGCACGCGGCATGGCCGAGGCGGTGCTCCAGGCGATACGTACCGATGTCTTCAACATCGCCGCGCCCATCGGTCCGTGACGGAGGACGGGGATTGCCAAAGGCAGTCCCCGTTTTCCGCATGGCTCGGTCTGCACGCGGGTGGGAATCCGCGGCCATGCCCCGCCCGCTTCTGATTTGGCGGTCTGTACGGGGTGCTAGAAGATGGGGTTGACGATGTTGCTGAAGGCGGAGCCGAAGGTGTAGGTCACGCCGACCGAGCTCCAGTACGAATAGGCGGTCGCCATCTCGCGCAGACGGAGGAGGCGCTCTTCTTCGGACGCAGCGTCCTTGCGCAGGGCGATCTGGTCGTGGATGAAGTTGTATCCGCCCGAGAGCGAGACCGACAGGCCGGCGATGACCCGGAGCGAGACGCTGCCGTAGAGCGAGAGCCGGTTCTTGCTGAAGTCGTGCAGGTAGTGCGAGCCGCTGGCCGAGAACGCGACCGTGCCCCAGGCCCGGGTCAGGGTCGCGCCCAGCACCGCCGCGTTCGACGCCGTGAACTCGCTCAGTTTGTTGTAGAGGGTCGTGTCGAGGTAGCTTCCGTACAAGAGGCTCGGGGTGAGCCGGATATAGATCTTGTGCCGGACGTACTCGGAATACGGCACGAAGTCATACTCCAGCATCGGCCCGAGGAGAAAGCCGTACCGGACGTTGTCGTAGTCGCTGGTGTTGTACCAGAACAGGCCGCCCAGGGCCAGATGGTTGGAGAGTTTGCGCTTGTACGCGGCATCGCCGCTGTAGCTGCGCGACAGGGCCGTGACGACCGTGGTGTCGTCAATCACGAACCGGCGCCAGTTCGTATACACGCCGCCTCCGAACGTGATTTTCTCCGTCTCGGTCACGCGCTGGATGCTGGGGTTGGTGCTGTAGTAGTAGTAGGTGTAGCCCTGGTCACCGTTTGCCCAGCCGTTCAGGTTGAACGAGAATACCCAGTTGTGCCAGGGGTCGGTCTTCGGCGCGGCCGTTGCCGGCGGGGTGAACTCGACCCGAAGCATGTCTCTCAGCCCGGTGCGGGCCACATAGGGGACAAGCCCGCGCCTGATGGCTTCGACCAGCGCTCTTCTGGTTTCGTCCGGGGTCGCGTCCGGCGCGGTTGTGTGCTTCAGAACGGAGTTGATGTCACGGAACGAGCCGAGACCGAGGAAGGTCAGGCAGTACTCCTGCCCGCCGTCGCCGGTGGTCAGGGACGTGATGGTGAGCTGCGCGTCAGCTTCGTTCCGGTCCCGGACGTAGTTCACGAAGGTGATCTCGGTCTTGACGTAGTTGATGTCGGCCCAGGTCTCGTCCCGGACATAGAGCCGCGGCGCGAGGTCGCGCCACGACGAGTCCGGCCCGGCCTTGCTCGGGTCGGTCGGTTCTGCGAAAGCTACCGCAATCAGCGCCAGTCCAAGTGCGAGCACGCTGCGCAACATCAATGCCTCCCGGTGTCGTTTCTTCCCGGCAACGTTCCTTTGACGCCTTCCCCGCCCGGCAGGTCAGGCTGGGGCGGGCGTTACCCGTAGGCCGCATCATAGGGCGGCTGGCGCGGATGTCAAGGCCGGTAGGATCCTGCTTCCGGGGCAGGTCGGCCGCGAAGACGAAGTGAGCGGGCGCCTGACGCGGAGTCCGTACCTTCGTGGCAGTTCCGACTCGGAATCAGGGTTGCGGCCCGTCGCTTGACCGGCGGAGTTTCCTGCGTAGAATCTGCTATGGTAACGTTGTCCGAATTCAAACAGCCGTTCCTTCTGCCGCCCGCCCCGCGGGCGGCTTTGTGTTTGCGGCGTTTCTCCTTGTCTGAGGGAGGTGTGAGTGAGCATCAGTGAGTCCCTGACTTTCGACGACGTTCTGCTGCTGCCGCAGAAGTCGAGTGTGCTTCCCAACGAGGTCGATACGGAGTCGTACTTCACGCGTGGGATTCTGCTCAAGCTTCCGCTGGTCAGCGCCGCGATGGATACCGTCACCGAGTCGAAGATGGCCATCGCCATGGCCCAGTCCGGCGGCATCGGTGTGGTGCATAAGAACTTCTCGGTCGATGACCAGGCTGCGCACGTGGCCAAGGTGAAGCGGGCCGAGTCGAGCATGGTCGACGAGCCGATTTCGATAACCCCGGACAAGACGATCGGCGAGGCGCGGGACCTGATGGCGCAGTATGGGATTTCCGGGCTGCCGGTGGTAGATGAGAAGATGCGGCTCGTGGGCATTCTGACCAAGCGTGACCTGCTGTTTGAGAGCGATTGGCAGGTGCTCGTGGCCAAGGTGATGACGGCCGACGGGCTTGTCACCGCGCCCGAAGGGACGACGCTCAGGCGCGCGCGGGAGATACTGAGGAAAGCCCGGGTCGAGAAGCTGCCGATTGTGGACCGACGACGCAGGCTCAAGGGACTGATCACCACCAAGGACATCCTGAAGCGGGTGGAGAATCCGAACGCGACACTGGACGGCAGGCGCCGACTCAAGGTGGCTGCGGCGATCGGAGTCGGCCGCGACGCGATGGCCCGGGCCGAGGCGCTGGTTGAGGCCGAAGTGGACGCCGTAGTCATTGATACCGCCCACGGGCATCAGGACAAAGTAGTCGACACTGCGCGCCAGCTCCGCAGGAAGTACCCGAGGCTGCAGATTGTCGCGGGCAACGTCGGGACTGCCGAGGGCGCGCTGGCCCTGGCTGAGGTCGGGGTGGATGCTGTGAAGGTCGGGGTCGGACCCGGGTCCATCTGCACGACCCGGATTGTTGCCGGCGTAGGCGTGCCGCAGTTGACCGCGGTGATGGAGTGCTCGGCGGCACTGAAGCGCAGGAAGATACCGGTGATAGCCGACGGCGGCGTCCGCTACTCCGGGGACGTGGCCAAGGCGCTCGCGGCCGGAGCCGGGACCGTGATGATGGGGAATCTCCTGGCCGGGACCGACGAGAGTCCGGGCGAGGACGTGCTGCTTGAGGGCCGGCGGTACAAGGTCTATCGCGGCATGGGCTCGCTCGATGCGATGAGGAAAGGCTCGGCCGACCGGTATTTCCAGCAAGGGCAGGCCAAGCTTGTGCCCGAGGGGATTGTAGGACGCGTGCCGTACCGAGGCAGCGCCCGCGAGGTGCTCTTCCAGTTGGACGGCGGGGTCCGTGCCGCGATGGGGTTCTGCGGGGCAGGCACTATTCCTGAGTTCCGGCGCAAGGCGAAGTTCGTAAAGATAACCGGTGCGGGCCTGCGCGAGAGCCACCCACACGACGTGACCATCACCAAGGAAGCGCCGAACTACGAGGCGCCGGAGACGAGGGAATAGGACCGACAGGACAAGTAGTATTCACAGCTGAAAGAAGCGGGGCGGCTTGTAAGCCGCCCCGATGGCATTGGGCCTTGACAGCGGGTGAACAGGTTCTATAATCACGTTGTCTCTGGGGCTTGCGGCCCCCAAGAGGGACAGCCGGCAGGTGGAACCGGCGCGGCCGCGCTACTGAGGACCCGACGCGGCTGCAACATCTGCCGGATGATAGGGACCGGGAAGGGCCCGCAGCTGGAGGTTGGTATACAAAGAAGGACCGTGTTCGCAGGTCTGACCATTGTCCTGTGTGCCTCAGTCGCGCTTGGCGCCGTTGACGTCGCGGTGGAGTTTGTGAGCCCGACAGGCAGCGAGCCGCCGGGCCCCATGCTGGTGGTGGTTTTGCTGACCAACTTGAGCGACGTGCCTGCGCTGGTGCCACGGCTGGACGTGGTCGTGCCGAACTACCTCGGGGAATACGTCCAAAACATCGCGATCGGCGTGGGTGCGAGCCAGCGGTTTCGGATGCGTGATTCGTGGAACTACGCGGGTGGCCGGGATACCCTTAGAGCTTGGATAACGTATCCTGATGATACGAACCACACCAACGACACGGCGATCGTCATCATGAGCGGTGGCGGGATCCTCGACTGGGTGGAGAGCGAGCCCCGCACCGGGATGAGAATGACTCTGTCACCGAGTCCTCTTGCCGGCAACATCCTGCGCGTCGAGTATAATCTGAGTCAGGCCGGGCCGGCGACGGTCACATTCTCCGACATCATGGGCCGGGTGGTCGTCAGGCGCGGCATCGCCGGGAACCGCAGAGGGGAGATCTCACTGGACCTGCGCATGCTGAGCGGCGAAGTCTACCTCGTCCGCCTTGATGACGGCCGGTCTGCAGTAGTACAAAAGCTCGTGATTCAGCGCTAGATGCGCTGGGAGGTATAGATGAAGAACAGAACCGTAATGCTCACCCTCGCCGTGTACCTGTGCGCCTCGGTCGCGCTGGGCACGTTGGACGTCGCAGTGCTGGTTGCGAGTCCGACCGGCAGCGAGGCCCCGGGAGCTGTGCCGGTGGTGGTTATGCTGGCCAATGCGGGCGACGAGCCGGCGACCGTGCCGCGGTTGGATGTGAAGATAGCGCCGAGCGGATTCGAGGCCTACAGGGAGAACGTAAACGTCGGTGTAGGCGGGAGCCAGCCGGTGTCGATGGGTGTCTGGAACTACGCGGGCGGCATCGAGACCTGCACGGCGTGGATCACGTATCCCGAGGATACCAACCACACCAACGATACTGCCGTTGTCATCGTCGGTGGCGGCGGCGTCGCGGATCGGGCGGAGAAGGAACTCCGGTCCGGGATGAGCATTGCCCTTTGGCCGAGTCCGATGGCCGGCAGCGTCCTGCATGTCGAATACGGCCTGAGTGAAGCTGGTCCGGCGAGTATCGCTCTCTTCGACATCCAGGGGCGCGCAGCTCTCACGCGCGACTTCGTCGGAACCCGAACCGGGCAGCTTTCACTCAGCCTGAGCGGGTTGAGCGGCGGCGTCTACATCGTGCGCTTGAGCGACGGGCGGTCCGCAGTAACACGGAAGCTCGTGGTCCAGCGCTAGGAGCGCGAGGAGGTCAAGATGCTGAGCAGGACTGCGTTCGCAGTTCTGGTCGCGGCTATATGCACGGCGCTTGCGCCGGGCAGCGTCCCCGAAGTCGGCGAGACCAGGACGGCCGACTATCAGTTCTGGCATGACGCTGACCTGGACGTCGCGTGCCTCGACATAACCGTCCCGCCGCAGACAATCGACTTTGACTCGACCTTCGTGCCTCAGATCCAGGTGAGGAATAACAGGTACACTGTCAACGACGTCCCGATCAGGTTCGTCATCGTCCGTGCCTCGGACTTGACCGACACCATCTACCATGATACAGCCCACACAGGCCCCATCGGTGCGCTCAAGACCAAGCTCTTCAACTTCACGCTCGAGTGCACGCCGGACCCGGGCCTCTTCACAATGACCGGCATAACCGAGTTGCCCGGCGACACTGCACCCCACAACGATACCTGCAGCAAGTCGCTGCTGGTTCGCTTCAGGGACGTTGTGACCGATGTATCGAGCCCGGGAACGCATGAGGAACCGGGGCTCGTAGATGTGCGGGTCAAGCTGACCAACGTGGGCAGTGTGCCCGCGATGGTGCCGCGGGTCGACGTGTCGATACGGCCGAGCGGGTACCACGACTACCTGCAGAACATCGCGATTTCAGTGGGTGGTTCGCAGTCTGTGACCTTGTGTCCCTGGGTTTGCCCCGCCGGCTGTCACGAGACCTGCACGGCGTGGATCACCTACCCTGCGGACTCGAACCACTCGAACGACACGGACGTCGTGTTCGTGAACCCCACCAGTATCCAGGACCGGGCGGAGATGGGCCCTCATGGCGGGACGAGGCTGACACTGTGGCCGAGTCCGCTGGCCGGTAACGCCCTGCACATCGAATACGCCCTGCACCAGGCCGGACCGGCGAGTGTCACTCTCTTCGACGTCTCGGGGCGGCCCGTAGCCGCGCGCCGTTTCGTCGCTGACCGTGCAGGTGAGCTTCCGCTGGACCTGCGTTTCCTGATCGCCGGGGTGTACGTCGTGCGGCTGGATGACGGCTGATCCGCAGTGACGCAGAAGCTTGCGGTGCAGCGCTAGAAAGAGGAATGGGACCAATAGGTCCTACTCCAGGAAGAGAAGGGGCGGCCGAAAGGCCGCCCCGATGGTTCTAGCTAGATTCAGGACGCGGGCGCGGCGGGGATGAAGCCTTCGCGCATCAGCGCCTGTGTGGTCTCACGGGCATGTTTGATGGTGGCCGTGGCCTTCTTGAGCAGTTCGTCGCGGGTCATGGTGATGCGGGCGACACCCTGTTCGATTGCCTTCATGCCGACCGCCACGGCCTCACGCGGGTAGACCTCCCAGTCGTCCATGGTAGGGACCAGGTAGTCCTGCTTCAAGCCCCGGTCTTCGGCTACCTTGGCCAATTCGAGCGCAGCCGCGATGCACATCTCGTCGGTGATCGTCTTGGCCTGGACGTCGAGCGTGCCACGGAAGATTCCGGGGAACCCGAGTGAGTTGTTGACCTGGTTGGGGAAGTCGCTGCGACCCGTCGCGACGACCGCGGCCCCGGCCTCAAGCGCTTCCCACGGCCAGATTTCCGGTATCGGGTTGGCACAGACGAACACCACAGCGTCTTTGGCCATCGAGCTTATCCATTCGGGCTTGACCGTGCCCGGGCCGGGAGTGGAAAGGGCAATGAGCACGTCCGCGTCCTTGATCGCGTCGACGATGGTACCGCGGACATCCCACTTGTTCGATATCTCGCACATGTGCCACTTTTCTTTGAAGGTCTCTTTAAGTTCGGTACGCCCTTTGTGGAGCGTGCCTTTGGAGTCGCACATGATGGTGTTCTCTGGTGTGACGCCGCCCTTGATGCAGACGCGGGAGATGGCGATGTTGGATGCACCGGCGCCGAGGAACACAACCTTGACCTTGCCGATGTCCTTGCCCACGAACTTGAGGCCGTTGACGAGGCCGGCGTAGGTGACGGCAGCGGTGCCCTGCTGGTCGTCGTGCCAGACCGGTACGTTCATCTCCGCGCGCAACGTGTCGAGGATGCGGAAGCACTTGGGCTGGGCGATGTCCTCGAGGTTGAAGCCGCCGAAAGAGGGCTCGAGCAGCTTGGCGGTGCGGATGAACTCGTCCGGGTCCTTGGTGCGGAGCGCGATGGGCACGCAGTCCACGCCGCCGAGGTACTTGAACAGGATGGATTTGCCTTCCATCACCGGCATCGAGGCTTCAGGCCCGATGTCGCCGAGGCCGAGCACGCGTGTGCCGTCGGTGAGGACGCAGATGGTGTTGGCGCGGTTGGTGTGCTCGAAGGACTTTTCAGGATTGGCCTGGATGTCCTTGCAGGGCGCGGCCACACCCGGCGTGTACCAGATAGCGAAGTCGTTGAAGTCGCGGATGCAGCACTTGGGCACGGTCTGGTACTTGCCTTTGTAGAACGGATGCAGCAACATCGCGTCGGCTGCGGGCTTTTTGGCCTTGGCGATGAGCGCGTCGATTTCAGTCTGGGTCAGTTTCTTCATAAGTAGTTTCTCCTTTGTCGTCGGGCGCTACGCTTTGCGGGGCGGCCGCACCAGCAGGGTGATGACCGCGGCGGCAAGGCACATTACGCCGGCGACGATGAATGCCGTTTGATAGTTGCCCATGGCGAAGCTCTTGCTCGTCCCGTCGGCCATGAGGTAGGGCACGTCACCGGCTTTCTTCATCAGCCAGGCGGCGAGGAACGGGCCGGCAATGCCGCCTGCGCCGTAGGCCGAGAACATCCAGCCGTAGTTCACGCCGTAGTGCTTTGTACCGTAGAAGTCGGCGGTGACGGCCGGGTAGAGCGCGAGGAAACCGCCGAAACAGAGGCCGACGACGCTGATGCCCACGAGGTAGAGCGGGTATGCGCGGAGCAGGTTCAGGAGCAGCATCGCCACGCCGCAGATGACGAACATCACGAACAGGGTCGGCTTGCGGCCGAGGTTGTCGGATATCTTTCCCCAGAGGATGCGGCCGAGCGAGTTGAAGATGGCGAGGATGGATACCGCCATCGCGCCGGCCGCGCCGATGGCGCTGAAGGTGACGGCGTCAACCGGGGCCTGGCAATAACCGAGGGCGCAGGACTGCCAGACCGGCGAGGCTTTCATGATGACCTGAAGCCCGGCGGTGCAGCCGGCGAAGTAGGTGATCCAGAGCAGCCAGAACCGGCCGGTCTTGAGCATCTCGCCGGGCGCGAAGTCGACCTTGGGCGCCGCGCCGGCAGCAGCTTGGGGCGGGTTCCAGTTGGCAGGCTTGTAGCCAGGAGGCGGGTTGCGCAGCAACTGGGCCGCGAGCACGACCGCCACAAGGAAGATGATGCCCAGGGTCATGAAGGTGTTGAAGACGCCGAGCCTGGGCAGGCTGAACAGGTTGGCGCCGAGTAGTTGGTAGCTGCCGCCCGAGACGAGCGCCTTGGCCAGCGGGGCAAAGAAGAAGGCGCCCGCGCCGAATCCGGCGACCGCGAGACCAGTGATAAGGCCGCGTTTGTCCGGAAACCACTTCACACAGGTGGCAATCGGGCAGACGTAGGCCATGCCGATGCCGAGTCCGCCCAGAATCGAGAAGGTGATGAGCAGCCAGATCAGGGCCATGCCCGGGCCGAAGTTGCCGGTGAACCGTGCCAGAATCAGACCAGTGCCCAGGACAATTCCGCCGATCGTGGCGATGATGCGGGGCCCGAACCGGTCCTGGAATCTTCCGCCGAAAATCACGGCGGCGGCGAATGCTGCGAGCACGAGCTGGGCAGGCAGTGTTACCTGAGTTTCCGTCCAGGTCGGGAAAAGGGCCTTGAGCGGCGTCTGGAAAACGCTCCAGATGTAGACCGCACCGAGGCTGACCTGGATCACGAGGGCGCCGAGAACGACCAGCCAGCGGTTGAAAACCTTGGGCTGTGCATCAGCCATGTACATGCCTCCTTGTATCCGGGTGAACGGGGTCGCATCGGAAACGAGGCAGGGGCACGATTACTCGTGCCCCTGCCGGTACTAGCGGGCCTGAACCTTCCGATTCAGGTTGTTCCATTACTCGTCTAGCGTGGAGACGTCGCCGACGTCCTTGCCCAGGGCCTCGGCCTTGAGCAGCCGGCGCATGATTTTGCCCGAGCGGGTCTTGGGCAGTTTGTCCCGGAACTCGATGGAGTCGGGCCGGGCAATCGGGCCGATTTCGGTCGACACCCACTTCTTGAGTTCCTCTTTGAGGGCGTCGGTCTTCTCGAAACCGACCTTCAGGGAGACGTAGGCCTTTGGTACGTCGCCCTTGATCGGGTCCGGCACACCGATGACCGCCGCCTCGGCGACCGCGGCGTGCGATACCAAGGCCGACTCAATCTCGGCGGTGCCGAGCCGGTGCCCGGCGACGTTGAGTACCTCGTCTGCCCGGCCCCGGAACCAGAAGTAGCCGTCGGCGTCCCTCGTGCAGGAGTCGCCCATCAGGTACTTGCCCGGGAAACGAGACCAGTAGGCATCCTTGTACCGCGCCGGGTCTTTGTACAGCGTGCGCAGCATCGCCGGCCACGGCTTCAGCAGCACGCCGAACCCGTTCTCCATAGGCTTAATTGGATTGCCTTCGCCGGTGACGACATCGGCCAGGATTCCTGGCAGGGGCCGGGTCGCGGTGCCGGCCTTGAGCGGCGTAATCGGCAGCGGCGATATCATGAAGTTGCCGGTCTCGGTCTGCCACCAAGTGTCCATTATCTGCAGCTTGTCCGCGCCGATGTTCTTGCGGTACCAGCGCCACGCTTCCGGGTTGATGGGTTCGCCGACCGACCCGAGCAGGCGGAGCGAGGAGAGGTCGTGCTTCTTCGGGAACTCCTCGCCGAAGCGCATGAACATCCGGATGGCCGTGGGCGACGTGTACAGGATCGTCACCTTCTCGCGGGCGATTGTCGACCACCAGCGGTCCGGGGCCGGGAAGTCGGGCGCGCCTTCGTACAGCACCGAGGTGCAGCCGAGCATCAGCGGCGCGTAGACGATGTAGGAGTGGCCGGTGACCCAGCCGACGTCGGCCGCGCACCAGAATACATCCTTCTCGGGCTTGATGTCGAACACGAACTTTAGCGTCGATGACGTGCCGACCGCGTAGCCGCCGTGCACGTGGACGATGCCCTTGGGCTTGCCGGTCGTGCCCGACGTATAGAGCATGTACAGGGGAGATTCGGGGTCGAGTTGCTCGGTCGGGCACTCGTCGGGCTCGTTCGCGGTGATGTCGTGCCACCAGAGGTCGCGGCCCGGTTTCATCTCGACCGGATTGTCCGCGCGCTTGTAGACGATGACGTTCTGGATCGACGGGCAAGCAACCAGGCCCGGGTCCGCGTTTGTCTTCAGCGTGACCAGCTTGCCGCGGCGAAAGGCGCCGTCGGTGGTGATGAGCAGCTTGGCTTCGCAGTCGTTGATGCGGTCGCGCAGCGAGGATGAGGAGAAGCCGGAGAACACCACCGAGTGGATGGCGCCCAGTTTCGCGCAGGCGAGCATCGCGACCGGCAGTTGCGGAATCATCGGCATGAAGACCATGACCCGGTCGCCCTTCACGACGCCGAGCTTCTTCATCGCGTTCGCCAGCTTGTTGACTTCCTTGTAGAGCATCATGTACGTCCAGCGCTCGACCTTCTGGTCGGTCGGCTCCGGCTCGTAGATGTACGCGACGCGGTCGCCCCGGCCGGCTTTCACGTGGCGGTCGAGGCAGTTATGGACGATGTTGAACTTGCCGTCCGCGAACCACTTGAAGAACGGGGCGTCGGAGTCGTCCAGGACCTTGGTGTAGGGCTCGAACCACTCGAGCTCCCTGGCTTGCTCGCCCCAGTACCAGTCGTGGTCTTCGGCGCGCTTGAGGAGCGCGTCCAGGTCCGCGATGCCGTGCTTCTTCATGAAGGCCATGATGTTGGAGTTTTCGACCAACTCCTTCGAGGGATGGAATACCTGCTCTTCGGCCATTACTGATTCCTCCTTATACAGAATCACTGTTAAGTAAAGATGATGTTCTGCGAGACCGGCCGGCGGAAATCGTGACGTACGCGGACTTCTGCCGGAGGGTCAGTATATTGGAGAAGGCACGGGTGTCAAGCAATCGGCGGGCACGTTTGTGCGACCGGCCGTCGGGCAGGAGTGAGCGGAAGTCCTCTGACAAGGGTAGACGACGGTCCGTATTGAGGTCATGAGGTTCCTGGTCGCTCTGCTGTTGCTGAGCGCAGTCGCACTCGGTCAAGTAGAGGGCCTGCCGCCGCCGGTGGTTCACGGCCACTCGTTTGAGATCGTGTCAAACAGCCGCTACTCGTCGCATTCGGGTTTCACGAGCTCGCTGCCGGATACCGTGCCGGCCAACGTGCTCTGGGTGGTAAGTCGGGTGCCGTCCCTCGGCAGCAGCTACCGCGAGATCTACGTGGCCACGTCCAGTAACGTGTACCTTTACGATACGGCTGGTCATGTCCTGAACGTTCATCTCTACGGCAATCATCGTTACTGCCCAAACTTCGCCTTCGAGGTCGGCATCGCAGTTGAGCGAAGTCAGGAGGCCGGTTTGATGGTCCAAGCCGGGCTCCTGGCTGGCACAGCGTTCTGGACCGAAGGTGCCGGGATTGTGACGTCCTGCCCGATGGCCTTCGCCGCCAACTACGCGAACAGCAGATGGAGTTCAACCCACACGATCAACATGGTGAACGTTTTCGGCCGGATGTCAGTGACCGGTCTGACTGACTCCTGCGTTGCCGTGTCGTCTGATTCATCGTTGCCGATGCCCGCCACCGACCGGGCAGATACCTTCGAGCTTCTCGTCGGCGGACTGGTGCGTTAGTCCGCTTGGGCCCGGTCCGGCCCGGCGCGGTCAGAGCGGTCATCTGGGTTCGTGGGCGTCAAGAGTTTCTTTTGCTTGACATCGGGCGTAAATCAGCTATATATTACAGCTTACAAGCTAGGCATAAAACGCAGTATTTCTGATTTCGGTAACCACAGGAGGTCCGTTTGGCTCGTATCGCGGGTATCGACCTGCCCGACAACAAAGCAATTCTCTACTCGCTGCCGCACATATACGGCATTGGTCTGCGGACGGCCCGCAGGATTCTGGCTGCGGCCGGCATCGACCCCGCGCGTCGCACGAAGGACCTGACCGACGACGACGTGGCTGCCATCCGCAAGGAAATTGACGGCGGATACAAGGTCGAAGGTGAATTGCGTGCCGACGTCTCGGGCAACATAAAGCGCTACATAGAAATCGGCAGCTATCGCGGCGATCGACACCGGCGTCGTCTGCCGGTGAGGGGCCAGCGGACGAGAACGAATGCTCGTACCCGCAAGGGCCCGCGGAAGACGACCGGCGTCCTCAAGGTCAAGGCGGCGCCGGCGGCGGCCGCGCCCAAGCCCGCGGCTGGAGGTAAGGCATAATGGCGCGTAAGTCAGCCAGAAAGAAGGTTCCGCTGCTGTGTGTTGCCCACGTCAACACCAGTTTCAACAACACAATCGTGACGATTGCCGACCCGACCGGCGCAGTCGTATCATGGTCGAGTGCAGGCCGGGTTGGATTCAAGGGTTCCAAGAAGGGCACTCCTTTCGCCGCCGGTCTGTGCGCCGAAGCTGCGGCAAAAGAAGCCGGCTCGCTGGGTGTCAAGCGGCTTGAGGTCAGGGTGAGCGGCGCCGGGCCGGGGCGCGAATCGGCCATCCGTTCGCTGCAGAACGCGGGCCTGGACATAATCTCAATCCGCGACATTACACCGATTCCGCACAACGGCTGCCGTGCTCCGAAGCAGCGCCGCGTCTAAGGAGAGGCGAGAACCATGGCAAGAACCATTGGACCCAAGTGCAAGCGATGCCGGAAGTACCGTGAGAAGCTGTTCCTGCGCGGCGAGAAGTGCCTGTCGGACAAATGCACGTTGATGAAGCGCGGAGAAATGCCCGAGGTACGGGGCCGGCGCCGGGTGTCGGCCTATTCCATCCAGCTGCGCGAGAAGCAGAAACTAAGGATGATGTATGGCATCCTCGAAACCCAGTTCCACAACTACTTCACCAAGGCCGCGAAGAGCAAGAACACGGCGGCGGCCCTTGTCATCCTGCTTGAGCGACGGCTGGACAACGTCGTCTTCCGTATGGGGTTCGCCAACTCCCGGGCACAGGCGCGGCAGTTTGTGCGGCATGGCCTCATCACCGTAAACGGCCGCCGCATCAACGTCCCGTCGTACCTGACCAATGCCGGGGACATCATCGGCGTCAAGACCGAAGACGGCATGAAGGTCATCAGTGCCATCCTTGCGAACAAGCAGCAGCCCGGGATGTCCTGGTTGACGGTTACCTCTGACCGCGGGGTCGGTTCCGTGCTGCGCCAGCCCAGCCCCGAGGACGTGAAGGATATTCCGTGTAACACGCAGTTGATTGTGGAGCTCTACTCGAAATGAAACTCAAACCTTTTACACTTCCCGAGAAGCTCGACCTCGACAGCGGTTCGGCCAGCGATTCGTATGGTCGGTTTACACTGGCCCCGCTGGAGAAGGGCTGGGGTGCGACGATGGGCAATTCGTTGCGCCGGGCGCTGCTTTCCTCGGTCCAGGGGGCGGCCATCACCGAGCTCCGGATTGACGGCGTGGCCCACGAATTCTCCACGATCGACGACGTGGTCGAAGACGTCACCGAGATCGTGCTTAATCTCAAGAAACTCAGACTGCGACTCTGGTCGGAGACGCCGAAGATGTGCCACCTGCATGCCTCGGGCAAGCGTGAGTTCCTGGCCCGGGACCTGACGGTGCCGCCGGAAATCGTGATTGCCAACCCGGACCAGCGACTGCTGACGATTTCGGACAGCAAACGCTCGATCGACATGGAACTCCTGGTCGAGAACGGCCGGGGCTATGTGAAGGCCGAGCGGCTTAAGAAGAACCGCACCGCGCCGGAGACCACCATCTTCCTGGATGCGTTTTTCTCGCCGGTGAAGCGGGTCAACTTCTGGGTTGAGTCGATGCGCGTGCTGGACCGCACCGACTTTGAGCGGCTGGTGCTTGAGGTCTGGACCGACGGAACGGTCCGGCCGGACGAGGCGATGATCCAGTCGGGCACGATACTGAAAAACCACATGGCGGTGCTGGTGCCGGCCGAGAAGGAACCGGAGTTCATAGCCGAGGAGAAGCTCTACCAGGACCGCGACAAACTCGTGGAGCTTTTGAACCAGAGCATTGAGGAACTGGAGCTTTCGAACCGCGCGCTCAATTGCCTGATGAAGGGGAAGTCGAAGACGACCGGCGAGCGGATATCTATCCAGACCATCGGCGACCTGGTACAGCGCAACGAGAAAGACATGCTCGATATCGAGAACTTCGGCCGGAAGTCGCTCGAGGAACTGAAGAAGGTGCTCGAAGACGTCGGGCTGTCGCTTGGTATGGACGTCTCGAGCCTGCCGATAATCGAGCATGAGCCGGAAAAGGAAAAGGAGTAGCCTTGCGTCACGGAGACAAGGTCAAGAAGCTCGGCCGGACGGCCCAGCATCGCCGTGCGCTTATGCGCAATCTGGTCACGGCGCTGTTCGAACACGAGCGGATCAAGACGACCTTGGCCAAGGCCAAGGAATCCCGACGGCTGGCCGACCGGATGATCGCCCTGGCTCTGAAGAATACCGTCGCCGCGCGCCGTGAAGTCGGTCGATTCGTTTCGAACAAGACCGTATTGAAGAAGCTCTTCGACGTGATCGGGCCGCGGTTTGCCGGCCGGCCCGGCGGCTTTACGCGGGTCCTGCGGCTGGGTCCGCGCGACGGCGACGGCGCCGAGATGGCACTGCTCGAGCTGGTCATCCGCGAGGAACGGCATCATGAGAAGAAGGCTAGAGAAGCTGCGGCCAAGCAGAAGGGCGGCAAGAAGGTCAAGCCGGACAGGAAAGCCGGCGACAAAGAGAAAGCTCGCGACGACTCCGAGAAGTAGCGGGCCGATGCTCCGGTGTCTGGTCCGGTCCAAGATACAGCGGCTGGTCGTTACCGACAAGAACCTGAAGTACGAAGGCAGCCTGGAGCTTGACTCCGGGCTGATGCGGGCGGCCGACATCCTGCCTGGCGAACTGGTGCAGGTGGCTAACGTCAACAACGGCAGCCGGTTCGAGACCTATCTCATCGCGGCACGGGCCGGGTCGGGCGCCTGCGTGCTCAACGGCGCCGCGGCCAGGCTGGGCGAGGTTGGCGACGAACTGATTGTGATGAGCCTGGGGTGGTTTGCCGAATCTGAGTCTCGGCAGCACCGGCTGGCGCGGGTCAACGTTGACCATCGGAATCGATTCAAGAAGAGTGACCGCAATAGTCCTCGCTGCGGGTAAGAGCAAGCGCATGGGGGCTTCCGTCCCCAAGGTGCTCCTGCCGATTGCCGGACGTCCGCTGATGAGCTATGTTCTTGAGTCGGCCCGGGCGGCCGGGGCGGGCCGTGTCATCGTGGTCGTCGGAACCCAGAAAGAACAGGTGATGGCCGCGTTCGAAAAGGACGGGGTCGAGTTCGTCCTGCAGGCGGGGCAGCATGGCACGGCCGACGCGGTACTTGCCTGTCGTGACCGCCTGGGCGACAACGAGGAATGCGTAGTCCTTTGCGGTGACGCGCCACTCATCCGGCCGGCAACGATCCAGCGGCTTTGCGGGGTGCGACAGTCGGCCGGTGCCGACGTCGCGGTCTTCACTGCCCGGCTTGCCGACCCGGCCGGATACGGCCGCGTGGTGCGGGCCGGGGGCGACTATGTCGAGCGTATCGTCGAGAAACGTGATGCGACTCCCGAAGTGCTGACCATCCACGAGGTCAATTCCGGTGCCTACTCCTTTCGCTGGGGAAGGGCCAGGCCGGCACTCGAGCGGATTCGACCGAGCCCGGTATCGGGCGAGTACTACCTGACCGACATTGTCCGGGAGTTGCGTGCCGAAGGCGGACAGGCGGTGGCGGTCCTCGCCGACGACCCGGACGAGATGCTCGGCGCAAACACACCCGAGGAGCTCGCCCTGCTGGAGCGCGGGCTGGCCGCGCGCCGGGAGCCAAGTGCGGGTTGAAACAGGCATTTGCGTGGTTCCTGCCCGTGGTTCTGGCGCTGGCTGCCGGGGCCTCAATCGCGTGGCGCGTCCTGCCGGAACCTGAGTCCGATGACGCCGCCGGACTGCTGAGGATGGAAGTGGCCAACGGTTGCGGTGTTCCCCGTGTAGGACGGGCAGTCGCCGACGAACTGCAGATGCGCGGGTTTGACATCTACGCGGTGCGGGATTATCGCGAGCACCTCTCAAAGACCACCGTGTTTGACCTCCGGGACCCGACCGGCGGAAACGCCCGGAAGATGGCGCGCGCTCTCTCGGTGCAGCGTCGCTGGCGCAAACTGCCGCTGGGGCCGAGGGCTGTGCCCGAGACCCGGGTCGAGCTCGACTCCAGCCGCTACCTGGAAGTGCGGCTCGTGGTGGGCGCCGACTACCGCCGCTTCTTTGCCGACGTGATCCCGCTCTACTAGCCATGACTGCCGGACGTCTTGCCAGGCGGGCTGCGACCGTCATCCTCGACAAACTCGGTGAGGACGTTGTTGTCCTCGACCTGCGGGGTCGTTCGCCGCTGGCCGACTACTTTGTCATCGCCACTGCGACCTCGACCATCCACGCGCAGGCCCTTGCTGAAGAGGTGGCACTGGACCTGAAACGCGAGGGCGAACGGCTGCACCACGTCGAAGGCAAGGAGAACGGCGTGTGGATACTTCTTGACTATTTCAACGTCGTCGTGCATATTTTCTGTGGTGAGACCCGCCAGTTTTTCGGTCTGGAAAGACTCTGGGGCGACGCACCGAGCCAGACCTTTTCCGATACAAGTGTCAAAGACTAACCGGCCGCGAAACAGTGGGCTGCGGCCAACAGGAGGTGCCGTGTGACTCTGACATCTTTGCTTCGGCCCGACCGCATCAACCTCGACCTCAAGGCAAAGAAAAAGCCGGAAGCGCTGCGCGAACTCGTGCACATGATCCGGCAGGGCGACGATGCCGATCTGCTGCTGGCGACCCTGACCAAGCGCGAGGAACTGGGCTCGACCGGCATCGGCAAGGGGATTGCCATCCCGCACGGTCGCTCGCTCCTGATTGATAAGCTGGAGATGGCCGTCGGCCGTTCGACCAAGGGCGTCGAATATGACTCCATCGACCACAAAGCCGCGCATTTGTTTTTCCTCATCATGGCGCCGCCGCAGGACCCGGGCAACCAGTACTTGATAACGCTGGGCCGGGTGGCGATGGTCTGCCAGGAGTTGACCAAGAAGAAGCGGCTGTTCGACCCCCAGACGCCGGATGACCTCATCGAGCTCGTGCGCAGCCTGGAGGAGAAGATTCGATGAACGCCAAGGTCGAGACCCTGCGGTCCTTGGAGGAGTTTGATCACATCCTGCGTGACATCGAGACGGCCGACTACCAGGCGGTGGGCTTCCAGGCAGTCAAAGCCTCGGACGACTTCATCAAGACCGCGGAGCGTGAGCGCGAGAAGCTGACCCGGAAGGTCGACCCCAAGCTGCTGGCGATGTACGAGCGGATCATGAAGCGCTATGGCGGTCGGGTGGTGGTGCAGGTCATCCGCGAGTTCTGCGGCGGCTGCTACGTGAAGCTGCCCTCGGAGCTCGCGTCGCGGTGCCGCACCGAACTCGTGACCTGTCCGAACTGCGGTCGGTTCCTCTACTACGTGAAGTAGGCCCGGCCAGGCAAGGTCGGGTCGAGGCCGGCAGTGGTCTTCCTCCTGCTGCTTTCTGCTTTCGAATACCTCGGCTTCGCCGGGCCTTCCTCGGCGATGACCGCCGGCGCCGCCGTAGCAGACGCGCAGCACTCCTTCTTCCTTAATCCCGCACTGATTCTGGTCGAGCGCCGGTTCACAACCGGTGTCTGCTATTGCCGGCCCTATGGCCTGCCCGGATTGTCATGGGGCAGGGTCGGTGGAGGCTGGAGTGCCGAGCGGGTCGCGGTCGGGGTCGGATTCTCTGCGCTGCGGCTTGACCGGTACGGCGAACAGGACGCACAGGTCGTTGTGGGCGGAACGCCCGTTCGTTCAGTAATCGTAGGACTCGGCATCCACGCGCTCGTCGCCGGCGATGCGTCGAGTGGCAGCGATGTTGCGCCGGCGTTTGATGCCGGAGTCTTGTGGCAGTCCGGCCGCGTCAGGATCGGTGCGGCCGGGCTCCGGCTGAACACCCCGCGGTGGCGCGACGGCGCTGAGGTTCCGCTACGGGTCGTACTGGGTGGTTCGTGGTATCCGGTTGACGAGGTGCTGCTGGCCATAGACGTCAGCAGGGAGCGTGGCGAAGAGGACGCCGCGTTCGGCGCTGAATTCCGGCCCATACCCGAGCTCGGATTCAGACTCGGGTTCGGCGTCGCTCCTCTCCGGTACGCTGCCGGGCTCGGGGCAACAGCCGGCCCGGTCGGGTTCGAGTATGCCTACCAATTCCACCCGACGCTGAAGGAAACGCACGTTCTCGGCCTGCGCGCGGCATGGCATTAGCCCTGCTGCTTCTGCTCGGGCAGTTCGGAGCCGGGTTCTTTCCGGAATCACCTAGCACCGAGGCCGACGCGGCGCTGCAGGAACAGGTTGAGCGGCTGCTCGAACGGCAGGTTGATGTCAACCGGGCGTCGGCCCGGAGCCTGCTGGCCATTCCCTGGCTCAATCCTGTGCTCGCGTACAGCATCATCGCGGTTCGGGATTCGCTCGGCGGGTTCGGTGAAGTCGGGCAGTTGCAGCAGGTGCCGGGAATGACCGCCGAGACATTCGAGGCGATTCGGCCATTTCTGCGTATCGGCAGTGGACATCGTACCTGGACGGGCAGGGTCGTTTCCATGTCCGGCATTGACTCAGTAGGAGCCGGTGCTGCAGGTCTCCGAATGCTGAACCGGCTCGAATTGCGGTCCGGCAATGCTCAGGTCGCGGCGCTGATTGAGAAGGACAGGGGAGAAGCAAGCGCGCTCGACTTCCTGAGCGCGGGCGCGGAGTTCGGCCTGGGCCGGATTCGAGCCGTGCTTGGTGATTTTACCGCTGGCTTCGGCCAGGGGCTGGTCTTCAGTGCGCCGCAGTGGCGGAGCAGCCTGCTTGACGGACCCGGCCGTCGCGGCCGGAATACCCGGCTGGTCCGATCGGCGGTCGAGGCTTCGTACCTGCGCGGCGGCGCGATAGACGTGGCGGCCGGTGGCTGGAACGCGTGTGGGTTTGGCTCGTACACGGGCCGGGACGCGCGACTCAACGACGACGGGACAGTGGGACGTCTGACTCGTTCCGGCGTCCACAACGACTCTGCCTCGCTCGCCGGGCGAAACGCGGTCCGCGACCTGACTGCCGGGTTCGGAGCCGGCTATGGCCGCAACCGATTCGGCGTCGGGCTGGTCGCGGGATACTCGACGTACAGCCGGACGTTCGCTCCTTCTGAATCGGCAGGTTCGTTTTCTGGAAAAGACCTGCTTGCAGCGGGCGTGAATGCGGAGTGCCGGCTCGGGCAATACGAACTGCGTGGCGAGTTCGCCGGCTCCAGCGGGAAGGGCCTGGCCGGCGCGTTCGAGTTGACCGGCGGCTGGCCGGACTTCGATGCCCGAGTTTCGCTGCGCGGCCGGCAGGCCCGGTTCTTCGCCCCGCATGGGCGCTGGTCGAGTCTGACCGGCACTGGAGACCGGCTTGATGCAGCGGGACGGCTGGGATGGCACCGTCTTGGTTCCAGCATTTCCGTGAGCGGCAATACGTACCGTGACTTCGAACTCGACTCGGTGCCGGCGAGGCTGGAGCTCCGTCTGGGCCAGGAACTGGGCAGGGTGAATCTGGCGCTCACACTGGGGGTCCGCTACCAGGCCGAACAGGAACGCCGCCGGACGGCGAAGGCCGAGGTCGGTCTGAGAGTCGCACCGAGGACTCTCGCGCGGCTGGTCGTTACGGACATCTATCCGGAGAAGAGCACCTCGCGGGGCACGATGGCCGCCTGTCTCCTGGCACACCGGTTCGGGTCTGCGGAGCTGGGCGTGACTGCTGCCCGGATTGCCGTCAGCGGCACAGGAGTCACAATGTACACTCCCGAGCCTGGAGCCGGCCGCATTGGCTCATCCTTCAGCAGCAGCGTGTCGTGCTGGCGCATCGCTGCCGGCTGTGGGGTCAACGTCTGGAAGTGGCTGCGTCTCGGCCTGAAGACGGGCTGTGCCTGGAAACCGCAGCCAGTCCTCGACGCCGCCGCGCAGCTTGATATTCACTACTCCTAGTCGTATCCGCAATTCTGCATTCTGGTCTCTGGATTCTGAATTCTGGACTATCCGATTCCTGTGTCTATAGTCTCTGGTCCCATGGTAGACTACCACGTCCATCCCGACTTCTCGCACGATGCCGAGGGCTCAATCGGCGAGTTCTGCGCGAGAGCCGTCGAGATCGGCCTCGACGAGATCTGCTTCACCACCCACTACGAACCTGACCCGGCCCGCAGCGATATCGAGCACGTCCGCGTCAACGGCCGGATGCAGCCGGTTGCCTCCGACTGGCCGGATGCCTACTTCGCGGCAATCCAGGCCGCAAGGGTCAAGTTTCCCGGCCTTGTCGTCCTGGCGGGAGTGGAGGTAGGCTACGACCCCGGGCTGGTGGGTACTATCAGCGACTTCCTCAGCCGACACCCGTTCGACTTCGTCCTTGGCGCGGTACACTCTCTGGACAGCATCTGTCTTACATCGAAGGACGAACTTGAGCGCTTCAAGACCGAGTTCCTGCGGCGGGGGCCGGAAGCGGTTGCCGAGCGCTACTTCCACGATGTCCGCTCCGCAGCCGGCAGCCAGCTCTTCGACTGCCTGGCCCACCTCGACATCTACCGCAAGTACATCCAGCCGCTGTTCGACAGCCGGTTCACGCAGACGGCAAATTCCTTGCTGCCGTCGGTGCTCAAGTTCGTGGCTGAGTCCGGCACCGGCATCGAGGTCAACACGTCGGCCCTGCGCCGGGGCAATGCCGAACCCTACCCGGAAAGCCGCATCCTCAAACTGGCAAAGGACGCCGGTGTCCAGGTCTTCACCACTGGGTCTGACTCCCATCGCCCGGCCGATTTGGGCAAAGGTCTCGATGTCGCTGCGCAGATGCTTGAAGGTCTCGGCGTCGAACCGGCCCGTTTTCGTAACCGCCGAGCCGGCAACCTGGTCTAGCCGTCCGCCATCAGCCGCCGTCGAATCTGCAATCTACAATCTGCAATCTGAAAT
>DDXO01000022.1 GCA_002347155.1 Caldifarciminota bacterium UBA2258
CCAGCGAATCGGGGGCAGACCAGCCGGAGGCGTCCCGGTACGTGTGGTAGATGTGGTACGGCCCGTCTTCGGGCCCGCAGCAACAGACCACGTGCGGGAAGCCGGTAACCGGGTCGACCTCGATGGTCACCTGCCCCCAGTGAATGCCGGTAGCAGCAGATTCCGGTGTCTGGAATGTGCCACCTACCCGGCGCATCACGTAGGCATTATTCCCGTACTGGTACAGGTAGAACACGTCGCCGTAGCGGGCCTGCGCATCCGCGGCTATTGAGACTCCGCCCGCTTTGATGCCGAGGTTTATGTACTGCGTGGGCTGCCAGTTGTTGCCGATGCACTCCTTGAAACCGACCTCGGGGTTGGTCTGGAAGGTGTCGTCGCTCGGCCTGTAGCCATAGCCGAGCCCGAAGGCCACCGCCACGTGGTCATTGAAACTAACCACGTCCACATTTCCGGTCCACCTATCCGGGGTAAGGCGGAAGGTCTGGCCCCAGGTGCCGGTGCCTTTGGTGCCCGGCACACACTTGGCGTAGTAGGCCCGCCGGACACAACTGCCCGGATCCAATGCCTGCCACACCACATGGATGTCTTTGCTGTTGCCGTCAAGCGCCAGCGCGAAGTTGGCGAAGCAGTACTTGGCCGGCGACTTGATGGTGAACTCGGACGTCCAGCCGCTCTTGGGATACCAGCGTTTGTAGAGACGCAGTTCGTTGGCGTGGTTGCGCGAACCCCAGACCAGGTGCTTGTAGTTGTTGCTGCCGACCACGACAAAGGGCGAGCCGTTGCCGTAGTAGTCGCTGTTCGTTAGCTGCTCCTCCGGGCCCCAGCCGGCCCACAGAGTCGTCGCGCAGACTGCTGCGATGGCGATTAACATCGTCAGCTTGCTTTGCATCTGTTCCTCCTTCTTCGGTCTTTGGCCGCCCCAGGCGCGCCGGTCAGGAGGACCCTTGAGCTCGAGCGGTCTCGACTCCATCCTCCCGACCTTAGACTCCATTTGCCACCGACACAACGCCGGTAAGCGGCTTGTTCCCATTACCGAATCTTGTTCTCCCCGACGAGCGACCGGACAGACCCCGTCGTCCGGTTCCGCTCGCCAGCCTGACCTCTGGTAGCCAGACCTCTTCCCGGCCACAGTCTTCGGGGTGCGGGCCATCCCCTTTGAGCGTGGGTATTCGCTCTCCTGTCCTGACCCGCACCCGTTTCGCTTGGCTCGAGCATCGGATGAACCGCCAATATCAGACAGAACCGAATCTCTCACCTACACGCCCGCGTAGTCCTGGCTGCCAAAACCCGGGTCACCGGCCAGGATTCCCCGGATGGTGTCGGCCAGCGGCAGGAGTTCGCAGGGATTGCCGCGATACTCGAGGCAGACGTACCTGCTATGGCCCGGCCCTTCGACTACGGCATCGAACTGCGTTTCCTCAGGATTGACGCAGCCGGGGTGTGCCGCGAGAACGGACGCAACTGCCCCGAGCGCGTACGTGAACAGCCTCGGCGGGCTGCTGCTGAGTTCGCGGCCGAAGAAAGCCACTAGTGGGACATCCGGCCCGGTCGCATCAGGGCCGCGGGCAAGGGCGTGCTCGAGCATGAGGTTGGGCCCGGCATCAATCAACCCGATTCCCCGCCAGGCCGAGCGTACTTCGGGTGCCGCCTCGTGGTAGCGGAGTTCTTTTGCGCCGGCCGCAGTGGCGAAGTTGCCCGGCAGCAAGGCGATCCCGACCGGAACCCGGCAGCCGAGCTCTTTTGCTCTGGCAGCCACGTCAATGTAGTCCACCGTCCGCAACGGCATCGTGTATCTCGTCTCTTCCTCGCGAATCCAACGCTCCACACAAACGGACATCGCAACTCCATTCTTAGTTATCACTGCTCAAGGGGTGCGGTTCTTCACCGCACCCCTTGTCGTCGAACATGCAGGAGGCTTCGCTACATGTCCCACCAAGAACCACGCCATTGCAGGTGGCGCGCAGGCATATCGGCCTACGACCGATAGCGGCCAGAACCTTTCGTATCAGTCTCTTCTCCCAACGACTCCAATTGCAGCAAGCGTGCCAAACAAGACTGAGCGTGTAACATGTTGACTAACAGCGACTTAGGCCATATGCGGCGGTCTATTGCCAGAGCTTGAGTCTCACAAATGAGACTAGCCGCAGGAAGGATAATACGTCTAAGTACTTGTCTTGCAGTATGTTACCTGGCTATTTGTAGTAGTCTCGTAGATGAGACTCAGTCTCATGACGTGAGAATCCCGGCGGTCCATGGAGTCGTACCGTGCCGGTCGTGTCTCTGGCCCGGGAGCGCGAGTCGTGCCAACGATTGGGCCGACACAACCGCAGTTCGCGCAGGTAGAGACGAGGCTTAGCTCGCAGGCCGCTCGGTCACGCGGCCGGCGCTACGGCCCGACGGCAGTAGCTGCCGGCTATCTACTCGTTGATGTGATGTTTGCGGAGCAGACGGTAGAACTGGGCCCGGCTGTATCCTGCCAGTCTGGCGGCCTCGGTTGCGTTGCCTTTGGCCCGGCTGAGCGCTTCGAGCACCATCACTCGTTCGGACTCGTCCGCCGCCTTCCGGTGAACGCTGCGCGTGACCGCGTTCGGCTGCGCGGTTGGCGCCGCCTGCGCCTGCCTGAGTTCAGGCGCCAGGTCGGCAATCTGGAGCGTATCGCCGGCAGCGAGTATCACGGCCCGCTCGACCACGTGCTGGAGTTGCCTGATGTTACCGGGCCAGGAGTACTCGGCAAACAGGGCGAGCACTTCCGGGCTCGCCCGGCGCACGTTGCGGTCGTACTTCTGGGCGCTGCGGGCGATGAAGTACTGGGTAAGAGCCGGCACGTCTTCACGGCGCTGGCGGAGCGGCGGCAGCATGAATTGGACCGTGTTCAGACGGTACAACAGGTCGCGCCGGAAAAGGCCCTGGCGCTCCCGCAAATCCAGGTCCATGTTCGTCGCGGCGATGACCCGCACGTCCACCTTCGTCTCACGGGACCCGCCCACGCGCGTGACCGTTCCTTCTTCGATGGCCCGGAGCAGCTTTGCCTGCAGAGTCGGGCTCATGTCTCCGATTTCGTCGAGGAAAATAGTCCCGTTTCCGGCAAGTTCGAACTTGCCCAGCCGGGCCGCGACGCCGGTGGCCGCGCCCGCCTCGACGCCAAAGAACTCGGCCTCGAGCAGGCTCTCGGGCACGGCCGCGCAGTTGACCGTAACGAACGGCTTGTCGGCGAGCGGGCCGGATTCGTGCAGGGCCCGGGCGACGAGTTCCTTGCCCGAGCCGCTCTCGCCGCGAACCAGCACCGGCACGTCGGCTGCCGCCACGCGCGGCACCAGGGCCATGACTTCGAGCACCTCACGATTCCGTCCCACGAAACCACGGTAGCGCAGTCCAGGGATGTCCGGAGCGCGTCGGGCCTCAATCGTCTCGAGTTCCACCAGCCTGGCAAGAACCGGCGCGAGCATGTGGGACACGAGTTCAAGCAGCCCGGGCTCGACGTGGGTCGCGAGCGGGACCGCCCGTCGGAGCCAGACCGAGCCAAGGAGACAGCGGTCCAGGCTGACCGGCAGAATCAGGTCAACGTCAGTCTGCGACAGAGAAGAACGCTGGCTGGGCAGCTCGGCCAAGTCAAGCTGACCTCTGAGCGCGACGGGCCGGTCGCAAACCAGCGCCGTGCCCTGCTCAAACCGAAGGCTCTCGCAGAGAATGCCGAGCGCGCGCTCGATGAAACGCTCCGGGGCAAGGTCGAGCGCCCGGATGCTCAGGAGCTCCTGCAGCAGGGCCGAGTCGCGGTTGGTCTGTGCCTCAAGCCGGTACAGCAACCGGTTCGCCTCTTCGGCTTCGGCCACAACCGACAGGCGGCGGAACGTCCTTGCCGACGATTGCAGCAACGGCAAAGCCTCCTCTGACCGGCCAAGGTCGAGGAGCAGACGGCTGTGCGCGAGCCAGGTAAGTGCGAGTTCGTAGGTATCGCCGAGCGGCTCAAGCGTGGTCTCGGACCCGGCGAGAATCTCGATAGCTCGGCCCTTATCGCCGCGGGCAGCAGCAAGGAGAGCCTCGACGCGGAGAGCTTCGCCTTGTTCCCGCCGCAGGTTCAGGTCCGCCGCGTGGCGGCCGGCTTCCCCGAGCAGGTGGCCGGCCGCATCAAGCCGTCCCTGCGCCACCGCCAACTCAGCCCGGCGCAGGCCGATTGTCGCGAGCTGGAGGCGGTCTGCCGCCGCCCCGCTCAGTTGCGCAGCTTCGCCCAGGACATCCTCGGCCTGTGCCAGGTCTCCGCTCCGAAAGAAAGTCCAGCCGAGGTCTGAGAGAGCATCCCTCAGCAGCCGCCCCAAGCTGCTCGCCTCGCGTTCCGCCTCGATGACCGCCTTGAACATCCGCGCGGCGTTGTCGTAGTCAGACCGCTTGAGCGACAACTCGCCGAGCGACATCCGTGTGCCCAGCAACTGGTCGCGATAATCGTACTCCTCGCACAGCGCGATGGCCCGGTGGTAATACTCCGTTGCCTCGGCCCAGCGGCCCATCGACTGCAGTGTCCAGCCGATGTTGTGGTGGTGGATCGCCCGACCGTGTGAGTCGCCGGCGTCGGTGCTGACCTTAAGGGCCTGCCGGTAGTAGGCCAGTGCCTTCCCCATGTCGCCCTGCAGACCGTAGACGCAGGCGAGCTGGTTCAACGCCGACTGCTCGCCCCTCCCGAATCCGATTTCCCGGCTGATTTGCAGGAACTCCTCGAAGCACTCGAGCGCGCGCCCGTGCTCGCCGCGTTCCTGGTGCACCATGCCGATGAGGTTGAGCGCGCAGGCACGGCGTTGCCGGTCGCCGGTGGCATCCGCTGACCGGAGTGCGAGTTCCGCGTACCGCGCGCTGCCCTCGAGGTCCCCGGCCTGTCGCAGCGATTCGCTGAGCATTGTCGCAGCCCGGCTCCAGACCTTCGTCTCACCCGCCGCGTCCGCTTCGACAACAAGCTGTTCCAGCAGGGGCCGGGCCGCAGCCGGGTCGCTGAGCCAGAGCTCGTCAACGAGCAGCATGGTCCCCTTGACGCGCTCGGCCGGCGTCGCGGCCGCGACCACGGCGTCGCGCAGGGCCTGCAGCTTTGCTGACGAAACGGTCGCGTCACTCATGCCGGAGCTTTCGCTAGCATAGTCCTGACTGCCCCCCAAGTCAAGCGGCCGCGCGGTCCCTGAATCCGACATAGAACCCACCACAAAGGCGCAAAGACACAAAGAGGGTGAGGACTGAACTCGGCCTTGTCTGCTTGGTGTACTTGGTGTCTTGGTGGTTCAATATCGGGTTTGGGGCGGTCAGGCCCGCTTTCCGCAGCAGTCCGGCGCCGCACCGGTCCCGGTTCGAACCCGCCGTCTGACCGGTTGCCAAGAACCTTCCGAGATGCGCCGCCCCGGCCGGGAAGCCGGGGCGGCGCGATTCCAGCGAGATACTAGTCGAGCAGAATCAGCTTGCTCGTCGGCTGGCTCCTGTCACCGACCAGGCGGGCGAAGTAGAGCCCGGCCGCAACCTTCCTCCCGGCATCATCTGTCATGTCCCACGTCAACCGGCTCGGTTGCACCACTGCGAGTTCGCGGACCACGTTGCCGAGCGCGTCGTACACAACCATCCTGCTGCCCGGCGCCGCCGCGCGCACTTCGAACTGCACGCTGCCTGACGTCAGGCGGTTGACCGCCGGCGCCGAGAACGCAGGCGCGACCGGGGCCGGGGTTACTTCTTCGACTCCACTCAGGATGACGCGGAACGACCACGCCGTGCTCCAGGGCCCCCAGCCCCACTGGTTGTATCCCCGCACAATCCACTTGTATATCTTGTTGTACACGAACATCGAGTCCGGCAGAAGGAAGTGCGCCAGCGGGCCCTTCTGCTCGGCCAGCGTGTCGGCACCCTGCACCAGCTTGAAGTGGATGCTGTCGCAGGCGGCCTTGACCGAGTCGACCACGAGCACGACCGGGAGGTCATCCGATTGTATCGGCAGCCCGTTGGGCGGGGCTATCTGTGGCGGCGGGAGCGGCTCGCGCAGGGTACGGAAACAACCCCTGGTGCCGTCGGCCGAAGTCAGCGTCGAGCCGTTGTACTGGAACAGCCGCAGCCTCACCGAATCGCAGGTCGGCATGGACGGCGGAATGTACCAGTGAAAGGCGCCGCTGTCCGCAACGCCTTCCGCCGCGCTCGTCCAGGTGCGGCCGCCATCGGTCGAGATGTCGATGTCCACTCTTGTGCCCGGCGTTCCGCTCTCCCACGTGATGCGGACCGTATCGCCCACATAGAGCACCTCGCCCGCACCGATGTGGTTGTAGAGGGTGTCACCGAGCGGATACGTCAGCCGGATGTTGCGGGTGTCGCCCGCGTCGGGCGTCACCGCGGCGACGTGCGACTGGCCGAAACCCGAGTGCGTCCACCACTCGGCCGGCGCCCACCAGGTATTGTGGACGTACACATACTTGTCTTCGGTCCGGTATCCGAAGCAGGCAAGCGAGTGGCTCTCCCAGCCCGCGGACCAGATCATCGCGTGGCCGGCATTGACCTGGGATGTGATGGTTGACCAGGCCCAGTCATTGCCTGCGCTGCCCATCGTGTTGGTCACGGACCAGCCGGTGTAGCCGTGGCCGTATCCGACCTGGAACAGGCCGTTGGAAATGAAATAGAAGCTGGTCCCGCCGGAGGACGTATCGGTGAGCATCTCGATTGCGCACTCGCGCTGTACATAGGGGACCTGCCAGTCGTGCTCGCCCTCGACTCCGTCGTAGCGCTGGAAGTACCACTGTACCAGCCGGCCCGACTTCTGGAATCGGTCCACGTACCCGCAGACCATTGCGCCCGCAGTGGGCGTGCACCCATAGCTCCAGTCATAAAAGGGCGCAAGTCCGTGGTTCGGCACGAATACCTCGCTCAGGCTGGCAGCTTTCGGTGCGAAAACGCGGTCCCACCGGCTGTTCTCGTACCTGGCGGCCGCCTCTTCCTCGCCGGCGTAGTGCTGCCGGAACTGAGCCCGCGCGTCGCTCACGTACGCGGTGAACGCGGCCCGCGAACCCCAGGTCCGCTCAAAGTGCTCGCTAGTGACCGTGCTCCGGCCCGCCTTGTTCGTGAACTCAAGATAGGTTGAGGCGCTGACGAAGTAGATGCGCGACAGCCGGACATCGGGCCCGAGCGTCTTCCGGGCCCGTGCCTCCGCCTTGGCTGCGATTGCGTAGTACTCGGAGGTCCCGTACCCGAAGCGGATAACCGGAGCCCGGTCGCGGCGCGCCGACACCAGGATGTGGGCATACTTCGACCGCCAGCGCGACATGTCCGTGTTTACGGTCAGGGTCTGCCTTTCGGCCTGTACGTCGGCCGCGACCTCTTCGTAGCTCGGGAACTCCCTGCCATCGGTGCGGAAGTGGAACATCCACGCGACCGTGTTGCCGTTCTCATCAACGTAGGGGACCGCCGTGCCGAACTTCGCGCCCGGGTACTCGGTCGCGGCCCAATTCAGGGCAACCTTGCGCACGGTCTCAAATGGCACTGAGTTGGGCGGGGTCGAACCGGCTTCCGGCATCGGCATCGCCAGGCAAAGAGCAAAAAGGGCAAACAGCCCTGCGGTTATTCTAATCACACTACTCTCCTCTATTCAAGGATTTCCTGCCGACATCTAATTGTAGGCCAGCCCAGATAGGCAGTCAATCGCAGTGGCGCTCTTCGTACGGGGCCGGAGCTGCAAGCTGTCAGCCGTGAGCCGTCTGCCGTCCGCTACGGTGTGAGCCGGAACCGGTCGCGCGGGAAGAAGCTCGCCTCGCGCACGTTCCCGAGATTCAATATCTGCTGAGTCAGCCGCTCCGCGCCGATTGCGAGCCCGCCATGCGGCGGCATCGCGTACCTGAATATCTCCAGGTAGAAGTTGAAGCTGTCCGGGTTGCCGCCGATACGCCTGATGCTCTCGACCAGCATGTTGTAGTCGTGGATGCGCTGGCTCCCGGTCGTTACCTCAAGGCCCCGGAACAGGCAGTCGAACCCGAGCGTTGACTCCTCATCCTCAGGGTCCGGCATCGTGTAGAACGGCCGCGCCTTGCGCGGGTAGCGGCTGATGAACACGAACTCGCTGCCATGGGTCTTCAGGGCATAGTCGCAAATCTGCCGCTCCCCTTCCGGGTCGAGGTCGACCATGTCCTTCGTATCGCGCTTGTAGTCCTTGGCGAGTATCGCGAGCGCATCCTTGAGCCGGATTTCGGGAATATCGCCGGTCTTGGGCAACTCGACCTTAAGCAGGGCCAGTTCGTCCGCGCAAGCCTTACCTATGTTCTCGACCATCTGCTTCAGGAAGCCCCGCTCGACGTCAATCACGTCGGTGTACGACTCGATAAACCCCATCTCGAAGTCGAGTGACAGGTATTCGTTGATGTGACGCGAGGTCGCGTGGTCCTCGGCCCGGTACACAAACCCGACCTCGAAGACGCGTTCGAACCCGGCGCCCACAAGCATCTGCTTGTAGAACTGCGGGCTCTGGGCCAGGTACGCTGTCTGCTCGAAGTACTTGATGGGAAAGAGCGCGGTCCCGCCCTCGGTTCCGGCCGAGACGATCTTCGAAGTGTGGACCTCGGTGAAGCCCAGCCCCCGAAGATAGTCGGCGAACGTCCGCACGATTTCCGCCTGCACCTTGAACGGCGCCGATATCTCCGGGTTGCGCAGACTGAACGCCCGGTGGTCGAGCACAGAGTCGATCTTCAGGTTCAGCTTCTTCTTGGAGCGGTTCACCTCGAACGGCAGCTCAGCCACCGGCTCGGACAGGACCTTCACCTCTTTGAACAGCAGTTCGGCCCCACGCTTGGCCTGCGGCTCGGCCTTCACCGTGCCCGTGACCTCGACCAGGCTCTCGCGCTTCAGGTGCGAAAGGTCGTACCGGGATGGGTCGAGAATGACGGCCTGGGCCGTGCCGGTCCGGTCTCTGACCACGACGAACGAAATCGAGCCGAGCTCACGGACCTGGAACAGCCAGCCGACGAGCTTGACGTCCTCACCGATGTGCTTGGCGATGTCTGCCGCTAAGGTACGCTGCATGGCGCCAGTCTAGCCGGGTTTGCCCACCGGTCAAGGAATCGCCCGGGAATGAGAACGGAAAGAGGAATAACCACAAAGACACCAAGACACAAAGGATGCGAACCGGGCATTAGCAACCACAGATGGACACGGATTGACACAGATGCGGATCCGGTTGCGGGCATCAATCCGTGTTCATCCGTGTTAATCCGTGGTTGACTCTCCCCGTTTCGTGTCCTTCGTGTCTCCGCGGTATCCCTTTCGGCGGATCGGTGCTGAACTTGACGCCGCTCGTTTTCCTGCTATACTTGGACCGCTCTGCCTGCGATGGTGAATAACCGTACCCGGCAGGCAGTAGTCCGCAAAGACAACAGACCGCGCAAAGAAAGCGAGACCTTCGATGGTGATTGGCGTATTCGGCCTGTCGGCAAGCGGCAAGACCACCCTCTTCTCCCTGCTGACCGGCATGCAGCTCGACCCGGCGACGCGCCGCAAGGACGGCGTAACCGGCACCGCGCTCGTTCACGACCCGCGCGTGGACGAACTGGCGCTCATCTTCAGCCCGAAGAAGGTCACGCTCGCCAGCCTGACATTTACCGATATGCCGGGCTTCGACGCCGGCGCCCTGCAGGGCGAGAAGAACCGGGTGATGCAGTTCATCCAGAACTCCGACGCGCTTCTCTGCGTGGTCCGCGCCTTCGACAATCCTGCGGTCGCGTGGCCGGCGGACTGCGAGACCCCGGCCCGCCAGCTCGACACCATCCGGACCGAACTGATTCTCCGCGACCTTGCGGTGGTCGAGGGCCGCCTGGGACGGATTGCCGAGACTGAGAAGAAGCGACACAAGCTAAGCGACGACGAGCAGAAGGAGCAAAAGCTGCTGACCGCGGTCCGTTCGGCCATCGAGAACGAGCAGTTGGTCAGCCGCCAGGAGTTCACCCCGGCCGAGTCCAAGGTGCTCGGCACGCTCGGCCTGTTCACGGCCAAACCGATAATCGTCGCGGTCAACACCGACGAGCACCAGCTCAGCGCGAAATCCTATCCTGAGCAGGCCCATGTCAGGGAGCAGTGCGCCGCGAACGGCTTCGCCTACCTCGAGCTCTCCGGCAAGATCGAGTCGGAAATCAGCCAGTTCGACGAGGCCGACCGCGAACTGTTCCTGCGAGAGTACGGCTTCACCGAATGCGGCATCCAGCGCCTGTCGCGGGTCGTCTACGAGCACGTCGGCCTGATATCATTCCTCACCGTGGGCGAAGACGAAGTGAAAGCCTGGACCATCCGGCGCAATACCTGTGCCCGTGACGCTGCCGGAGCTATCCACACGCGCCTGGCCGAGACCTTTATCCGCGCCGAAGTAATACCGCACAAGACCTTCATGACCGTCCGCTGCATGAAGCAGGCGGCCGCGCGCAATCTTGTTCGCCTTGCCGGCAAGGACGAGATTGTGAACGACGGCGACATCTTCCACGTCCGCGCCGGGGGCTGAGCCGGGACGCGACCTTTGGATTGCGGGAGCACAGCTCCCGCTTTTCTTTTCTGGTAGCTTGAGCTTGCGCTGTGACGGTGTCTTTAGCTTGGCCGGGCGGGGAATTGGGGCGTGTCCCCCTGATCCCTACGAGCTAGAAGAACACCGTTCCACCGCCTAGCAGGGTGAGTCTGAGGACCAACCACTTGTCCTTCGGGCATTTGCCGCACGGGACAAAGTCCGGTCTTCCATCCGGCTCAACCCTGAAGTAGCCGGCAGTCACCGATGTCACCTGATGGGTAGCTTGGCTCCAATCGGAATAGGCCTCGCCCCGCGGGTTGTACTTGCGGTAGAAACAGAGTCCCTTTCCGGCTGCGACCATCGCGTTCGGCCTGAGAACATACGGTCGCCCAGGGACGACGATCGATGGCGCTGCGCGTTCGGGCCGCTGCGTTGGATCCGGCCGCGATGGGTCGACAATATGCGGTTCGATTTTCGGCCGTGGAAACGGCCGCCAAGGCTCGAAAGTCAGTGCAGCCCGATATCCTCCGCCTTTGACGTAGCGTTCCAGCAGGGCGCGCCTCACGCGGTTACTCCGCGACAGCGCGGCCGGGTCGCCTGTGCTGAGGGGCACGGCGACCGTGTCCACGTGTATGGTATCCATTCCACGTACCCGCAGAAGTGATTCCGCAAACTGCGACTGCGCGAGGCTCATCGGAGGTGTCCGATATAGGTAGAAGTCCATACGTGTGGTGCACCCCGCAGCAGCGCTGTAGGGTACGGAGATGGCGTCGTAGCCGACATCTGCTCCTATGACGGTTCCTGCCGTCTCGGGCAGCGTGGGCATCAGGTAGTTCCCTTTCAAGTCCACGACAGCACCGTAGTCCGTGTTGCCACCGATCATCACGACCGCTCCCCCGAGAGGTTCGCCGCTCAGCGCGTCACGCACCCTGCCTGCCAGCGCGCCGTTGTTGGTCGAGGCTGACAGGCCGCCCGCCAGCAGTAAAACGCTGACCACGACTTGCAGATTCAGTCTCGGTCTAGTCTCTTCCACAGCCGAATTGTAGCACTGGACTGGACTACCGTCAAGCGGACTGGGTTTGTGCTTGAGCTTGCGCTTGGGCTATTCTGCCCGGAACCGCCAGACCGCAACCGCGAAGAAGAGCAGAGCGTAACCGATGATGACCAGAGCCGGGCCCAGCGCCGAGCCGAAGCCAAGTCCCCGCAGGACGACGTTCTGGAACCCGTCCATCGCCCACGCGCTCGGCAGCAGGTGCCCGATGAATGAGAAAGCCCGGCCGGTTATCTCGAGCGGGAACCACGCCCCGCCACCGGCCGAAAACAGGAACATCGCTATCATCGAGAACATGCTCACCTGTTCCTGGGTCCTGGCAATCACGCCGATGAAAAGCCCCAGGCTTGCCACCCAGAGCGACAGCGCCGCCAGCACCACGAGTACCCCGGCCGGCGCCCGGGCGTAGCCTACGCCGAAGACGAGCTGCCCGAGAACGATGAGCAACAAGCCCTGCAGGAACGTAACCGTGAACATCGCCAGCACGTGCCCGGCGATTACCTGCGCGCGCGTGACCGGTGCCGAGAGCATCCGGCCCAGAGTCCGGCTGCGCCGTTCAAGCACGAGCAACAGCGCGGCGGTCATTACCCCGAAGATGGCGAACTGCACCAGCGTGCCGGGCGACGACTGCGCGAACCCGCTGGCGACCTCGCGCCGCTTGACCGGAGCCGGGCCGGTTCCCTCACGACGGATCGAGAGGGCCGGTTCCTGCCAGCCCGTGCTCGCCTGGACGGCAAGGTCGGACGCATTCGCGCCCGGCCCGACCGCGCCCGCGACCAATTCGCCGACCCGCCCCGAAAGGGCAAGCCTTGCGGCTACCGCCTCGACTGCGCGGAGCGCGGCCTGTGCCTGCGGTTCGGACTGGTCGCACACCGCCTCGGGCAGCGGACCGGCAGCCTCGCCCTGCGCGTAGCCGGCCGGAACCAAGAGCACCAGGTCGAACCGGCCGCGACGTATCAGGTCGTCGGCCTTGCCCGCCTCAGCGCGTCCCAGCCTCTCCACCCGCACCAGTCCGCCTGCCTCGAGCTGCGTTGTCACCAGCCCGCTCAGCCCGGTCGAGTCGAGGTCACACACGCCGACCACCGGTCGCGGGTCGCCGTGCGTGGGCCAGCGGAACGCAATACCCAGAAAGGCAGTGAAAACGACCGGCATCAGCACCAGGAAGATGGCCGAACGCCGGTCGAGCAGAATCTGCTTCAGGTCCTTGGCGGTGATGGCGAGAATGCGTCCCATAACTCAGGCAAACCTGCGCCTGAATACTGCCGCGCCGACAGCGAAGCAGACCGCGCCCCAGGCAAACATCACGAGGAAAGTCACCAGCAGGTCGGCTGCCGGCCTGCCGCTGATTGCGATATTCCAGCCCCGCATGACCCAGCCTTGAGGCAGGCAGAGCGCCACACGGTTGAACGCCGCCGGCATACTGGGCACTGCCTGGGTGAACAGGCCGCCGAGCATCCCGGCCACGCTCAGGCCGCCGCCCAGGACCGGTCCGCCCTGACGTGTGGTCTTGATGAACGACGCCAGCATCACCCCGAACCCGGAAGTTGCCGCCACGGTTCCGGCCAGCGCCAGCAGGGAACTCGCGGCTTGGCCCCAGCGGAGGCCGAAAAGGAACGTAGAGGCGACGATTAGCAGGGCCGCCTGCACCGCGACGGTGGCAACCACCGAGAGCATTTTGCCGCCCAGTATCCGCGCGCGTCCGACCGGCATCGTGAACAACCGCGCCAGAGTGCCGTCCTCGTGCTCGCGCACGAGCGACAAGGCCGTATAGGCGCCGGTGTAGAACGCGAAGAATACCATCAGCCCGGCAAAGATGCCGGACATCATCTTCCGGAACATCGCCGACAAATCCTCGCCCGCCGCCGGCGAACGGACCGAAAGTGCCTCCACGCCCGACTGCGCCGCTGCCTGGTACTGCTGCATCAGATGGGCGATTATCCTCTGGTCGCTGGACAACTGAGCCGAAGCGGGGACAGGTCCACGGAGCGCCTGCGTAGGACTCGGCGCGGATCTGTCCCCGATTCGGCTCGACTCGGCGCGGGACAGCCCCCGTTTTCCGGCCGCGCTGCTATAGGTGTTCAACAGCATCTTCGAACCGGAGAAGGCATCGAGCAGCCGCTGCAGCACCGCCTGCACGATTGCCGGGCCGATGGTCTTCACCGGGTCGGCCAGCAGCATGACCTCGGCCCGACCTGCGCTGTCGGTCACGGCCGTGCTGAACCCGGGCGGGATAACCACGGCCACATCCGCCTGGCGCCGCGCCAGCGCCAGCCGCGCCTGCGTGGTGTCAATCACCTCCACGCAGTACACCACCCCGCGGAGATGCGGACCCGAGAGAGCGCTGAGAACGAGCCTGCCGAGCTGCATGCTGCCCGTATCGGCGTTGACCGCGACGGTGCGGATCGGCGCCATGGCCGGCCCCTTGCCTATCTCCTTCACTCGACCGCCGAACGCAAAGAAGAACAGGGAAGTCACGAGCAGCGGGATGAGCACGGCCACGCCGATGAAGTAACGACTGCGCAGAGCCCCGCGCAGGTCCTTGGCAGCGATATGGACTTCAGTCATCGGTCACCAAGGACAAACATACTATCAACCACAGATAAACACAGATGGACACAGATTGGGTTCGGAAGGCACGTCGACCTTTGGCGTCTGCCTTCAGCCCGGATGAGATCAGCCATTCTCGTTTCTGAATTCTGGTCTATCTGAATCCACATCTGTGTTTATCCGTGTTCATCCGTGGTTACACGCGGCCTTGTGTCAGTCCCGCAGCGCACGGCCGGTCAGCGACAGGAACACGGTCTCCAGGTTCGGCTCCTTGATGTCAACCGAACTGATGTGGAAGCCTGCCTGCGCCGCGGACTCGAAGAGCCTGGGCACGACCGCGTCGGCATCAGCGGCCAGCACCGCGACGCGCCCCTGCTCGACCGTGGCGCGGGAAACACCCGTGACCTTGCGCCAGGCCTCGGCCGCCTTATCCGGCTCGCCCGTCACGGCCAGGTCTACCCGCGCCTGCTCGCCGACCATGCGGACAAGCTCATCGCGCGTTCCCGAAGCGATGACCTTGCCCTTGTCCATGATGGCGATGCGGTTCGACAACTCCTCTGCCTCCTCCATGTAGTGCGTCGTGTAGAGCACGCTCATCCCCTGCCGGTTCAGCTCCTTCACATGGTCGAGGATGTGGCGCCGGCTCTGCGGGTCGATGCCGACCGTGGGCTCATCCATTATCACGACCGCAGGCGAGTGCAGCAAAGCGGCCGCGATGTTCACCCGGCGCTTCATCCCGCCCGAGAATGTCCCAATGCGCCCCTTCTGCCGCTCGGCCAACCCGACCGCTGCCAGCATCTCATCCACCCGGGCTTCGAGGTCCTTGCCCGAAAGCCCGTACATCCGGCCCCAGAACACCAGGTTCTCACGCGCCGACATGTCGCTGTACAGCGCGACCTCCTGCGGCACCACGCCCAGGCACCGCCGCGCGGCCATGCTCTCCTTCAGGATGGAGTGACCCATGACGAGAGCGTCGCCGGAGTCCGGCCGGAGCAAACCCGAGATGATGGAAATCGCAGTGCTCTTGCCCGCGCCGTTCGGCCCGAGCAGACTGAACACCTCGCCCCGCCTCACCTCGAAACTGATGCCGCCGACCGCGACCACGTCGCTGAATGCCTTGGTCAGCTCGCGTACTTCGATTGCGTTCTCAGCCATGGTGCAGAATCATAGGCCGGGTGCACACGGAGTCCAGCAACGCGAAGGGCCGGCGGGCTTGCGCCCGCCGGCCTTCTCCTTCCCAACCGCTGCCGGTTACGGCGCGATGGGTGCAGCGACGTTGAAGACGTCGGTGCGGATGGCCTGCAGCACGGCCTCGGTCAGGCCGCGGGCCTTCCACTTCGCGATGAGCGTTGCCGCCTCAATCGCCAGCGACTCGCCGGAGATGTCCTTGCGCGAAAGCGCCCACATCTCCCGGCCGAAGCAGAGGTAGAACGGATACTGGATGGTCGGCACTCCGGCTCCATCGCAGACCTGCTTGACCTGCAGCTCCATCGCCGCGATCATCGGATACAGCGCGGTCACGTTCGCGAGCATCGTCGGCCGCTTCTCATCAACGATCGCCTTTATCCGCTCGGTGTTGTAACCGACGTTCCAGTTGGCGATCCTCTTCGTGGGGTCTATCATAAGATCCCATCCTTCCTGCGGGTTTCCCCGCACAGTCAGGACTTTGCTGATTCGTGAGGCCTGAACGCATTCAAGCCCCTTCGCTATCTTATACGGATGACCGCGTCAAGTTTACATAGAAGAAGAACCCCGGCCGCATGACCGGGGTTCAATCTCGATTCGCTAAGTGTTATCGCCTGCGTCTGAGCTGATTCACCGCGCGGAGAACGAGCATGCCATCAAACACGGGACGTAAGCGACGCGCTAGGCGGGGGTGACGGGCAAGATGCGCCGCGATGTCTGGAATACGGCCAGTCGAAAGCTCAGCCTCGAACTCCATCATCGCCGCGACTTCGGCTCTTCCTGGGGCGCGTTTCCTTGCGGAAGAAGTCACAGCCATAGCACAACTCCCTCAGCTTGCGGTTCCTGCCGAGGGCAGCCCTGCCCTCGTACAGTAACTGACGCAGCCGGCGCAACGGAACCTTCATCGCCACGGCTGCGTCCTCGTGGGACAGCCCATCGAAATCGCACAAGTGGACGGCGTCTCTCTGTCCCCCAGGCAGAGAATCGACGGCAGCCCGTACCCGCTCGGCCAACCTTCTCCGTTCGTGAACCTCGGCCGGGTCGTCCGAAGACGGCAATCGCTGCTCCTCCTTCTCGTCGTCCAGGCTCACAGTCACCCTCAGCCGCTGGGCGGACTGAACGTAGTCCAACGCACAACGACGGGCTATGGTGTGTAGCCACGTCATTAGCTTGACTCCTTCTGTCGGGTCGAATCTCCAGATGCTCCTGACCGCCTTCTCTAAGGCTCTGTCGGCGAGGTCCCAGGCTTCGTATCGAGTCAGTCGGTAGGACCTGAAGGTACGGCATAGCTCCTTCGCAAGCCTCTCTCGGTACGCGGCGTAGTTCTGGCTTAGTTCGTCCAGCGCCGCACTGGCGCCGCGAGACGGGTCGGTACAGTCAGCCATGGTAGAACGCATCTCCTTGGGGCGGGCCATGCGTTCTTTGCGGGCTGCGTGTACCTACTCGGCACTAGTGGCAGCTGAGCCCTCGCCTGCAGGGGCCCGCCCTGGCAAGTCAGGCGTAGGCTCACGATGTCATGTTCATGCTTCTGCTTTGCAGTTGGCCCTCCTCTGTGGGCCATGCTGGCGACCAGGCTAGTCATATGCGTACACCACAAGGTCGTCCGCGTTTCAGCGGTTCATCGTGGGGCAGCACTCCTTTCTGACGTTGTGAGTCCTGGTGCCATACCATATTATACGGGGAAGTCGGCCGAGTTTACAGAACAATCTTCGGCTTCCGGCGGAACCCGTCGGCACCTGCCTGCGCCAAGTGCTTGACATCGGCGGCCTTGCGCCTAGATTTACGCGTGCTCAACAAGCGGCTTGAGGCGATAGCGGCCTATCTCAAGCAGGTCGGCAAAAACCTCGCCCGCGGCGACTCGACCGAGCACACTCACCGCCCCGCGCTCCAGCAACTCATCCAGCAGCTTCAGAAGGGCATCGTCTGCGTGAACGAGCCCAAGGGCTCGTCCGCAGCCGGGCACCCGGACATGAAGGTCCTCCTCGGCGAGACCCCGCTCGGCTTCATCGAGACGAAAGACGTCGGGCTCGACCTTACCGAGATTGCCGAGTCGCCCCAACTCAAGCGCTACCTCGAACACATCCCCAACCTGATACTCACCGACTACCTTGAGTTACGCTGGTACCAGAACGGCAACCTCGCCGACACGGTCCGCATCGCCACGGTCCTCGACTCAGGCAAGCTCCGCCGTCACAACCAAAGCGGCGAGGCGCTGCTGACCCTGCTCGACAACTTCCTCACGGCCGACGTCAAGACGGTCGGCAGCCCCAAGGAACTCGCCCAGCGGATGGCCACGCTCGCCAAGTGGGTCAGGCGCGTGATAGTCGAATCGTTCGAGGCCGAATCGGCCGGGCAGGAACTCCACTCCCAGTTGAAGGCGTTCCGCGAAGTCCTCCTGCCTGACCTCGACGTGCCCAAGTTCGCCGACATGTACGCCCAGACCATCTGCTACGGTCTGTTCGCCGGCAAGTGCAACGCCGACACCGGCATCGTCTTTGCCCGCGACAATGCGGCCAGCTACCTGCCGCGCACCAACCCGTTCCTGCGCAAGCTCTTCTCCAGCATCATGGCCGGTGACCTCAACGAGAAAGTCGCGGGCGCGATAGACGCCATCACCTTCCTGCTCGACCACTCGGACATTGCCTCGATTCTCAAGGACTTCGGCAAGCGCACGCGCCAGGAAGACCCGGTAGTCCACTTCTACGAAACGTTCCTTGCCGCCTACGACCCCAAGCTCCGCAAGACCCGCGGCGTCTACTACACGCCCGAGCCGGTCGTATCGTACATCGTCCGCTCGGTGGACTGGCTGCTCAAAGAGAAGTTCGGCAAGAAAGAAGGCCTGGCCGACCCTTCAGTGCTCGTGCTCGACCCGGCCTGCGGCACCGGCACGTTCCTCTATCATGTCATCAAGCTCATCCACGAGCGGGTCAAAGCCAAAGGCCAGTACGGCTCGTGGTCCAGCTACGTCCGCGACTCGCTCCTGCCACGAGTCTTCGGCTTCGAACTCCTAATGGCTCCCTACGCCGTCGCGCACCTCAAACTCGGCCTGCTCCTGCAGGACACCGGTTATGACTTCGGCTCGGACGAACGCCTCGGCATCTTCCTCACCAACACACTTGAAGAAGCGGCCAAGAAGTCCGACGTCCTCTTTGCCCAGTACATCTCCGACGAAGCCAACGCCGCCACCGACATCAAACGAGACAAACCCATCATGGTTGTGCTCGGCAACCCGCCGTACTCGAACTTTGGAATGATGAACAAGGGCAAGTGGATCCTCCACCTCATCGAGGACTACAAGAAAGACCTCAACGAGAAGAAGCTCAACCTCGATGATGACTACATCAAGTTCATCCGCTGGGGTCAGTGGCGCATAGACCGCACCGGCAGCGGCATCTTGGCGTACATATCGAACAACACCTATCTCGATGGTGTGACTCATCGCGGAATGCGGAAGTCGTTGCTCGGGAGCTTCGACGACATCCACCTTGTTGACCTTCATGGCAGCAGCAAGCGCAAGGAAGTCAGCCCCGATGGCTCCAAGGACGAGAATGTCTTCGACATACAGCAGGGTGTCGCAGTTGGCATCTTCGCCAAGTCAAGCGGACAGGCGGCGCCCGCCACTGTCCGACATGCAGACATCTGGGGGTTGCGCGAGCCCAAGTATGCTCACCTTGCGGCTCATTCACTGGATGACACCGCTTGGCATACATTGACTCCTGAGGCCGACGGATGGTTCCTCGTGCCTAGGAGCAGCAAACACGGTGATGAGTACGGTAGCTACTCAGCGCTCGTGGATGCGCTAGCACTCCAAGCAAACGGTGTGGGCACGGACAGAGATGCGCTCTTCTACGACGTGAAGAGGGCAGGGCTGGCAGAGAGGATGAGAGTCTTCTACTCGCCAGATGCTCTGGGCGATCCATTCGCTGAAAAGTACGGAGTCAGGGATTCGTCGAGCTACAATCTCCTCGCGCGGAGACGTGAGACGACTTACGACGACTGTCACCTCGTGCAGTGTCTCTACAGACCATTCGACACGCGGTGGCTCTACTACGACCCAAAGCTAACCAGCCGACCCGCGCATGACGTCATGCAGCATATGCTGAGGCCCAACTTGGCATTGCTGACAACCAGGCTGCTGTCAGCTGGTCTGTTCCGGCATGTGCTGGCGACCCGCCTCCTGGCGGACAGAGACCCGTTGTCGCTGGCCTCACGGGAGAGAACGCAGGTATTCCCGCTGTACGTCTACGCACAGACACCACGTGCGGGCGCTCAGCAACGATTCGGCGATGATTCTTCGTGGCCAGCGGGGAGAGATGGGCGGAGGCCGAATCTGAGCCCGAAGTTCGTCGCGGAGATGGAACAGAGGCTCGGGCTGAAGTTCGTTCCTGAGCAGGACAGCATCAAGCCGCAAGCCCCAAGCGCCAAGCTGTTCGGACCCGAAGACGTGTTCAACTACATCTACGCCGTGTTCCATTCGCCGACGTATCGGAAGCGGTATGCGGAGTTCCTGAAGATAGACTTTCCGCGCGTGCCGCTGACTTCGGACAAGAAGCTGTTCTGGAAGCTCGTCGCGCTCGGCCGCGAATTGGTCGCCCTGCACCTGCTCGAATCGCCCAAGGTCGATGACTTCCTGTCCAAGTACCCGAAGAAAGGCTCGGACACGGTCGAAAAGGTAACCTACGACGACAACAAGGCGCGGGTGCTCATCAACGATGAGCAGTACTTCGAGGGCGTGAAGCCGGAGTGGTTCGAGTTTCACATCGGCGGCTACCAGGTCTTGCAGAAGTGGCTCAAGGACCGCAAGGGCCGCAAGCTCTCGAACGCCGATATCACGCACTGCCAGCGCATCGTCGTGGCAATCAAAGAAACCATCCGCCTGATGTCCGAGATCGACAAGGCCATTCCCAAATGGCCAATAGAGTAGCCCATGAGCGAATTGGACAATGACCGCCTGAGCGAGTGGTGGCTGCCTCAATCGCCTGAGCGCAGGGTCACAGGCAGGGTTTATGTCTCACCGGATACGGGTATTCTCATTGAGACGGCTGGAGACCTTGAGTCAGACTGGGCGCCCTTCGAGAGTCCCGGCCCGATCACGCCCGAGATGTTGTCCAGACGCTTCCCTGTTATCCTCGGTAAGCTCTCAAACGGAACAAAGGTCACGCTCGCAAGATGCCTGCAAAGCAGCATGAGCTTGCCAGGGATCGGCTCCGGCCCAAGGTACTCTACCTATATGGCAGAAGTGGCCTTCGTTGGTCAGCACTTCGCGACCGAGGAAGAGGCCACTTTCACAAAGCTGATACTTGTGTACCCTCAGCTGGTTGATTGGGTAGGCTCGGCGCTGAAGAAGCTCGAACCGCCCCATGCCGACCAAGACCGCACGAAGACTGTCGTGGAATACGACCACGGTGTGATTGCCAAATTGACCGTCGATGACCTTAGAGCTTATCCGTAAATAGACAGACTTCTTTGAAAGACGACTATCGCACATGCAATCTCCAGTAGTCCTTCGTAGCTCGCTGCCAGTTTCTCGTAGCGAACCAGGAGTTTGCGGAACCGGTTCAGCCATGAATGGGTTCGCTCCACAACCCATCGCTTGGGTCGATACCGGCGATTGTGCTTCTTGGCCTGGCGTTCCTCGCCACGCTGGCGAACGTGTGGAACGTAATCCCACTGCACTATCACCATCTCTGCAGGCTTTCCGACGTAGCCCTTGTCCGCACACAGGTGCTGGACCTGGGCCTTTGGACGACGGACTACGAGGGCGGCTAAGGTCGGCTCCAGTAGTTTCACATCATGCCGTTGGGCACCGCTCACGACTAGCGACAGCGGGATTCCACGCGCGTCGACGAGCAGGCTGCGCTTCGTCCCATTTTTTCCCCCGATCCGTGGGGTTCGGCCCGACCGCTTCCCGCGCCAGCGGAGCTTTCACCATCGAGCCGTCGATGCTCTGCCACGACCAGGCAATCCCCTCCATTTCATCATACTCGGCCAAACCCCGCCGCCACATCTTCACAAACACCCCGCAGCGCTTCCACTCAAGGAAGTACGCATGCACCGAACTCGCACTCCCATACTCCTTCGGCA